>CAXTCV010000209.1:0-6518 GCA_964242725.1 uncultured Methylobacterium sp.
CCGGCTACATCACCAAGTCGTCGGCGGCGCTGCTCGCCATCATCAACGACATCCTGGACCTCGCCACCATCGACATGGATGCGATGGAGCTGAACCTCGGCACCGTCGACATCGTGCAGACCATGGAGGAAGCCGCCGAGGGCGTGCAGGATCGGCTGGCGGAGAACGACATCCGGCTCAGGATCGTGGCGCTCGACGGCATCGGCTCCTTCCCGGCCGACGGCAAGCGGCTGCGGCAGATCCTGTTCAACCTCCTGTCCAATGCCATCGGCTTCTCGACGCCGGGGCAGACCGTCACGCTGGCGGCGCTGCGCCGGGACGATCAGGTGGTGTTCAAGGTGTCGGACCAGGGACGCGGCATCCCGCTCGACCTGCTCGACCGCGTGTTCGACCGATTCCGTTCGGACGCCAGCGGTTCGCGCCATCGCGGCGTCGGCCTGGGCCTGGCCATCGTCAAGTCCCTGGTCGAGTTGCACCAGGGCCAGGTCCTGATCGATTCGGCACCCGGCGAGGGGACGGCGGTGACCTGCATCTTCCCGGCCGTGCGGGCCGGCATGGCCGCCATCACGGCCGCCGAGTGAAGACCAGCCCCGGACGGCGCATGGACCAATCGCCCTCCGCGCGACGAGCGATGGTCCCGTACGGCCCGCGCTGGGCGCTCTCGGATCCCGGCAACGTCCTGCGCGGTGCCGGACCCCGCCTTCTTCGGCTGGCGTGTGCCGGCGACGGCGCGACAGACCCTAGTCGTGCCAGAAGGGCGGCACGGCCTCGGACAGCAGGCCTCCGATCCGCACGGGCGCGACCTTGACGGCCAAGCCGGTCCGGTCGTCCGTCTCCACCGCGACGCCGCAGAGCGTCGCGGGTCCGTCGGCAGGCTCGTAACGGCTGCCGGGCGTGCGCTGGATGAAGCGGCGGATCGGCTCCTCCTTGGCGACGCCGATGACGCTGTCGTAATCGCCCGTCATGCCGGCATCGGACAGGTAGGCGGTGCCCCCCGGAAGCACGCGGTGATCCGCGGTCGGGATGTGGGTGTGGGTGCCGACGACCAGCGAGGCGCGGCCGTCGAGCACGTGGCCGATGGCGACCTTCTCGCTCGTCGCCTCGGCGTGGACGTCCACCACCACGGCGTCGCAGGCGACGGAGAGCGGGCAGGCCTCGATTTCGCGCTCGAGCCCCGCGAAGGGGTCGTCGAGCGGATCCATGTAGACCCGTCCCATCACGTTGAGCACGAGGGCCCGGCGGCCGTCGTGCAGGTCGATCAGCGCGGCGCCCCGGCCGGGCGTGCCGGGCGGGAAGTTCAGCGGGCGCACGAGACGCGGCTGCCGGTCGATGAAGACCAGGGCTTCGCGCTGGTCAAAGGCGTGGTTGCCGAGCGTCACGGCGTCGGCGCCGGCGTCGAGGATCTCGTCGCAGATCTTCTCCGTGATGCCCTTGCCGCCGGCCGCGTTCTCGCCGTTGACGACCACGAGGTCGAGCCGCCAGCGCGCGCGCAGGTTCGGCAGCTCGGCCGCTACGGCGGCGCGGCCGGAACGGCCCATCACGTCGCCCACGAAAAGGATGCGCAAGGCGTCAGGCTCCGAAGGTCGTCAGGCCGCGCTCGGTGAGAACGGCGTCGAGCGGTTCGTCGTGAGGCTCGGCCGGGACGGCCGCGACCTCCTGCGCGGCAAAAGCCACGCCGACCGCGAGGACGGGTTTCATCGCCCTCAGCCGGCGCAGCGCGCCATCGTAGTAGCCTGCCCCGTAGCCGAGGCGGAAGCCCCTGGCGTCGAAGGCGGCGAGGGGCACGAAGAGGAGGTCCGGGTGGTGCTGCGCCGCATCGGGCAACGGCTCGCGGGTGCCGAATCGGCCGGCTGCGAGCGCGTCCCCGGGGCGCCAGGCGAGAAACCGCAAGGGTTCGCCGCGCCGCGGTGTCGCAGGAAGCGCCGTCGTGACATCGGCAGCCGACAGGGCGTCGAGCAGGGGCTGCGTGTCGGGCTCGCCGCGGATCGGCAGGAACAGCGACACGACGGGGGTTGGCCGGCGGCTTCGGACGAGGGCGAGGCCCGCTGCGGCGAGATCCGACGCGAAGGCGGCGCGGATCGTGGGATCCAGGTCGGCCCGGCGCGCCAGCGCATCCGTGCGAAGCGAGGCCTTGTCGCGAAGGGACGTCATGCCCGCCTCGCGTCGGCGTTGCAAAAGTGCGGGGCCGCGATGGCCGTGGGATATCGATCCCGGGAACCTACAACGTAGGTGGGCGCCGTGTGCTCAAGACCACGGTCGAGAACAGGGACAGCTCCCGTTGGAATCGATAAGGCCCCGGGAATACTGTCCTCACGCACCCCGCAGCTCCGCCCACCCGATGTAGGCCGTTCGGTCCCGAAAATCCAGCCCCGGGGCGGCGAATGGCGGCCCGGGCGACCCCGACCGCCACGAAACCTTCGCCGTTCCACAGCCCACGGCGGGCAAGACCGCAAGTTTTCGCTTCTGCTCGCGCAGAAATCGGCGAAGTTGGGGACAGTGAAACGAAACTCCGACCGTCGGACGTCACCATGACTCATTCCGCCTACCGGCCCTGCGTGGGCATCGCGCTGTTCAACCCCGAAGGTCTGGTCTTCATCGGCCGGCGTCGGTCGAAGCGGGCCGTCGATCCCGCCGTCCAGGGCTACGAATGGCAGATGCCGCAGGGCGGGATCGACGCGGGCGAGCAGCCGCAGGCCGCCGCCTTGCGCGAGCTCCGCGAGGAGACCGGTGTGTCCTCCGTCTCCTTCATGGCGGAAGCGCCGCATTGGCTCACCTACGACCTGCCGATGGACCTGACGCGCCGCAACTGGAAGGGCCGCTATCGGGGCCAGAAGCAGAAGTGGTTCGCCTTCCGCTTCGAGGGGGACGAGCGCGAGATCAACATCGACACCCCCGAGCACGGCCTGAAGCCCGAGTTCGACGCCTGGCGCTGGGAGCGGATCGAGCGGCTCCCGGAGCTCATCATTCCGTTCAAGCGCCAGGTGTACGAGAGCGTCGTCGAGAGTTTCCGTCCCCTCGGCGCTCACGCTCCCCTCGGCAACTGAGGCGGGCCGCGACCCCGCCGCGGTGTCCCGGGGCCGAGCCCCGGGACCCTCGTCACTCCGCCGCGACGCCCAGGCCCACCGGGCAGGACACGCCCGTGCCGGCGAGGTTGCAGTATCCGCCCGGGTTCCGCTGCAGATATTGCTGGTGGTAGGTTTCGGCGAAGTAGAAGGCCGGCGCGGGCCGGATCTCCGTCGTGATCGGGCCCCTGCCGGACGCCGCCAGCGCCTTGTCGTAAGCCGCCTTCGACGCCTCGGCCTCGGCGAGCTGCGCCGGACTGGTGGTGTAGAGGGCCGAGCGGTAGGTGGTGCCGACATCGTTGCCCTGGCGCATGCCCTGGGTAGGATCGTGTTCCTCCCAGAAGAGCTTGAGCAGCGCGGCGTAGGACACGACCTTCGGATCGAAGGCCACCATCACGACCTCGGCGTGGCCCGTCATGCCGGTGCAGGTTTCCTCGTAGGTCGGGTTCGGCGTCTCGCCGCCCTGGTAGCCGACCGCCGTCGTCACGATCCCGTCACCCAGGCGCCAGAACAGGCGCTCTGCGCCCCAGAAGCAGCCCATGCCGAAATAGGCGATCTCGGTGCCGTCGGGATAGGGTCCCTTCAGCGGCGTGCCGAGCACCAGGTGGCGGTCCTGCGTCGGCAGGGGAGTCGGCCGGCCCGGCAGCGCCTGGGCGGCGGTGGGCAGGGTGGGTGTCTTGCGAAACAGCATGGGACCTTCTCCGGAAGCTGCGATGACATCCATATAGGAAGCGATCGCGCGAAGAGTCAGGTTTGCCGCCCCGCCAAGCCGATGCCGGCGACCGCCGACCGTCCCGCGTAGAGCAGCGCCAACCCGAGCAGCCCGGTGACGAGGAAGCCGGGAGCGGCCAGCAGCCCCGCCAGGACATGCTGCGCCGGCAGCGGCCAGCCGCCGACCCCGGCGAGGGCCGCGGCGTAACGGGTGCCGCCGAGCCACGCGGCGATGTCGTCGAGCGAATAGAACAGGACCCGCCCTCCCGCGATGGAGCGGCTGCCGTCGACCACCAGGGCCGCGAAGGCCGCGGCCAGCAGCACGAAACCCAAGGCGCGGAGCAGGAACCGGATCATGGGCCTTCGTCGCGAAAGCGGGCCGGCCTGGCCCGCGGCGCAGCTTTACACGGTGGTGCAGTCGGGAGCCATGGCCCGCGCGGAAAGCGCGCGCCGGCTGTTGCCTTCGCGGCGAGTCCGGTGATAGACCGCGGTCGGCCCCGACAACCGGGGGCCCGCCGATCCCGCATCGGCCCGACGCCGCAACGTCGGCTGGAGAGGTGGCCGAGTGGTTGAAGGCGCACGCCTGGAAAGTGTGTATACGGGAAACCGTATCGCGGGTTCGAATCCCGCTCTCTCCGCCAGTTCCCGCTGACCGGGTCGTCCCCTGAAACGCCACCGTTTCCTGTGATCGCTAGCTCACGCTCGCGCAGATCGAGGGGGAGGGCTGTGGGCTCGTAGCGCCACCGACACCGGACATAGTCACCGATGCGCGATGGCTAGTCCAACCGGTGAACGGTCGCGACGTACGTCCTGAGCACGTATCGCCGCCTATCATGATCGCCGCCGAGGTCGCGGCCGAGCAACCCGTCACCTGGCGATCAATCGGATGCTTTGCCCTCAGCCGCGGGCTCGAACGCTCGTCGGGGGTGCGGCGAGGGAACCGGAGCGTCGCTGTCGACCGGTTTCGACCGGCCGATGATGATGCGGACCGCCCGGATGGACTCGTTGCGGACGGCCTTGGCGTCGACCTCGACGGCAGGCGACGCACTGTGGGGTTGAGGTGGTCGAGGCTGGAGCATCAGCGGATGATGCAGAATCGACGTCCGGGCCGCACCCACATTTCATCTCATTCAAGTTCACAAGTTTGCGAGAAGCGGCCGGTCGGCGACGACGTCGCGGCCGAGCCGGACGTCGAAACGGACCCACCCGGCGAGAGGCGAGCGCTTCCGCGACGGCGATCAGCCCGGAGAACTCATCGCGGCGTCGCCGGGGCAGTCGGTTTCGCGGAGAGCCTCATTCCTCGCCGTGATGGCCCATTGCGCTGTTGCAGATCATGCCCGCCGCGATGATGAGCGCCGGCAACATGGCGATGGCGAACTGATGCATGTCCGTTCCCGAGCTGTTGGTGTCCGTCGACCGCACCCAGCTTAGACCAGCCATGCTGCACCGCAACATGGATCTGCTGCGCCATGCGGGATCGGTCGTCCGAACGCGAACCGCTTGGGCTCGACCGTGGCCCCGCCGCCCATCATTTCGCGTGTCCCGGATCTGCCCGTCCATTAGGATCGGCCGGTCTGCACAAAGTCAGGCAGCATCCGGGAGGACCACCGTGGAACAGCAGGGCATGACGGACGGCATACGCGTACCGGACCTCGACGGTAAGGCCGTGCTGATCACCGGCGCCTCGACCGGCATCGGTGCCGCGGTGGCGCGCGCCTTCGCGGCCCAGGGCGCCAGCGTGGCGCTCCACTACAACGCCAGCCGCGACGCGGCGGAGCACCTCGCCCACGCCATCGCGGCGACCGGGGGCAAGGTCTCCCTGGTCCAGGGCGACATGTCGGTCGACGGGGAAAGCGACAGGGTGGTGGCGGAGGCCGCCAAGGCGCTCGGCCGCCTCGACGGCCTCATCAACAACGCCGGCGGCATGCTGGGCCGGATGCCGACCGCCGAGATGACGGACGAGCATTACCGTCGCGTCATGGACCTCAACGCCCGCTCGGTGCTGGCGGCGACCCGCGCCGCCCATCCCTGGCTCAAGCGCCAGGGCGGCTTCATCATCAACACGACGTCGATCGCGGCCCGCAACGGCGGCGGCAACGGCGCCATCCTCTACGCCGCCGCCAAGGGGTTCGTGTCGACGATCACGCGGGGCCATGCCAAGGAGTTCGTCGCCGACCGCATCCGCGTCAACGCCGTCGCCCCCGGCGTGATCGCGACGCCGTTCCACGACCGCTACACGAGCCCGGAGCAGCTCGAGATCCAGCGCAAGACGATCCCGCTGGGCTTCGTCGGCACGCCGGAGCACTGCGTCGGCACCTACCTGTTCCTCGCCTCCGAGGCGCTGTCGGGCTACATCACGGGCCAGATCATCGAGGTGAACGGCGGCCAGTTGATGCCGTGACCGGGCGCGTGGGCGGGCGCGCGGCCCGGCCTGCGCCGCTCAGGCCACCAGGGGGTCCTCGGGCGGCTTCATCGCGCCCGTCATGATGGCGACGGCGTCCGACATGGTGTGATGCGCCGGGCGGATCACGCAGGCGCGGCGTCCGAGGCGGTGGATATGGATGCGATCCGCCACTTCGAAGACATGCGGCATATTGTGGCTGATCAGGACGATCGGGATGCCCTTAGCCCGGACGTCGAGGATCAGCTCGAGCACTTTGCGGGATTCCTTCACGCCGAGCGCCGCCGTGGGCTCGTCCATGATGATGACCCGGCTGCCGAAGGCGGCGGCCCGCGCCACCGCGA
>CAXTCV010000210.1:0-6452 GCA_964242725.1 uncultured Methylobacterium sp.
GGGAGCCTCCTTCGGGTCCACTATGGCCGCCCCACACGAAATTCCTGACAGTCCCTCCTCTGTGCCGAGCACGCCTCAGGTTTACCCACGCACGACCAAGCCGACGCGCAATGCCATGCATGCTGCGCAACCATGCACATCGGCACCGTCGCGCCGCCGCCCGCCCATACGCTCACCCGCCTATGGCCGTTCCCGCGGGTCTCGCGCGTCGCTTGGCGGCCCGAAGCTGACGTCTACAAGACGGGCCCACCGACCTACGCCCAGAGTGCCCGAGGTCCACCCTTCGCCTGAT
The DNA here is from genome assembly GCA_964242725.1 of uncultured Methylobacterium sp. Lineage (GTDB taxonomy): Bacteria > Pseudomonadota > Alphaproteobacteria > Rhizobiales > Beijerinckiaceae > Methylobacterium. The sequence continues at coordinate 293 of CAXTCV010000210.1, forward strand.
TGCGCCGTCTCCCGCCGATCAGCCGACAGGTCCCGTCATGTCCCCTTTCCATCTCCGCGGCAGCGCATGGGCGCTGGCCGCCGCATGCCTCATGGCGCCGCCCGGTGCGACAGCCAGCTTGGCCGAAGACAGCGCCGTCACGCTCGAAGAATTATCGGTCACAGGCCAAGCGGCCGGCCCGGCATCCTCACCGGCCATCGCGTTGCAGACGCCGGTCTCGACCAGCATCGTGCCCTCCGATCCGGCAGCCCCGCCCCTCGTGCGTCGATTCCAGCTTCCTCAGACCAGCGCCAGCGTTACCCGCGAGCAGATCGACGAGACCGTCAACGTCGTCGACACCGAGGACGCCATCAAGTACTTCCCGAGCCTGTTCGTCCGGAAGCGCAACGAGGGCGACACCCAGCCGGTCATCGAGACCCGCACCTGGGGCGTGAACTCCAGCGCCCGCACCCTCGTCTACGCCGACGACGTGCTGATCTCGGCGCTGATCGCCAACAACAACACCATCGGCGCGCCACGCTGGGGCATCGTCGCGCCCGAGGAGATCAAGCGCATCGACTTCCTCTACGGGCCGTTCGCGGCCGCGTTTCCGGGCAACTCGATCGGCGGTGTCCTGCAGATCACCACCCGGATGCCGGACCATTTCGAGGCGACCCTGAAGCAGACCGGCGCGCTGCAGACGTCCCAGTACTACCGCACCGACCGCAACTACGAGACCAACAAGACCAGCGCCACCTTCGGCGACCGGATCGAGGACTTCTCGTGGTTCCTGAGCGCGGACTATCTCAACACGTTCACCCAGCCGCTGACCTTCGTGACCAACGGCAGCGCGCCGGCCGGCACGATCGGCACCATCCCGGCGCTCAACAAGACCGGGCAGGTCGCCAACGTCGTCGGGGCGGGCGGATTGCTGCATTCCGAGCAGGCCAACGCCAAGCTCAAGCTCGCCCTCGACATCACGCCCTGGCTGACCGCGACCTACACCTTCGGCTTCTGGTCGAACACGACCAACGCCGCCGTGCAGAGCTACCTCGTCACGCCGACCGGTGTGCCGACCTTCGGCAACGTCTCGACCTTCGCGCAGAACCGCTACACGCTCGACGAGCAGCACATGGCCAACGCCCTGTCGCTCAAGACCGACACGCATGGGGACTTCGACTGGGAGATCGTGGCCTCGAACTACTACTTCCTCACCGATGCGCAGCGGAACCCCTACGGGGTTACGCCGGGCTACGGCTTCACCTCATTCGGCAAGGTGCTGCGCTACGACGGCACCAACTGGACGAACGTCGATCTGCGCGGGATCTGGCGGCCGTTCGGGATCGAGGGCCCGCACGAGATCAGCTTCGGCGCGCACGGCGACCAGTACCGCCTCGACAATCCGACCTACGGGACGTCGAACTGGCTCGACCGGTCGAACCAGTTGCCGACGGAATACACGAACAGCCGCGGCACCACCGAGACCGGCGCCCTGTGGGTGCAGGACGCCTGGCACTTCGCCCCGGCCTGGACGCTGACCACGGGCGCGCGCCTGGAGAGCTGGCAGGCCACCGACGGCTTCAACCTGACCACGACCGCCAACAACGCCACCGGCGCGGTCACCGCGACGACCCAGATCCGGCAGCCGAACCTGTCGGCGACGCACGTCTCGCCGAAGGCGACGTTGGCCTGGGCCCCCGAGCCGGGCTGGGCCGTGAAAGCCTCGTTCGGCGAGTCCTACCGGTTTCCGACGGTGACCGAGCTCTACCAGCTCGTGCAGACCGGGCCGATCTTCACCAACCCGAACCCGAACCTGCGGCCGGAGCACGATTACAGCGGCGAGCTGGCGGTCGAGCATCGGTGGGAAACCAACCGGGTGCGGGTGTCGTTCTTCCAGGAGAACACCGACGACGCGCTGATCGCGCAGACGAACTTCGTCACCGGCACGGTGCCCACGACCTTCACCACCAACGTCGACGCGATCCGCAATCGCGGCGTCGAGGTCGAGGCCGGCCGCACCGGGTTCCTGATCGACCGGCTCGATCTGACCGGCAGCGTCACCTACGTCGACTCGCGCATCCTGAAGGACACGGCCTTCGCCAGCACGACCGGCACGACGGCGCGGGGCAAGCGCGTGCCCTACGTGCCCGATTGGCGGGCGACGCTGGTGGCGACCTACCACATCGACCCGAACTGGTCGTGGACCGTGGCGGCGCGCTACAGCGGCAAGCAGTACACGACGCTCGACAACACCGACATCGTCTCGCACGTGTTCGGCGCGTTCGACAGCTTCTTTGTCGTCGACACCCGCATGCAGTACAGGATCGACGACCGCGTCGCGATCAGCTTCGGCGTCGACAACATCGGCAACGAGAAATACTTCCTGTATCATCCCTTCCCAGCACGAACTTTCATCGCCGACGCACGCGTGAGATTCTGAGCGACGGCCCGAGGGTCCAGGATTTATGGTGCATCAATAAAATTTTTTGAACAAAATTCGAAATTATATTTGAGTCATATTATGCAATCGATATAATTCAATAAGGATGGCGGTGCCGATGAATGGATAAATATTGCATTCAAAATGTTGGCAATGCTGTAAGGCAGCTACATGCTAAGCATGGCGCGTCGAGTCCATCGACCGCAAAGGTCTGCCCACATGAGCGTCTGCCTGAAGCGCTGACGCAGATCGACTGCACCGGTGAGGTTGGGTCGGGAGGGGCGTGTACGCTTTTCCGGCGCCCCTTCTCCAACGCAGACGAGCCGCTTTCGGCCGGCCCGCGCCATGCCGGATCGCGAATGCGCCCACAATCGGCCGTTCGGCTTTGCGCCCCAGGCCGGCATGGACATCATTGAGAGCGACGATGGTCGATCGCACGGCCGCTATTGCCGCGTCGGAGCGTCCAGATAGAGTGCAGACCCGCTGCGGCGCCGACGTGACGCCTCCGGCCTCGATCCCCTTCACCCCTGCCACGAGCCGAGCGATCTCGGATGTCATCCGCGCTGTCCCCCGATTTATCCGCCTTCTACAGCCTGCTCGGCGAGGGCGGTCTCGTCACCGATGCCGCCGGCCTGATCCGCTACACCCATGATCAGCGCGCCCTGATGCAGGGCCAGACCCCGGCCGTCCTGCGCCCGCGCTCGACGGACGAGGTCCAGGAGATCGTCCGCCTTGCAGCACGCCTCGGTTTCGGCCTCGTGCCTCAAGGTGGCAACACTGGCTACGTCGGGGGTGGGACGCCCGAGCCCGGACGCAAGCAGCTGGTCGTTTCACTGGAGCGGATGAACCGTGTCCGATCCGTCGACGCGGCGGGCTTCACCCTGGCCTGTGACGCCGGCACGATCCTCGCCGACGCGCAGGCTGCCGCCGAGGCGCGCGGGTGTCTCTTGCCGCTGAGCCTCGGTGCCGAGGGGAGTTGCCGCCTCGGCGGCAATATCGGGACCAATGCCGGCGGGCTGCAGGTGCTGCGCTACGGCATGACGCGCGACCTCGTGCTCGGCCTGGAAGTCGTGCTGCCGGACGGATCGCTGTTCTCCGACATGCGGACGCTGCGCAAGAACAACATCGGCTACGACCTCAAGCAGCTTTTCATCGGTGCGGAGGGCACGCTCGGCATCGTCACCGGCGTTGTGCTCAAGCTGTGGCCTGCCCAGACGCGCCGCGCCACCGCCTGGCTGCAGCTTGCCGCGGACGCGCCGATCCCCGAGATCGCGGCCCTGGTCCGCCGCGAGACGGCCGATCTCGCCTCAACCTTCGAGCTGATCTCGGCCTCGTCGCTAGCGCTCGTGGCCGACATGCGCGACGCCGATCTCGGGCTCACGGCCGGGCCCGGCGGTGCCGTGCTGCTCGAACTTTCCGCATCGTCGGAGCGCATCCCCCTCGACGACATCCTCCTGGGCACCCTGGAGGCTCTGATGGAGGCCGGGCACGTCACGGACGCAGTGCTCGCCCAATCGGAGCGGCAACGGCGCGAGATGTGGACCATCCGCGAGACTATCCCGGAGGCAGAGAAGCACGCGGGCGGCTCGGTGAAGCTCGACATCGCTGTCCCGACCTCCGCTGTCTCCGCCTTCTTGGTCCGGGCGCGCGCGGTGGTGGATGCACAGGCCCCTGGCACGCGTCTGTCGTTCTACGGCCATGTCGGCGACGGCAACATCCACTTCAACCTGATGGTGCCGGCGGGCCGCGACCGGATCGCCTTCACGAGGGCAGTGGAGGATGGCATCGCCCACGCGGTCTACGCGGTGGCGATCGAGCTCGGTGGAAGCTTCAGCGCGGAGTATGGCATCGGCCGCTTCAAGCGCGACCTGCTCGCCCGTTATGGCGACCCGGCTCGCCTGTCTCTTCTCGCCACCGTCAAGCGGGCGATTGATCCGTCGGGTGTGATGAACGCAGGAGCGATGCTCTGACCGACCTTCCGGATTGCAGGCACGCCGCACCGGAAAGCGTCGGCATGTGCCGCGTTGCTCGTCATCGAATCTGACCGGACGATGCTCATGTCGGTCCGGCGTTCACCCGTCGTCAGGCCGCGGTGCGCCCAGCGCCCTCGTTCAGCCGATCGCGGCAGGATTTCGAAAGCGGATTGGGCGGCCGCCGGGCCTCTCGGCATGGATCAACCCGCACGCGCAGGTCGCGCGCGACAGCCGGGCGTTCGTCACGATCCCCATCGACCGATTGCCCGAGGTGGCTCGATCCGTCAGCGAATACCGCCGTCGCTCAGGCGGTACCAACCGATGATCGCAGAGACGTACAGGCGGTGCAGCGCGTGGAGCGGCAGCGGCGCGATCGGCGTGGGCGGCAGGGGCAGGGTGTCGGCATCGCCGGTCGCGATGTACGCGGCGATCGCCCGGCCCATCGCCGACTGAAGGCCGACCCCCCGCCCCTGGCAGCCGATGTCGATGAGCAGACCGGGCGCCGGCTCGTGAAGATGCGGCAGGTAATCCCGGGTGATCGCCACGCGGCCGCACCAGCGGTGGTCGAAGGCGATGCCGTCAAGCTGGGGAAAGAGCTTGCCGACGATCCGTTCGAGATGGGCCCAGTCCTGCGGGCCGCGCGGTTCCCGGAACGGGCCGCGGCCGCCCATCAGCAGCCGGCCGGTATGGTCGAGACGGAAGTAGAGCAGCAGCTTGCGCGTATCCGAGGAGACCTGCCCCTCGGGCAGGATCGAGCGCCGCAGGTTGTCGGAGAGCGGCACCGTGGCGACCTGGAAGGAGTTGGCCGCGATCACCGTCTGGGCGAGGCCGGGCCAGAGGCCGCCGGTGTAGCCGTTGGTGCAGAGGACGACGCGCTCGGTGGCGAGGCGGGCGCCCTGCGCCGTGGTGACGGTCCAGTCCGATCCCGTCCGATCGAGGGCGGTCACCGGCGATCCGCCATGGATCGCGGCCCCGGCCTTGAGGGCGGCCCGGGCGAGGCCCCGGGCGTAGCTCAGCGGCTGGATCGCGCCGCCGCGGCCGTCGAGCCAGCCGCCGAGATACCGGTCCGTGCCGAGCAGCCGGTCGGTCGCGTCCTTGTCGAGGACGCGGACCGGGGCGCCGAGGTCCGCCCACTGGCGCGCCCGCCGCGCGACGTCGTCCAGCCCGGCCTCGGTGTGGGCGCCCTGGATCCAGCCCTCGCGCCGGTGCGGCACATCCATCCCGTGCCGGGCGATGAGATCGAAGACCGTATCGGCGGTGCCGCCGGCGAAGCGGGCGAGCCGTTCCCCGCGCTCGCGCCCGAATTTGGCGACGAGGTCGGCGGGATCGTGTTTCAATCCCGGGATGACTTGGCCGCCGTTGCGCCCGGAGCCGCCGAAGCCGATCGCGTGCGCCTCCAGAACGACCGGCCGGATGCCCCGCTCGGCGAGATGCAGGGCGGTGGACAGGCCGCAGAAGCCGCCGCCGACGATCACCACATCGGCCCGCCCGGATTCGGCCAGCGGCGGCGTCTCCGGCGCGGGGGCCGCGGTGGTCGCCCAGAGGGACGGGGCGAGCGGGAAGGGTTCGGCCACGGCCTCTCCTACAGCGGATGCAGCACGCGCTGCAGGAAGTCCTGCGTGCGGGGGTTCTGCGGACGGTTCAGGACCTCGGCGGCCGGCCCCTGCTCGACGAGGCGGCCGCCGTCGAGGAACAGGACCCGGTCGGCCACCTCGCGGGCGAAGCCGATCTCGTGGGTCACGACGAGCATCGTCATGCCCTCGTCGGC
>CAXTCV010000211.1:0-6356 GCA_964242725.1 uncultured Methylobacterium sp.
TCGTGAAGCGCTCGCTCCTGGGCGAGCACGCCGCGATCGGCGGCGCGGCGGTGCGGGAGGCGATCGCCGAGCGCGGCTTCGACCTCGACCGCCTGGACGTGACCTACACGTATCCGGGCGGGAAGATCTGGGCCGACCTGCGCAGCCCCCAGGCGCCGGAGCGGCCCCTGCGCGTCGCCTTCGTCTCGCCGATGAACTACGCCAACGGGCTCGGCGTCGCGGCCCGCAGCTACGCCCGCGCCCTGCACCGGGCCCCCTTCGCCCTGAACGTCCACCCGATGGAACGGCCGTTCCACGTCCACGCCCGGGTGGCGCCGGCCTGGCAGGCCCGGACCTTCTCCGGCCCGGCCGACGTCGCCCTGGTGCATTTCAACGGCGACAGCTGGCATTCCCTGATGAGCGACCGGCAGCGGGCCATCGCCGCGGCGGCGCGGCTGAAGGTCGGGCTGTTCGTCTGGGAGACCTCCCACGTGCCCGGGGGCTGGTTGCCCACCGTCGACGGTCTCGACGCGATCTGGGCGCCCACGGAGTTCTGCGCGGCGATCTTCCGGCAGATCACCGACATCCCGGTCGATGTCGTCCCCTACGTGGTCGAGAACGAGGCCGGCGAGCCCGCGAGCGCGGCCGCCAAGGCGAACCTGCGCAAGGTCTTCGCCATCGATCCGAGCAGACGCGTCATCCTCTACGCCTTCGACGGTTCGAGCTACCTCGCCCGCAAGAACCCGCACGCCCTCATCCGGGCCTTCCGGGCGGCCGGGCTGGGGCAGGCCGGCTGGCAGCTCGTGCTCAAGACCAAGCACGTCTTCGACCTGCCCGAGGAGGGCAAGAAGCTCCTCGATCTCGTGGGCAGGGCCGGCGACGTGGTGGTGATCGACCAGCCGCTCTCCCAGAACGAGCTCGGCGCCCTGTTCGAGCTCTGCGCGATCTACGCCTCGTCGCATTCCTCCGAGGGGTTCGGCCTGACGATCGCCGAGGCGATGGAGATGGGCAAGGTCGTGGTCGCCACCGATTACGGCGGCTGCCGCGACTTCCTCGACGCTTCCTGCGGCTTCCCCGTCAGGGCCGACGTGACCGCCCTCGACCAGACCTACGGTCCGTACCTGCGCGGTGCCGAATGGGGCCAGGTCGATGAGCCCGATCTCGCCCGCGCCCTGACCGACGCGGCCCGGGCGGTGGCGAGCGGGGACGCGGCGCGGATCGGCGATGCCGCCCGGGCGCGGATCCGCGCGCGGCTCTCCATCGCCGCGGTGGCCTCCGCCATGGAGGCGAGCCTGTCGCGTCTCCTCGCCGCCGAACGTTCCTGACGCCCCGGAGACGTGACCCGTGCTGAAGAAGAAACCGGTCCCGGCCCCGTCAGCCTCCTGGGGGGCGTGTCCGTGGCCGGACGCGATCCTGCCGCTGCCCCTCGACGCGCAGTTCCGCCCCGTCGATGAGCGCCGGCTCGGCCAGGTCGCCGCCGGGCAGGTGCCGGCCTGCCGGGCCCTGTTCGTGGCGCCCGCGGCCTCCGAGCTGCGCCCCGACCTCGTGGCGCATCTCACGGCCGCGATGGCGGCGCGGCCCGATATCGGCGTCTTCTACGGCGACGACGCCGTGGTGGACGGCGCCGGGCAAGTCCGGAGCGTCCATTGCAAGCCGGCCTTCAATCCGGCCCTGCTGATGGCCGACGATTACATCGGCTTCCCGCTCCTGATCCGCGCCTCGGTCCTGACCGGCCTCGGCCCGGAATTCGGCCTGCGGCACGGCAGCGCCGCCTGGTTCCGGTTCCTGCTCGGGGCGATCTCCGCGGGGATCGGGATCGACCGCATCCCCGAGACGCTGATCGCCTCGCCGCTGGAACGCCCGAAGGCGCCGCGCCCGGCGCGTGCCCATGCCCTCGACCGCTGGTTCGAGACGACCGGCGCGCCCCTGCGCGCGACCCCGGGGCTGACGTCCGACACGCTGGAGATCCGCCGGAGCCTCGACGCGCGGCCGGCCGTCACCCTCGTGGTGCCGACCAACCAGAGTCGTCCGAAGGACGATGAAGGCCGGGCGCTGCACGGCGCCAGGCCGCACGTGATCAACCTCCTCGACAGCCTCGGGCGCAGCACCTACCCGTCCGACCGGATCCGCGTGCTGATCGGCGACGATACGGAGGACGACGCGATCTATCGCGGCCGCAACGACCGCTTCGCGGTGACCCGCCTGCTCACGACCCGGGCGCCGGGGGAGCCGTTCAACTACGCCGCCAAGATGAACCTGCTCTGGCGGGCCGCCGAGACCGACCTCGTCATCCTCATGAACGACGACCTCGTGGTGCGCCGGCCGGGCTGGATCGAGGCGCTCCTGACCTTCGCCCTGGACCGCGGCGTCGGCGGCGTCGGCGGCCGGCTGCTGTTCCCGAACGGCAGGATCCAGCACGCCGGCATGACCGGCGGCATCTTCGATGTCTTCGCCCATCCCTGGTACAACCGGGACGCGGCCGAACCGACCTATGGCGACTGGGCGCTCACCCAGCGCGACTGTTCGGCGGTGACCGGCGCGCTCTTCGCCACGCGCAAGGCGGTGCTGGAGGCGGTCAACGGCTTCGACGCGGACTTCGCCCTCGACTTCAACGACGTCGACCTGTGCCTGAAGCTGCGCCAGCTCGGCTACCGGATCGTCTACACGCCGTTCGCCGAGATGGCGCATCACGAGAGCGCCTCGCGGCAGGCGAGCTTCGCCCCGGGCCCGCAGATCGCGCGCTTCCTGCGCCGCTGGCACGACGTGCTGGCGGAGGATCCGGCCTACAGCCCGCAGCTGCGCACCGATATCGACGTGGTCGCCCCCCGGGCCGAGGCGACGCGCTGGATCGCGGAGCGCCGGGCGGAGGCCGCCGCCTGACCGGTTCTCTTTCTCCGCCCTCCGTGAGGTCCGATGCTCACGGAGGAGCGCAGCGGCCGAACCCGCGCGCTCCCTCCCCCGCAGAGGGGAGAGGGCGGGCGCCCGGCGGCTCCGGACTGCCCCGTCCCTCGACCGGACGATGCTTTCGAACGGTACGCGTCCGCGCGTCCGTCCGCGCCGGCATGTCGCCCCCTACAGCCCGTCCCCCCGCATCAGCCGCGGCCGCGAGCCGCGGGCGGCGGCGGCCTCGCCGATGAAGAAGCGCTTGAGCCCCGGCAGCCGGTCCACAAGTCCCAGGCCGAGGTCGCGGGCCAGCCGCAGCGGCAGCGCGTCGTTCGAGAACAGCCGGTTCAGCCCGTCGGTGGCCGCCGCCATGGCGAAGCTGTCGAAGCGCCGGGCGCGCTCGTAGGCGCGCAGCACGTCGGGACCGCCGGGGTCGAGGCCCAGGCGCAGCGCGCCGGTCACCGCCTCGGCCAGCGCGGCGGCATCCGCGAGGCCGAGATTGAGTCCCTGTCCGGCGATCGGATGGATCACGTGGGCGGCGTCGCCCAGCAGGGCGAGGCGCTCGGCGCGGTAGGCCCGGGCGAGGCCGAAGGCCAGCGGGTGCCGGCTCGGCCCGTGCTCCAGCGCGAGGGCCCCGAGATCCAGGGTGAACCGGCGCTCGATCTCGGCCAGCACCTCGTCGGGCTCGCCCGACAGCAGGGCGTCGGCTTCGTCGGCGCGCTCGGTCCAGACGATGGAGGCGCGATGGCCCAGGGTGCCGCCGTCCCGCAGCGGCAGGATCGCGAAGGGGCCCGAGGGCAGGAAATGCTCGACCGCGCGTCCCCCGTGCGGCCGGGCATGGCCGATGGTCGCCACGATGCCGACCTGCGGGTAGGACCAGCCGACCCAGCCGATCCGCGCCGCCTCCCGCAGGCGCGAGCGCGCGCCGTCGGCGGCCACCAGCAGGTCGCCCCGCAGGCTGTCGCCGGTCGTCAGCGCCGCGCGGATCGCCGCACCGTCCGGCACGGCGCGCTCCACCCCCGCGGTGACGAAGCGCACCCCCGTCGCCCGGCAGGCCTCAGCCAGGGCCCCGGCCAGCGGCTCGGCCTCGACCATATGGGCGAAGGGCGCCCCGTCGTCCCGGTCGTCCTCCGCATCCCGGCCGAAGGTCAGGAAGGTGGGCCGCACCGGGTCGGCGAGGCGGCTGTCGCTGATCACCATCTCGGTGATCGGTTCGGCCGCGGCCGAGATCCGGTCCCAGACGCCGAGCCGCTCCAGCATCCGCCGGCCGCCCGCCGCCACCGCGTAGGCGCGGCCGCGGTGGCGGGCCGGATCGGCGGCCCCCGGATCGATCACCGTCACGGCCAAAGCCGGGCCGTGCGCCTGCTTGAGGGCCAGCGCCAGGGCGAGGCTGGGCAGGCCGCCGCCGGCGATCAGGAGGCTGCGGCTTCCGGGGCGGGGCGTCTCGGCCGTCATGGGGTGGATCTCCGGTCTGCATCCCGCGGGCGGGACGCGTGGATTGGTTCGTCCGAAAGGCCTATGTCGCACGCGCGCAACGAACGGAAACCCCGCGGGTCATGACCGACGCCAACACCGACGCGATGACCGACGCCGTCGCAGAGCTGATCGCCATCCTCGACCTGGAGCGGCTGGAGACCGACCTGTTCCGTGGCCAGAACCCGAAGACCGGCTGGCGGCGGGTGTTCGGCGGCCAGGTGGTGGCCCAGGCGCTCGTCGCCGCCACCCGGACGGTGCCGGACGACCGCCCGGTCCACTCGCTCCACGCCTATTTCATGCTGCCCGGCGATCCTCGCACGCCCATCGTGTACGAGGTCGAGCGCATCCGCGACGGCCGGAGCTTCACAACCCGCCGGGTCAAGGCGATCCAGCACGGGCGGGCGATCTTCGCCACCACGGTCTCCTATCAGGTGGCCGAGGACGGCCTCGTCCACCAGCCGGCGATGCCCGCGGTGGCGGGGCCGGAGGGGCTCCTCGACGGCAAGGCCCTGGCGGCGGCCGGCGGCAGCGGCATGCCGGAGGCGATCGCCGCCTATTTCGGCCGCGCGCGGCCGATCGCCCTGCGTCCCGTCGACCTGAACCGGTACGTCCCCGCCGGGGCGGGCGGACGGCCGCCCGAACCGGTGTTCAACGTCTGGCTGCGCGCCGCTGCCGCCCTGCCGGACGATCCGGCCCTGCACCGGGCGGTGCTGGCCTACGCCTCCGACATGACCCTGCTCGACGTGTCGCTGATCCCGCACGGGCGTTCGGTCTTCGATCCCACCATCCAGGCGGCGAGCCTCGACCACGCGCTCTGGTTCCACCGGCCGGTCAGGATCGACGAGTGGCTCCTCTACGCCCAGGACAGCCCGGTGGCGGGCGGCGCCCGGGGGTTTGCCCGCGGCCAGATCTTCGACCGGGCCGGCAACCTCGTGGCGTCGGTCGCCCAGGAAGGGCTTATTCGTCCCCGCGCGGATTAAGACGCCGCGTCGCCCGTGCCCGGCGGCAGCACGGAATCATGCACGCGCGCGATGCAAATTGCCTTCTCCGTAGGCATTTCGGCGCCGGCAGATGCGCGTGATCTGATCCGTGACGTCTAATCCATGGGCAAAAGTCGCCGAGGCGGAAAGGTTCCCGGCCAAGCTTGCGTGGCATAGTCCTTGAATAGCGACGTTCAACCGCGGGCCATCCCGAATCTGCGGACGACCCCGGCCGGGTCGTCGTGCGGATCAGGCGTCGGCAACGGTTCCCACGGACTGCGAAGGGGGCGTCGCCCATGAAAATCGTGATGGCCATCATCAAGCCGTTCAAGCTCGAGGAGGTGCGCGACGCGCTCACCGGAATCGGCGTCCACGGCCTGACGGTGACGGAGGTGAAGGGGTACGGCCGGCAGAAGGGCCATACCGAGATCTACCGCGGCGCCGAATATGCCGTGAGCTTCCTGCCCAAGCTGAAGATCGAGGTCGCCGTCGCCTCCGATCTGACCTCGAGCGTCATCGACGCCATCGCGGGGGCCGCCCGCACCGGCCAGATCGGCGACGGCAAGATCTTCGTGATGCCGCTGGAGAAGGCGGTGCGCATCCGGACCGGCGAGACCGACGCCGACGCCCTCTGATCCGCAGCCCGGCACGCCCGGGCCCCCAGACCCCAGACTTCCTTGAAACGATACGAATCACGACCGGGAGCCACGTGCCCATGAAACTTCGTCACGCCCTCATGCTTGGCTTGGGAGGGGCGGCCATCGCCGCCATCCTGATCGAGCCATCCCTCGCGCAGACGCCGACACCCGAAGCCGCGGCGCCGCCGCCGTCCCCGATCCCCAACAAGGGCGACACGGCCTGGATGCTGATCTCCTCGGCCCTGGTGCTGATGATGAGCGTCCCCGGCCTCGCCCTGTTCTACGGCGGCCTCGTGCGCACCAAGAACATGCTCTCGGTCCTGACCCAGGTCTTCGCCATCGTGGCGATCGTCGGCCTGCTGTGGGTGTTCTACGGCTACAGCCTGGCCTTCACCAACGG
>CAXTCV010000212.1:0-6333 GCA_964242725.1 uncultured Methylobacterium sp.
GCGTTGTGACCCCAGTAGCTGCCCTCCGGCCCCTGCCAGGTCTCCAGGCAGCGCAGGGCCAGCGGCGCGTAGAGCCGCACGGCGAATTGCTGGATGCGGGCGAACAGGGTGTCGCGGCCGGCCGCGTAGGAGACGGTCTGGATCAGGCCGGTGCGGGGGTTCTCGTGCATCAGCCGCACGAGGCGGGCCATGGTGGCGCCGGTCATGAGGCTGTCGGCGTCGAGGACGATCATGAAGGCGTATTCGCCGCCGTGGCTGCGGCAGAACGCACCGATGTTGCCGGCCTTGCGGCCGACATTCTCGTCCCGGCGCCGGTAGCGGATCCGCGGCAGGGCCGGGTCGGTCCCGGCCCAGGCCTGGATCCGGGCGTATTCATGCTCCTCGACGGCGGCGATCGCCCCGTCCCGCGTGTCGGAGAGGACGAAGATGTCGATGGCGCCGGCCCCGGCCTCGGCCAGCGAGCGGGCCATCACCCGCAGGCGGGCGAAGACCGCCACGGCGTCCTCGGCGTGGATCGCCACCACGGCGGCGGTGCGGCCAGCTCCGGCGGGGGCGGCGCCCGCCGCGTCCGCGCGGCGTTCCAGCGCCGATTTCGCCCGGTCGCCGAGCAGGGCGGCGGCGAGCCCGTAGGCGTACTGGCAGGCGACGAAGGCCTGCCAGCCCATGACGAGGCTGAACAGCACCAGCACCGCCCAGGCGAGCGGGCTGACGCCCGCCGGATAGGCCAGCGCGGCGAACCAGGCGAGGCCCCCCGCCGTGACGAGGCTCGGGATCGCCAGGGCGAGGCGCCGGGCGCGCAGCACCCGGCCGGCGCGCGCGCCGCTCCAGACCTCGCGGTCGGTTCCCGGACCCGAGGGATCGGGCACGCCCGGACACGCGTTCCGCTCCGACCGTTCGGCCGAGGAGGTGACGCGTGGGGACGAGGGCTGAGGAGATCTGGCGCGAGGCGACATGGCGCGAGGAACTCGACCGTGGAAGGCTGCCGGCCGCCCCGCCGCCTGAGGCCGGGAACCGATGACCGTGGACACCGATATGCGGGGCGAGGACACGGAGCCGACCCGGCCGCCCGGGCAGCCGGAGGTCGAGCGGATCGATCCCCCCTCCCGGCGCCACGTTCTTCGGATCGTCCTGACCGCGGCTGCCGGCACGGCGATACCTAGCGCGGCCGATCTGAATGGGTCCAGAACGTGGGCCGGGTCGGCGCTTCCGTCGCAGGCGCGGCCCGCGGGTGCGCTTCAGGATGGCCGGATGACCTTCGAGGCCCTCGCGGAACTGGCCGCGCAGCGCGCCGCCGCCCCCTATGCGGCGGCGCCCGAGGATCTGCCGCCCGCGCTCGCCGCCCTGGACTATGACGGCTACCGGGCCATCACCTTCCGGCCGGCCGAGAGCCTGCCGCTCGGCGGTCTGTTCAGCGCGCAGTTCTTCCACCGCGGCTTCCTGCAGCGCAAGCGCGTGGCCCTCCATCTCCAGCCGCTCGACGGGCCGGCGCGCCCGATCCCCTACGAGAGCCGGCTGTTCGATCCGGGCCCGCGGCTCGCCGGCCAGAGCTTTCCGCCGGACCTCGGCTTCGCCGGCTTCCGCCTGCACTACGCCTTCCCCGACACGCCCGCCTGGCGTCCGAAGGGGTTCCAGGAGGAGTTCCTGGTCTTCCTCGGCGCCTCCTATTTCCGCCTGCGCGCGGCCAACCAGGAATACGGCCTCTCGGCCCGGGGCCTCGCCGTCGGCACGGGGGCGCCGGAGGGGGAGGAATTTCCCGACTTCGTGGCCCACTGGCTCTGCGAACCGGAGCCGGGGGCGCGCAGCCTGACGGTGCTCTCGCTCCTCGACAGCCCGAGCGTGGCCGGCGCCTACCGCTTCGTGATCGCCCCCGGGGACCCGGCCCGGATCGACGTCGCCGCCGCGCTCCACCCGCGGCGTCCGATCGCCAAGCTCGGTCTGGCGCCGCTCACCAGCATGTTCCTGTACGGCGAGAACGGGCCCGGCGCCCGGAACGCCAAGCCGTTCGACGACTTCCGGCCGCAGGTCCACGATTCCGACGGGCTGTGCGTCGCCTCCGGCGCTGCCCCGGCGGGGCTCGACCGGCTCTGGCGGCCGTTGATCAACGGGCGCCCGCGACCGCAGATCTCGGCCTTCGCGTCGAAGCCGCTCGCGGGGTTCGGGCTGCTGCAGCGGGAGAGAAACTTCGCCGCCTATCTGGACGTGGAGGCGCGCCAGGAGGCGCGGCCCGGCCTGTGGGTGTCCCCGGACCCCGCCGGGGGCGCCTTCGCGGCGGGCGCCGTCCAGCTCTACGAGATCCCCTCCGGGGAGGAATACATGGACAACATCGTGGCGGCCTTCGTGCCGACCGAGCCGGCGGGGCCGGGCGCGGCGCTGCGGCTCGCCTACGGCCTGACCACGGTCGGGGCGGAGCCGGCGGCGGCGATCCCTGGAACGGACCTCGCCCGGGTCACGGCGACGCGGTTCGGCGCGGCGGAGCGCCTGCGCCCGATGACGCCGCCGCGCCCGGAGCGGCGGCTCTGCGTGGTCGATTTCGAGGGTCCGGGCCTGCCCGGGGGACCGGACGAGTCCGTGGCCGCGGAGGTCTCGGCCAGCGCCGGCACGACGCACGAGCCGGTGGCCAATTTCGTGCCGCAGACCGGCGGCTGGCGGATCTATGTCGAGTGGCGTCCGCCGGCGCCGATGCCGGCCGGCGACGTGGTGCTGCGGGCGCGCCTCGTCCGCGGGGCGACGCCCCTCAGCGAGACCTGGGACGCCGTCCTGTGACGGGCTTCAGGCCGTGGGCCGCTGGCGCTCGAGGCGGCGCGCGAGGCGAGCGGCGCCGTAGACCTCGCTCAGGCGGCGCCGGGCCGCGGAGATCGGCGGGGCCTGCCGCTCGTCATGGGCGGCCGCGATGATGCGCAACGCCGAGGCGACCGAACGCTCCAGCCGGCGTTCGGCCAGGGCGGCCGCGTCCCGATAGGTGTCCAGCATGCGATGTTCCCTCGTGCGAGGCCGTGTCCGCCCTCTGGCGGGGCGGCGACCAGCGGCACGGGCACGGTCCCCCTCCGGCTTGACGGTATCATGGCAGCTTGGCCGTAAGCTGTGGACAGCGTCTCAGCGCAGCTCCTCGTGCCAGGTCCGGCCGTCGCGCTCGATCAGCGCGATGGCGGCGGTGGGCCCCCAGCTCCCGGCCGGGTACGGCCGCGGCGCCTCCGGGCGGTCGGCCCACGCCTTGAGCACCCCGTCCGCCCAGGCCCAGGCGGCCTCGACCTCGTCGCGGCGCATGAACAGGGTGGCGTTGCCGCGGACCACATCCATCAACAGGCGCTCGTAGGCGTCCGGGTAGCGCTGCTTGAAGGTCTCCTCGAAGGAGATGTCGAGGTCGGTCGGGCGCAGGCGCAGGCCGCCGGGGCCGGGATCCTTGGTCATCACCTCGAGCTTCATGCCCTCCTGCGGCTGCAGGCGGATCACCAGCCGGTTCGGCTCGCGCCCGAACGCCTCCTCGGGGAAGATCGAGAACGGCGAGGCCCGGAACTGGACCACGATCTCCGACAGCTTCTGCGGCAGGCGCTTGCCGGTGCGCAGGTAGAACGGCACCCCGGCCCAGCGCCCGGACTGCACTTCGAGCTTCATGGCCACGAAGGTCTCGGTGCGGCTCTCGTGGCCGAGCTCCGACAGGTAGCCCTCCACCGGCTTGCCGTCGACCGCGCCCGCCACGTACTGGCCGCGCACGGTCACCGCCTGCACGTCGTGGGCGGTGATCCGCTTGAGGGCGCGCAGAACCTTCAGCTTCTCGTCGCGCACCGAATTCGCTTCGAGGTTGAGCGGGCTCTCCATGGCGGTGAGGCACAGGAGCTGCAGCATGTGGTTCTGCAGCATGTCGCGCATGGCGCCCGACGTGTCGTAGTAGCCGGCCCGGCCCTCGACGCCGACGGTCTCGGCCACGGTGATCTGGACGTGGTCGATCACGTCCGAGGTCCAGAGCCGCTCGAAGATGGTGTTGGCGAAGCGCAAGCTGAGCAGGTTCTGGACCGTCTCCTTGCCGAGGTAATGGTCGATCCGGAAGATCTGCGATTCGGGGAAGACCTCGCCGACGGCGTCGTTGATCGCGCGGGCCGATTTCAGGTCCTTGCCGATCGGCTTCTCCAGCACGACGCGGGACTTCTCGCCGACGAGACCGTGGGCGGCGAGGTTGCGGCAGATCGAGCCGTAGAGGTCGGGGGAGGTGGCGAGGTAGTAGGGCCGCACCTGGTCGGGCCGCTCGTCGAGCTTGGTCACGAGGTCGGCCCAGCCGCTGTCCCCGGCGCCGTCGACCGCGACGTAATTCACATGGTCGAGGAACCGGTGGAGCACGTCCTCCGCCAGATCCGCGGCCGGGACGAAGCGCTTGAGGGCGTCCCGGGCGTGCTCCCGGAAGGCATCGACCGACAGGTCCGAGCGCGAGGCGCCGATGATCCGGCTGGTCTCCGGGATCTGCCCGTCCCGGAAGCGGTAGAACAGGGCCGGCAGGAGCTTCCGTGCGGTCAGATCGCCGGTCGCGCCGAACACGACGCAGTCGAAGGAAGCGACGGGGATGATCGTGGCCAAGTGCGGCTCCCTGGTATCGTGCGCGGGTGCGGTGCGGCGAGCGCGCCGCACTGACCTAACCTGAGTGCAAGTGCTTCGCCAGACGAGGGGGGGTGGTCCAGCCGCGTCAGCCTTCGGAAGAATGAGGGCGGCCCAGCGTGGCGCACTCCAGCGGCGCCAGGCTCGCGCAGGCAGCGCAGGCCTGAAACGCCTCTCGCGACGCATGATGACGGCGATCCGTCAGTGCGCGCGCAGCGAAGCCACCCAGGGCGGCGCAACGTGGATCGTTTCACGCGGCCGCCGACCGGACGCCGCCCTACCCGAACGGGATGCCCGACACCGGCGTGATCGCAGACCGCGCCCGGCGCGTCCATGAGCGCCGCGAAGCCCTCCGTCCGGGCCTCACCGGCCGCTGCGGTCGCGGCGCCCGGATTTGCTTCGCTGCGCACGCACCGGCGCGGTCACCCCGCCAGGAACCGCGTGAACGCCTCGGAAAAGTCCGGGTGCCAGCGCGAGAGAGCCGGCCGGTTCTCGATGATGTCGCCGGCCGCCCAGGCGATGCGCTTCTCGTCCTGCGCCCGGCTGGTCTCGTTGTCGGGGCAGAGGATGTAGAAATCGCCCGCGTCGAGCCGCGCCAGCAGGAACGTCACCGTCTCCTCCGGGGTCCAGGCGCCCGCCGGCTTCTCGGCGACGCCGCGGGCCTTGGCGAGGCCGGTATAGACGAAGCCCGGGATCAGCAGATGCGCGGTGGTGCGGCAGCCCTCCCGGTTGCGCAGCTCGTGGGCCAGGGCCTCGGTGACCGCCTTCACCCCCGCCTTGGAGACGTTGTAGGGCGCGTTGCCGGGCGGCGTGGTGATGCCCTGCTTGGACCCCGAGACGATGATCGCGCCGGGCTTAGCCCCGGCGATCATGCCGGGCGCGAAGGCGTGGATGCCGTTGACCACCCCGCCGAGATTGGTGCCCAGGATCCGTGTCCAGGTGTCGGCGTCCGAGAACAGTTTCCCGCCGGCCTCGATCCCGGCATTCAGCATGACGACGGCGGGCGGGCCGGCCTTGGCGACGGCGGCCGCCAGGGCGTCGACGGCGCCGCGGTCGGACACGTCGGTGGGCACCGCGCGGACCTCGACGGCGGCGAGTTCGGCCACCGCGCCGCGGGCCGCCTCCAGGGCCGGCCCGGGCAGGTCCGCGATCCAGACGTTCATGCCGGCCCGCGCGAAGGCTTTCGCTGCCGCGAGTCCGATGCCGCTGGCGCCGCCGGTGACGACCGCGCTGCGGCCGGGGCTGATGGCTTGGTGCTGACTCATCGCGCGGTCCTGGGCTGAATGGCGCCCTTGAGATGGGGCGGTCCCCGGGGAAGGCGAGTTGGCGCATCGGGACGGCGCATCGGCCGGTTCCCGCCGGCCGGCAGTCCCAGCGGATCGCAAACGGGGCCGACCCGTGGTCTGATGCGGGTGACGGGCGTCCCTGCCCGGCGGCGGTCGCCGTCCGCCCTGTGCCCAGGATCCAGAGGACCGGCATGCCGATTCGTCCGAGCCGCCGGTCCGTTCTCGCCGGGGCGGCCTGCATCGGCCTCGCCACGGCGGCGCGGGGCGCCCCCGGCGGGTTCGGCCCCCTCGGCAAACCGTCCTGGTCGGCCGACAGCCTCCAGGCCGCGGCGGCTGCCCGGGGCCTGCTCTACGGCTGCGAGGTGCCGTTCCACCGCTTCGACGCGAGTCCCGCCTACCGGCAGGCGGTGGCGCGGGAATGCGGGATCCTGGTCTGCGGCACCGAGATGAAGATGGAGGAGGT
>CAXTCV010000213.1:0-6284 GCA_964242725.1 uncultured Methylobacterium sp.
ATGGGCGAACTCGGGATGGGCGAACTCGGCCGGGCTCGCCGCGGCCGTTCCGAAGGCCGGCGCCTCAAGCGTAGTCATGGTAATTGCCGAGCAGGACGTTATCGAGGCGGGCGATCGCGTCCTCGACCAGCACGGCGGCCGAGAAGTAGCGGGTCACGAGGTGCGAGGCGATGGAATGGTCGTTGGTGCCCATGTAGCGCACCGACAGGCCGGGCTCGATCTCGCCGGTCACCCCGGACTTCTGGAGGCCGACCACGCCCTGCTCGCCCTCGCCGACGCGCAGGAGCAGGATCGTGGTGGTCTGGGCGCCGGTCACCGGGTCGATGTCGATCGGCAGCTTGTCGCTCGGCACCAGCGGCACGCCCCGCCAGGTGATGAACGGCGCGCCGAACAGGTGCACCACCACCGGCGGCACGCCCCGGCGGGTCGCCTCCCGGCCGAAGGCCGCGATGGCGCGCGGGTGCGCCACGAAGAAGGCGGGCTTCTTCCAGACCAGGGTCAGCAGCTCGTCGAGATCGTCCGGGGTCGGCGGGCCGCCGCGGGTCGGGATGCGCTGGCGCGGGCCGACCTCGCCCAGCAGGCCGAACTGCGAATTGTTCAGGAGTTCCCACTCCTCGCGCTCCTTCACCGCGTCGACGGTGAGGCGGATCTGCTCGCGGAGCTGGTCGATCTCGTTGGAGTAGAGGTCGGTGACGCGGGTATGGGTGTTGAGGATCGTCTGGATGGTCGAGAGGTGGTACTCGCGCGGATCGACCTCGTAGTCCACGAAGGTCGTCGGCAGGCGCGGCTCGCCGGTATGCACCGCCAGGAGCTCTATGCCCTGCTCGCCGTAGGCGTTGGAGTGGCCCTTCAGCCGGTCGCGCTCCTCCCGGTACTGACCGATCCGGGTGCGGATCGCCTCGTCCTCGATCGCGGCGCGGTCGAGGGTCAGCAGGGTCACCGCCGAGAGCGCCTTCACCGCCGGAGCGGGCGGGGCCTCGTCCGCGAGGTCGCCGTCGCCGAAATAGTCGCCCTTCGTGGCGAGCCCCTGGCGCAGGCGGCCCGTGTAGGGGCCGGAGAGGGTCAGCTCGACGGTGCCGTCGGCGACCACGACGAGGCTGCGCTCGGTCGCGCCTTCCTCGCGGATGACCTCGCCGGCCTGGTGCCGGCTCTCGGTGAACTTGCCCGCGAGCGTGGCGAGCTCGCCGTCCCCCAGCCGGCTGAACAGCGGGACCGCGCGCAGGGAGGCGGCCCGAATCGCCCGGCCCTCGGCCTCGGCGGCGAACTCGACCCGGCCGGGGCGCGCCAGCACCACGGCGCGGCGGTTGACCCGGTAGACGCCGCCGGGAACGTCGACGAACGGCAGGAGCCGCAGGAGCCAGCGCGGGGTGTTGGCCGCGTTCTGGACCGATGTGACGGTGGCGGTCGCTAGATTGCGTGCCGCCGTCGCGCTGACGCTCAAACCCGGTCCGCTCATCGCTCATCGTCTCCCAAGAAGGTTTCGGGCACGCCGCATCGACCCGCGCCTCGGCGGGCCGCCCCGCGGCATCGGCGGGGGCAGCGCAAGTGTTCGCGGATCGGATCGGCCCTTGTCGCCGAGCCCGAATCACATCGGATCAAGTTTTCTCGCGGCGATCCACGGTCAGGAGCCGCGACCGTGCCGGACTCGATTGCGAATCCTCCCGGCGCGATCTGAGTAAGCTTCGCGGCAGGTTCCGGTCAATAAAAAGTTATTCTCTTTATCTTGAGTTCAAAGAATACCCTGTCGCCGCACGGACCATCTGTAGAACAAGATCATTCGCACGGCCGCTGAACGGAGAACATCGTTCCCCGAATCCCGGCCCCTGGGGGCGCCGGCCGACGGCATTGTTTTGAAGGAAGGATTTTTCGGCCGGGCCTAGATCCCGTCGCCGTGCCCGAAGGACTGGTCCATGCTTTGCGCCGGCTCCTCCTCCGGGCGCAGGCGCGAGACGACCCGGGCGGGCACGCCCGCCACGGTCGTGTGCGGGGGCACGTCAGCCAGCACCACCGCGGCGGCCGCGACCTTGGCGCCCTCGCCGACGCGGACGTTGCCGAGCACCTTGGCGCCGACGCTGAGCAGCACGCCGCGCTCGATCTTGGGATGGCGGTCGCCGCTCTGCTTGCCGTTGCCGCCGAGCGTCACGGACTGGAGGATCGACACATCGTCGGCCACCACCGTGGTCTCACCGATCACCACCCCGGTGGCGTGGTCGATGAACACCCCCGAGCCGATTCGCGCGGCCGGGTGGATGTCGCAGCCGAACACCTCGGAGATCCGGCTCTGGACGTGCAACGCCAGGGTCGCCCGCCCCCGGTGCCACAGCCAATGGCCGGCCCGGTAGGCTTCGAGCGCCGCGAAGCCCTTGTAGAACAGGAAGGGGTCCAGATAGCGCCGGCAGGTCGGGTCGCGCTCGCGGATGGCGACGAGGTCGCGCACGGCGTGGGCGCCCGCCTTCGGATCCGCCTCGAAGGCGGAGAGGCAGAGGTCGCGCATCGACAGGCGGGCGAGGTCGCCGTCGCCGAGCCGGTGGGCGAGGCGGTAGGCCAGCGCCTGGGCGAGGCTGCGCTGGTCGAGGATCGTCGCCTGGATGATGCTGGCGTAGAGCGGCTCCTCGATCAGGGCGGCTTCGGCCTCGGCCCGCAGGTCCGCCCAGACCTCGCCCTCGGCGGTGCTCCGGCTGATGGCGCGCAGGGGCGGTTGAAGGGTGGCGAGGGCCGTCATGGTCGGCATGCCCGCGGGATCGCCATCAATGCACCCGCCGGAACAGGTCCGGCAGGTAATGCCGCAGCGTCTCGTGGCCCTCGAACTTCACGTCGATCGTGGCCGGGCGACCGCCCCGGCCGTGGATGTCGACGATTCGCCCCCGGGCGTTGCGCCAGATCCCGAGGGCCTCGGCGAGGTCGAGCCGCTCGAACACCACCTGATCGCCCCGCCTGATCATTGCCGAACCCATCGCGTCCTCCTCATGGCGCGGGCCGATTCCGCCGGCCCGATTCCGCGCTCCGGACCCATCGTGCTGAGCCCGCGCCCCGTCCCGGGAAAGCCCTTCTGCCGCCCCCGGAACGGGAGAGAACGTTTCGTTCGCGGCGGGTCCGGAAAGGAGCATGTTCTTCGCTAAGTCATTGCCGTGACTTGATAATTATAGACGGGGCGGCGTTTGGCAAGGCTTGTTCCCGGCGGCCGCCGGCGATATCCCCGTCCCGGCCAGCCCGGCGCCGGGGCCGTTGCAGCGGGGACACCATCGATGGACGCGTACCTTCCGGCCCTCGGGGGCGGCCTGCTGATCGGCCTGTCCGCGGCGACGCTGCTGCTGCTCAACGGCCGCATCGCCGGCATCAGCGGGCTCGTCGCCGGGCTCGGCAGGCCCGGGGCGCGGCGGCGCGCCGATGCCGCCTTCCTGCTCGGTCTCGTCCTCGGGCCGCCGCTCTTCGCGGCGCTGGCCGGGCACTGGCCCCGGATGCGGATCGAGGCGGGGCTGCCGGTCCTGGCGCTGGCCGGGCTGCTCGTCGGCTTCGGCACGCGGCTCGGCTCCGGCTGCACCTCGGGCCACGGGGTCTGCGGGCTCGCCCGGCTCTCGCCGCGCTCGATCGTTGCGGTTCTGGTGTTCCTCGCCACCGGCATGCTGACGGTGGCCCTGGTCCGGGTGGCGTCGTGAGCGGCTCGGCGCGCGCCCTCGCGGCGCTGACCGCGGGGCTCCTCTTCGGGCTCGGCCTCAGCCTGTCGGGGATGCTCGACCCGGCCCGCGTGCGCGGCTTCCTCGACGTCGCCGGGGCCTGGGACCCGAGCCTCGTCTTCGTCCTCGGCGGGGCCGTGACGGTGTCGGGCCTCGGCGACGCCCTGTCCCGCCGGCTCGGCCATCCGGTCCTCGCCGACCGTTTCGACCGGCCGCAGCGGCGGCGGATCGATGCCCCGCTGGTGCTCGGCGCGGCCCTGTTCGGGATCGGCTGGGGTCTGTCGGGCTTCTGCCCCGGGCCGGCGGTGGCGGCGCTCTCCACCGGTGCGCGGCCCGTTCTCGTCTTCGTCGCCGCCCTGCTCGTCGGCATGGCGGCCCACGACCTCGCGCGCCGCCGCGCGGGCGGACGACGGAGCGGGATGGCCCCCGCGAAGCCCTAAGGAACCGGCCGCCGGCCGGGCCCGATCGGCAGAGATCCCGGCCGGGGGCGGGCAATGTCGGGACAGGATCGTCCGCGCCGCGGCATCAGGCGCGGACGGAAACATCTTTCGGTGACAGCGGGGCGCGCGCGAAATTGTTGTCCCGCTGGCACGAACTAAGAAATAGCGTTTTGTTGACTCGATCGGCGCCCGAACGAATAGTTTGACGGTCGATTCCGCAGAGAATCGTCATCCTGAAAGACTGAGGACGCAAACGCCTTCCGGCCCATGGGCCGGATCGCCTCTGCGCGCCTCCATGCCCTGCGTTCCGGTGGCGCAGTTCGGAGATCTGTCGAGATGCGCGACGAGCCCTCATGGTCGGGCGGCCTCCGGTCCGGCGGGCCCACACGCCGGCTGCTGCTGCGGGCCGGCGCGGCCGCCGCGGCGATGCCCTTCGGGCTCGGCACCGGCCACGCCTGGGCGCCGGGTCCCGCCGCGCCCTTCGATCCGGGCCCGATCTGCCGGCCGGCGGCCGCGGAGGGGCCCTCCGGCCCGCTGCGGCCGATCAGGCTCGCCTGGAACGCCACGGCGATCTGCACCGCCGCCGCGCCCTTCGCCAAGGAGCGCGGCCTCTTCGCCAAGCACGGGCTCGACGTCGACTTCGTCAATTTCGGCGGCTCGACCGAGGCGCTGCTGGAGGCGATCGCCACCGGCAAGGCCGATGCCGGCATCGGCATGGCCCTGCGCTGGCTGAAGCCCCTGGAACAGGGATTCGACGTGAAGATCACCGCGGGGCTGCACGGGGGCTGCCTGCGGCTGCTGGCCGCCAGGACCTCGGGCATCACCGAGATCGGCGCGCTCAAGGGCAAGACCATCGCGATCAGCGACCAGGCGAGCCCGGCCAAGAACTTCTTCGGCCTCGTCCTCGCCAGGGCGGGGATCGACCCCGAGACCGGCGTCGAGTGGCGGCAATACCCGGCCGACCTCCTCAACCTCGCGGTGGAGAAGGGCGAGGCGCAGGCGCTGGCCGATTCCGACCCGCGCACCTGGATCTGGCTGAAGGACCCGCGCTTCACCGAGGTCGCCACCAACCTGTCGGGGGACTACGCCGATCGCACCTGCTGCGTCGTGGCGGTGCGCGGCAGCCTGGTCCGCGGCGACCGGGCCACCGCCGCCGCGCTGACCCGGGCCATCCTCGAGGGCGGGCACGGCGTCCATGCGGAACCCGAGGCCGCGGCGCGGGCCTTCGCGGGCTACGGCGGCAAGGGCACGATCGAGGATCTGGCCGCGATGCTGCGCAGCCAGCAGCACGGCGACAGCCCGGTCGGGGCGCGCCTCAAGCAGCAGCTCGCCCTCTACGGGGACGAACTGAAACAGGTGAACGTCCTGAAGCGCTCGACCGATACGGCGCGGTTCGCCGAGCGGATCTACGCCGACGTCCTGAGCTGAGGGGGAAGCCGTGTCCGGAAGCCTGACCCTCGCGGCGCCGCCAAACACCGCCCGCGCGCCGCAGCGCCCGCCGTTTCTGCCCTGGCCGGCCCTCGCGGGGGCGGCGTGGCTCGTCCTGGCGGGGGTGAGCCTCGGCCTGCCGGAGACCGGCGACTTCCCGAGAACCGGCGTGTTCGCGGACGGAGCCGCCGGGCTCGGCGCGGCGCTGCTGGCGCTCGCGCCCTTCGCCGCCCGGCTCGGGACGCCCGGCGCCCGGCTGCGGCACGGGAGCCCGTGGCTCACGGTGCTGGCCCTCGCGCTCACCGCCTGGGAACTCGTCACCGCGAAATACGCGTGGCTGCCGATGCCGTTCTTCCCGCCGCCGCAGGCGATCCTCGAGGTCTTCCTCGACGACTGGCCGAAGCTCGGCGGCAGCATCCTCAACTCGCTGATCCTGCTCTCCGGCGGCTATGCCTGCGGGGCCGCGTCGGGCTTCGTGCTCGGCGTCGCCATCGGGTCGTCCAAGGCCGTGGGCTATTGGGCCCATCCGGTCCTGCGCTTCGTCGGCCCGCTGCCGGCCACGGCATGGCTGCCGCTGGCCTTCTTCGTCTTCCCGTCCTCGTGGTCGGCGAGCACCTTCCTCGTCGCCCTGGCGACGGGCTTTCCCGTGACGGTGCTGACGTGGTCCGGTGTGGCGGGGGTCAACAGGGCCTATTTCGACGTGGCGCGGACGCTCGGCGCCTCCCGCGGCTTCCTGATCCTG
>CAXTCV010000214.1:0-6276 GCA_964242725.1 uncultured Methylobacterium sp.
GCCCAGGCGGCCGCGCCCGCCCCGCGCCCCGCGACCCCCTTCACCCTGCGGCCGAAGGTCCGCAACCGCACCGCGCCCCGCGCCCTGCTGATCGGCTCGTCGACGGGCGGGCCGCGGGCGGTGGGCGAGATGCTGGAGGGGATCGGCGCGGCCGCCCTGCGCCGCATGCCGGTGCTGATCGTGCAGCACATGCCGCCGATCTTCACAGCGGTGTTCGCCGAGCACCTGACCACCCGCACCGGCGTCCAGGCGGCGGAGGGCAAGGCCGATGAGCGGATCGAGCCGGGGCGCATCTACGTGGCCCCGGGGGGCCGCCACATGGGCCTCGCGGCGGGACCGAACGGCCCGATCATCAAGCTCACCGACGGCCCGCCGGTGAATTTCTGCCGCCCGGCGGTGGACGTGCTGTTCAAGGACGCGGCGGTCGTGTTCGGCGCCGCCACCGCGACCGTGATCCTCACCGGCATGGGCTCGGACGGCACCAACGGCGCCCGGGCGCTCACCGAGGCCGGCGGCCCGGTCCTGGCCCAGGACGAGGCCACCAGCACCGTCTGGGGCATGCCGGGCAGTGTCGCCCGGGCCGGCCTCGCCGAAGCCGTGCTGCCGCTGTCCGACCTCGCGGCGGCGCTGCGCACCCTGATCACGGGTCAGTCGGCATGACCGAGCTCGAATTCGAATTCCTGCGCGGCTTCCTCAAGCAGCGCTCCGGCCTCGCGCTCACCGCCGAGAAACGCTACCTCGTGGAGAGCCGGCTGACCCCGGTCTGCCGACGCTTCGGGATCGCCAGCCTCGGCGAACTGATCGGCTCCCTCAAGCTCGGTCAGAACGGGGCGATCGAGCGGGACGTGGTCGAGGCGATGACCACGAACGAGACCTTCTTCTTCCGCGACCGGATCCCGTTCGACCTGTTCCGCGACACGCTGCTTCCGGAGGTGCTGGTGCGCAACGCCAGCCGGCGCCGGCTGCGGATCTGGTGCGCGGCCTCGTCCACCGGGCAGGAGCCGTACTCGCTCGCCATGCTGCTGCAGGAGGCCGCGCCCCGGATGCCCGGCTGGCAGGTCGAGATCGTGGCCACCGACCTCTCCACCGAGGTGATCGAGAGGGCCAAGCTCGGACTCTACAGCCATTTCGAGGTCCAGCGCGGCCTGCCGGTGCAATGGCTGATCAAGTACTTCACGCAGGTCGGCGAGCAGTGGCAGATCGCCCAGAGTCTCCGGTCCATGATCGATTACCGTCAGATCAACCTGCTGCACAGCTTCGCGTCGCTCGGCCAGTTCGACGTGATCTACTGCCGCAACGTGCTGATCTACTTCGACGCGCCGACCAAGTCGGACGTCCTGGCGCGGCTGGCCGCGCAGCTCGCCCCGGAGGGCGCGCTCCTGCTCGGGGCCGCGGAGACGGTGATCGGGCTGACCGACCGGCTCTCCCCGCACCCGAAGCATCGCGGCCTCTACAGTCACGCGGCGCCCGCCTCGCGCCCGGGCGAGATCGTACTGCCGCTGCGGGTGGCCGCGGGCGTCTGACGGGCCGCGATGGCCGGGCACCCCAGGCGGGGCAGGGCCCGGCCACCGATCGGGTGCGGCGCCTGGCCGGCACGACGGAAACCCGGTCTTAAGGGGTGCGTGGGTATTTTGCACACGGACCCGCGGCCGGGCGATTCCGGCAGATCCGTGCCCCGAGCGTTTCCATGAGCACCGTCTCCTCCACCACGACCGCGCAGCTCTACGGGCAGCGATGGTCGACGCAGGACAGTCCCAAGACGCGGATGTCCGACACGATCAGCAGCGAGTTGTCGGCCGGCACCCTCAGCGGCACCGACGCCACCGCCCTGACGAGCGCCCTGTCGTCGATCGATTCGAGCCTGTCGGCCGACCGCACCAGCGCGAGCAGCAGCGGGACCCAGGCCAAGCTCGACCCCTCCTCGATGAAGGACCGGATCGACGGCCTGATCGCCGACCAGGTCAGCAGCGGCAGCCTGACCAGCGATCAGGCCACCGCGTTGAAGACCCTGTTCGCCAGCCATGGGCAGAGCACCCAGACCTCCGGCGCCACGGCGGATGACGGCCGTGTGTCCGGCGCCGGCGGCCCGCCCCCCGGTCCCCCGCCCGGCCCGCCGCCGGGCGACGCCACGTCGGGCAGCGGCGCGTCCAGCACGTCGAGCAGTTCCAGCACGTCGTCGGCGAGCGACCTGCTCTCCAGCTTCCTCCAGCAGCTCCAGAGCAGCCAGTCGTCCAGCGTCGGCTACGGGGCGAGCGGCACGAACAGCAGCACCAACATCTCGGCCCTGCTGTTCGACTTCAAGAGCTGACACCGGCGCGCGCCGGGACCGTTCGCCGGCGCGCTCGCGGACCCGTCGCCGGGCGCATCGCCCGCCTGCGCCGGGCGGGGTCGACCCCGGCCGCGCGCCGGGTCATCGTCCGGCCGACGCATGCGCGGGGCCGGGAGACGGGGTATGGCGATAGGAACGGTGGCAGCGCACGGGACCGGGCTGCCCAAGGTCGCGTTCATCGGCACCGGCGGCACACTCTCGTCGCTGGGGCGCGACGCCCTCGATATCCTCGACTACACCGCCACCGACCGGCGCCTCGATGCCGGCGCGATCCTGGAGGCGGTGCCGGAACTGGCGGCGGTCGCCACGATGGTGCCGGTCCCGTTCCGGGCGGTGCCGAGCCCGGCGATCGGGTTCTCGGAGTGGCGCGATCTCGTTCTGCTGTGCGAACGCACCGCCGCGGCGCATCCGGACCTCGCCGGCCTCGTCATCGGGCACGGTACCGCCACCCTGGAGGAGACCGCCTACGCCCTCAGCCTGACCTTGACGGTGGACCTGCCGGTGGTGCTGGTGGGCTCCCAGAGGCCCATGAGCGCGCTCTCCACCGATGCCAAGCTCAACCTGGTCGCCGCCGTGCGCACCGCGGCGGCGCCCGCATCCCGCGGGCGCGGCGTGCTCGTGGTGCTCAACGACGAGATCCAGGCCGCCCGGGAGGTGACCAAGACCTCGGTGGCCCGGCTCCAGACCTTCCGGACCCCGGATTTCGGGGTGCTCGGCCAGGTCGACGGCGACCAGGTCGGCTATTATCGCCGCTCCGAGCGGGCGCATGCGCCGGGCACGCCCTTCGACATCCGCAGCCTCGCCGCCCTGCCGCGGGTCGACGTGTCCTACGGCTACGCCGATGCCGACGGCACGGCCGTGCGCGCGTTCATGGCCGCGGGGGCGCGGGGTCTCGTCTCGGCCGGGCTCGCCCCGGGCATGACCCCGCCCGGCGAGGCCGAGGCCCTGGAGGCGGCGGCCGCCGCCGGGCTCGTGGTGGTGATGTCGACCCGGGCCGGGAGCGGCGTGGTCCCGCTCACCACCCGCCTGCGCAGCCGCGGCATCCTCAGCGCCGACAACCTGACGCCGCAGAAGGCCCGGATCCTGCTCGCCCTGGCGCTGACCGTCACGGCGGAGCCGGACGCGGTCGCGCGTTTCTTCGCCACCTACTGACGCCGATGCCGCTGACCGATCCGACCCGCGCGCTCCTGCTGATCATCGACGTCCAGGTCCGGCTCATGCCGGCCATCGCCGGAGGCGCCGGGGTGATCGCCAATGCCGGCCGCCTCGCCGCGGCGGCGCGGCTCCTCGACGTGCCGGTCCTGGTCACCGAGCAGAATGCCGGCGGCCTCGGGCCGACCGTGCCGGACCTCGCCCCGGAAGCCGGGACGGCCTTCCCCAAGATGCGTTTTGGCGCCGCGCAGGCCCCGGGCTTTCTCGACCGGATCGGGGACCGCGACTGCGTGGTGACCGGCTGCGAGGCGCATATCTGCGTGCTGCAGACGGTCCTCGGGCTGCGCGAGGCGGGGCGGCGCGTTCACGTGGTCGGCGATGCCGTGGGCGCGCGCCGGGTCGAGAACCGGGACGCGGCGCTTGCCCGGATGGCGGCCCACGGCGCCGACATCGTCACCACCGAGATGGTGGTGTTCGAGTGGCTGGGCACCGCCCGCCACCCCCGGTTCCGCGACGTGGTCAAGCTGATCAAGTAGGGGGCGCCGCGGCCGGTCAGGGGCCGTTCAGGGCCGCGCGGGTCTGCGCGTCGGGGCCGATATCGTCGGTCCCGCTCATGCCCAGCACCGCGATGAGACGCATCCGGGCGCGGCTGACCCGACTCTTGATCGTGCCGACGGCCACACCGCAGATCGCCGCGGCCTCCTCGTAGGTGAAGCTCTGGGCCCCGACCAGGACCAGCGCCTCGCGCTGGGCGGCCGGCAGGGTGTTCAGGGCGCTCTGGAACTGCGCCATCTCCAGCCGGACCTCCTGCTCCGGCAGGGCGGTCAGCCGGCCGGCATGGACCCCGTCGGCATCCTCGACCTCGCGCTTGCGCTTGCGCTGCTCCGAGTAGAACAGGTTGCGCAGGATCGTGAACAGCCACGCGGTGAGGTTGGTCCCCCGCCGGAAGCTCGCGGCGTTGATCCAGGCCCGGACCAGGGTGTCCTGCACGAGGTCGTCCGAGCGGTCGAGATCGTAGGTCAGCGAGAACGCGAAGGCCCGCAGCGCCGGGATCGATCCGAGCAGGAGGTCGCGCATCTCGGCGTCGGCACCCGATGGGGCCGGTCCGGCGCCGCACCCCGCGGGGGCGGCTTTGAGCATCAGGGTCATGGCTGGGCCTCCGTGTCGGAGCAGGCGGCGAGGGCGTCGAGGAGCGTCCGGAGCCGGTCCGGGACCGGCAGGGCCAGGACGCCGGCGTAGTGCACGCGCAGGCCGCGCCCGATCCGGTCCCGGACCGCCGCGTCGATCGCCCGGCGCGATGCGCGTGTCGCCCCGTGCGGGCGCGCGGCGACCGGCCCGTCCGCCACCGCGGCGCCGGGGATCGCCCCCTCGTCCCTGGTCCCCGTCATGGTCGCGCCCCGTGCCGTGCGCGATGCGGCCCCGTGGGGCCCTGCATTCCACCGAACCGGTCTCGTGACCGGCCGCGGCGGAGACGCGTCTCATCGCCTTCCGACGGCGCTGGTAGGCGCCACGGATTTAATCGGCTCTGAATTACGCATTCAGGGAATTTTAATCTTCAGCTGGCCCAGCTTGACTGTGGTCGAAACGAAAATATACGCAGTTACAATTCAGAAATACTAGTCTATAGCTTGGCTGTAGCGAATATCTGCCGTCCCGTCTGAACGGCGGCTGAGCGCCGGGCACCGAGCGGTGCCCGCCGGGCTCAGGGCGTCACGTCCGGCCGGGGATCCGGGACGAAGCCGTCGCGGTTCGGCATCCGGATCGCCGCCAGGGCGGGGGCGTCGAGCACGGCCCCCTCCGGGACGAGCCCGTTCAGGTTCAGGATGTAGGCCGAGACGGCGTAGACGTCGTCGGTGCCGAGCGATCCCGGGGCGTTCATCGGCATCGCCCGGCGGATGTAGTCGAACAGGGTCGGCGCGTAGGGCCAGAAGCTGCCCACCGTCTTGACCGGCTTGGCCGTAGCCAGCGTGCCCTGGCCGCCGACCAGCGGATCGCCGATCCCGCCCTCGCCGTGGGCACCGTGGCAGGAGGCGCACTGCGCCTCGAACACCGCCCGGCCGTGCGCGACGCTGCCGCTGCCCGGCGGCAGCTTCCGGCCCTCGCGGTCGATGTCGATGTTCCAGGCCGCGATCTCGGCCGGCGTCGCCGCCCGGCCGATGCCGTAGCGCTCCGCGGCCCGCGCCGCGCCGCCCAGGCCGAGCAGGAGGAGCGCGGCCGCGCGCGCACGGGTGTTACGCGTAGCCATTGGCGACCTCGCCGGTCTCCGCGATGCGCCAGGGGACGATCGCGTTGTTGTGGTAGAAGGACTTGAGCCCGCGCACCGCCGTCAGATCCGAAAAACTCGGCTGGACGTAGCCGGTCTCGTCGACCGCGCGGCTCATGATGGTCGTCGGCTGGCCGTCCCAGGTCCAGGCCAGGCGGAACCGCGTCAGCGCCCGGGTCAGGACCGGCGCCTGCAGGGCCGCGTCGGCCCAGGTCCGTCCGTCATCGACCGAGACCGCGACGCGCTGGATCCGCCCGCGTCCGCTCCAGGCGATCCCGGTGATCTCGTTGAAGCCGCGGACGATCCGCTGGGTGCCGGAGGGCCGGGTGATGATCGACTTCGCCTCCATCACGAAGGTGAATTGCCGGGCCGTGCCGTCCGGCATCGAATCCGTGTACTTGGCGGTCTCCTCGCGGGAATAGGCCGGCTCCGCCGTCACGTTGAGGCGGCGCAGCCACTTCACGTTCATGTTGCCCTCGAAGCCGGGCAGGATCACCCGCAGCGGGTAGCCCTGCTGCGGGCGCAGCCGCTC
>CAXTCV010000215.1:0-6261 GCA_964242725.1 uncultured Methylobacterium sp.
GCCGCCAGATGGCCCTGGTGCGCAAGCTGCCGAAGATCCTGCGCTTCATCCCGGGCTCGGCCCAGGACGTGCGCGCCTATTTCCTGACCCTGCAATACTGGCTGGCCGGCTCCGACGAGAACGTCGCCGCCCTGGTCCGCTTCCTGGTGCACCGCTACGCCGCCGGAACCCGCGCGGTGTGGCGCGAGGGACCGGCCGCGCCGGCGCCGCTCGACTACCCCGAGACCGGCCTCTACCACCCGCGCCTCCCCGGCCGGATCGGCCAGGATCCGTCCCGCCTGCCGCGCGCAGCGGACGCGGGGGGCCGCGTCGGGCTGCTGGTGATGCGCAGCTACGTGCTCGCCGGCAACACCGCCCATTACGACGGCGTCATCGCGGCCCTGGAGGCGAAGGGCCTCGACGTGGTGCCGGCCTTCGCCAGCGGCCTCGACAACCGCCCGGCGGTGGATGCCTTCTTCATGCGGGACGGGCGCGCCAGCATCGACGCCCTCGTGTCCCTCACCGGGTTCTCGCTGGTCGGCGGCCCCGCCTACAACGACGCCGCGGCGGCCGAGACGATGCTCGCCCGGCTCGACGTCCCGTATCTCGCCGCCCAGGCGCTGGAATTCCAGACGATCGAGCAGTGGGAGGAGGGCGAGCGCGGCCTCTCCCCCGTGGAGGCGACCATGATGGTCGCGATTCCCGAGCTCGACGGCGCCACCGCGCCGATGGTGTTCGGCGGCCGCTCCTCGGCGTCGGGCAGCGACAACGCCCGGGACATGCGCGCGCACCCCGAGCGGGTCGCGCGGCTGGCCGAGCGGGTCGAGCGCCTCGTCTCCCTGCGCCGGACCCCGAAGGCCGCGCGCAAGCTCGCCGTTGTGCTGTTCAACTTCCCGCCCAATGCCGGCGCCACGGGCACGGCGGCGTTCCTGTCGGTCTACGCCTCGCTGCTCAACACCCTGAGGGGCTTGGCGGCGGACGGCTACGCCGTGGAGATCCCGGAGAGCGTCGACGCCCTGCGCGAGGCGATCCTGGACGGCAACGCCAAGCGCTACGGGACCCAGGCCAATGTCCACGCCCGCATCCGGGCCGAGGACCATGTCCGCCGCGAGGCCTACCTCGCCGAGATCGAGGCCCAGTGGGGTCCGGCGCCCGGCCGCCACCAGACCAACGGCGCCGACCTGTTCGTGCTCGGCGCGCAGTTCGGCAACGTCTTCGTGGGTGTCCAGCCGGCCTTCGGCTACGAGGGCGACCCGATGCGGCTGCTGTTCGAGCGCGGCTTCGCGCCGACCCACGCGTTCTCGGCCTTCTACCGCTACCTGCGCGAGGATTTTTCCGCCGACGCCGTGCTGCATTTCGGCACCCACGGGGCGCTCGAATTCATGCCCGGCAAGCAGACCGGCCTGTCCGAGGCCTGCTGGCCGGAGCGGCTGATCGGGGCGATGCCCAACGTCTATCTCTACGCCGCCAACAACCCGTCGGAGGGCACGCTCGCCAAGCGCCGCTCGGCCGCGACGCTGGTGAGCTACCTGACCCCGAGCCTGGCCACCGCCGGGCTCTATCGCGGGCTTCTCGACCTGAAGAGCTCCATGGAGCGCTGGCGCGGGCTCGACCTCGAGGCGGCCGCCGAGCGCGAGAGCCTTGCCCGGCTGATCCAGGAGCAGGGCGCCGCCGTCGACCTCGTCCAAGCCGAGCCGGCCTGGTCCGGCGATCTCGGCGCCCGGGTCGCGGATCTCTGGTCCGCCGTGCAGGAATTGGAGCAGACCCTGATCCCGCACGGTCTGCACGTGGTCGGGCAAGGCGTACCGGCGGAGGAGCGGGGCGACCTGCTGCTCGCCCTCGCCGAGGCCTCGCATGGGCTGAAACCGGACCCGGCCGGCGTCGCCGCGCTGGTCGCGGGCCAGGGCGTCGAGGCGGCCTTCGCGGCCTCCGGGCTGCCCGGCGACCCCGAGACCCGCGCCGCCTTCGCGGCCCTCGCGGAGACCGACCGGCTCCTGGCGCAGGACCACGAACTCCCGGCGCTGCTGCGGGCGCTCGACGGCCGGTTCGTCAAGCCGGTGGCCGGGGGCGACCTGCTGCGCAACCCGGCGATCCTGCCGACCGGGCGCAATATCCACGGCTTCGATCCCTACCGCCTGCCCTCCGCCTTCGCGGTGGCGGACGGCGTCCGGCAGGTCGAGCGCATCCTCGAGCGCTTCGCCGTGGACGGGAAACCCTGTCCCGAGAGCGTCGCCCTGGTCCTCTGGGGCACCGACAACCTCAAGAGCGAGGGCGGCCCGATCGCCCAGGCGCTCGCGCTGATCGGCGCCGCCCCGCGCTTCGACGGTTACGGCCGGCTCAGCGGCGCCGAGCTGATCCCGCTCGAGACCCTCGGCCGCCCGCGGATCGACGCGGTGGTCACCCTCTCGGGCATCTTTCGCGATCTTTTGCCCCTGCAGACGAAGCTCCTGGCGGAGGCGTCCTTCATCGCCGCGAGCGCGGATGAGCCGATTGAGAAAAACTTCGTCCGGAAGCACGCCCTGGCGATCCAGGCCGAGCAGGGCTGCGACCTGGAGACGGCGGCGCTCCGGGTCTTCTCCAACGCCGAGGGCGCCTACGGCGCCAACGTCAACCAGCTGGTCGATTCCGGGGCCTGGGACGACGATGCCGAGCTGTGCGAGACCTTCTCGCGCCGCAAGAGCTTTGCCTATGGCCGCACGGGCAAGCCGGCGCCGCAGCGGGCCCTGATGCAGGCGGTTCTGGCCTCCGTCGACATGGCCTACCAGAACCTCGACTCGGTCGAGGTCGGCGTCACCTCGGTGGACCATTACTTCGACGGACTCGGCGGCATGGGCCGGGCGGTCGCCCGCGCCAAGGGCGAGTCGGTGCCGATCTACATCAGCGACCAGACCCGCGGGGAGGGGCGCGTCCGCTCCCTCGAGGAGCAGGTCGCGCTGGAGACACGCACCCGCATGCTCAACCCGAAATGGTACGAGGGCCTGCTCGGCCACGGCTACGAGGGCGTGCGCCAGATCGAGACCCACCTGACCAACACGGTCGGCTGGTCGGCCACCGCCAACGCGGTCCAGCCCTGGATCTACGAGCGGATCACCGAGACCTACGTGCTCGACCCCGCCATGCGCGAGCGCATGGCGGCCCTCAACCCCACCGCCTCCGCCAAGGTCGCCCAAAGGCTGATCGAGGCTCACAAGCGCGGCTTCTGGACTCCCGACGCGGCAACGCGTGACGCCCTCGACCGGGCCGAAGAGGAGCTGGAAGACCGTCTCGAAGGCGTCACCACAGGAGTCGCCGCATGAACATCGCCATTCGCAACCCGGTCATCCCCCGGAAGGAAGAAGGCAGCCTCCAGGTCGCCCTCGATCCGGACCTGAAGATCGAGACCGCCAAGGTCTTCGCGGTCTACGGAAAGGGCGGCATCGGCAAGTCGACCACCTCGTCGAACCTGTCGGTGGCGTTCTCCAAGCTCGGCAAGCGGGTGCTGCAGATCGGCTGCGATCCCAAGCACGACTCGACCTTCACCCTGACCAAGCGCCTCGCCCCCACGGTGATCGACGCCCTCGAAGCCGTGAACTTCCACTCGGAGGAACTGCGCGTCGAGGACTTCGTGGTCGAGGGCTACAACGGCGTGATGTGCGTCGAGGCCGGCGGACCGCCCGCCGGCACCGGCTGCGGCGGCTACGTCGTCGGCCAGACGGTGAAGCTCCTCAAGGAGCACCACCTCCTCGAGGATACCGACGTCGTCGTGTTCGACGTGCTCGGCGACGTGGTCTGCGGCGGCTTCGCCTCGCCGCTCCAGCACGCCGACCGGGCGCTGATCGTGACCGCCAACGACTTCGACTCGATCTTCGCGATGAACCGGATCGTGGCGGCGATCCACGCCAAGTCGAAGAACTACCCGGTGCGGCTCGGCGGCGTCATCGCCAACCGCTCGGCCAAGACCGACGAGATCGACCGGTTCAACGACGCGGTCGGCCTGAAGCGGCTGGCGCACTTCCCCGACCTCGACGTGGTCCGCCGCTCGCGGCTCAAGAAGTCGACCCTGTTCGAGATGGAGTCCTCGCCGGAGCTCGACGCCGTCACGGCCGAGTACATGCGGCTGGCCGAGACGCTCTGGGCCGGGGGCGAGCCCTGCGAGGCGCTGCCCATGAAGGATCGCGACCTGTTCGAGTTCCTCGGTTTCGATTGAGTTTGGGATCCGACCGATGGCCAGCGCCAGCTACGAATCCCGCCGGGGCGAACTCACCACCTATTTCGACCGCACCGCGGTCGACGCGTGGTCGCGCCTGACCTCCGACGCGCCGGTGAGCCGGATCCGCGCCACGGTGCGGGCCGGGCGGGACGCCATGCGGGCGACGCTGCTCTCGTGGCTGCCGGCCGACCTGACAGGCCTGCGCCTGCTCGATGCCGGCTGCGGCACCGGGGCGCTGAGCGTCGAGGCGGCGAGGCGCGGGGCCGAGGTCGTCGCCATCGACGTCTCGCCGACCCTGGTCGACCTCGCCCGGGAGCGCCTGCCGGCGATTCCCGGCCCCGGCGGTATCGACTTCCGGGTCGGCGACATGCTCGACCCGGGCCTCGGCCGCTTCGACCACGTGGTGGCGATGGATTCGCTGATCCATTACCGGCCCGCCGACATCGCCCGGGCGCTGGCGGCTCTCGGCGCGCGCACGGACGGCTCGGTGCTGTTCACCGTGGCGCCGCGCACCGCCCTGCTGACCGTGATGCACGCCGCCGGCAAGTTCTTTCCCCGCGGCGACCGCTCGCCGGCGATCGTACCCGTGACCGAGGGCGGATTGCGGCGGCGGATCGCCTCCGAGACGGCCCTCGACGGCTTCACCTGGGCGGGGAGTCACCGGATCAACAGCGGGTTCTACCTGTCGAACGCCATCGCGCTGACGCGCGCGTCCCCGCCCCCCGCGGAGGGGGGAGGGAACCCTGCGGCCCGCGGGGTACGCACATGAGTGCCGCCGCGCAAAAACTCACCCGCGCGCTGATGCGCCTCGGCCCGGCGATCCTGCCCTTCGCCGATGCCGCGACGGTCGAGCTGCCCCTCGGGCGCCTGCTCCGGCTCGCCCTGTTCCAGGTCACCGTCGGCATGGCGGCGGTGCTGCTGATCGGCACCCTGAACCGGGTGATGATCGTCGAGCTCGGCGTCCCGGCCTGGATCGTCGCCATGATGCTGGCGCTGCCGCTGATCTTCGCCCCGTTGCGGGCGCTCGTCGGCTTCCGGTCGGACACGCACCGCTCGGTGCTGGGCTGGCGGCGGGTGCCCTATATCTGGTTCGGCACGCTGCTCCAGTTCGGCGGGCTGGCGATCATGCCCTTCGCCCTGCTCATCCTGTCGGGCGACACCACAGGGCCGCTCTGGGTGGGCGACCTCGCGGCGGCCCTGGCCTTCCTGCTGGTCGGCGCCGGGCTGCACACCACCCAGACCGTGGGCCTCGCGCTCGCCACCGACCTCGCCCCGGCGCATGCGCGGCCGAAGGTGGTGGCTCTGCTCTGCGCGGCGCTCCTGTTCGGCATGATGGCGAGCGCCGTGCTGTTCGGGCTGTTCCTCGCCCACTTCTCCCCCGTGCGGCTGATCCAGGTGATCCAGGGCGCGGCACTGGTCACCATCATCCTCAACGGGGTCGCCCTGTGGAAGCAGGAGCCGCGCGATCCCCACCGCACCCGGGAGGCGCCGCAGCGCGACTTCCGCGCCTCCTGGCAGGCCTATGCCGGGCAGGGGACCGCCCGGCGGCGCCTCGTGGCGATCGGGCTCGGCACGGCAGGCTTCTCCATGCAGGACATCCTGCTGGAGCCCTATGGCGGCCAGATCCTGCACCTGTCGGTGGGCGCCACCACGGCGCTGACCGCGCTGCTCGCCGCCGGCGGCGGGCTCGGCCTGCTGGTCGCGGCCCGCTGGCTCGGGCGCGGGGGCGATCCGTTCCGGGTCTCGGCGGTGGGCGTCGGCATCGGCATCCTGGCCTTCTCGGCGGTGGTCTTCGCCGCGCCGCTGGCCTCGGCCGACCTGTTCGCCGCGGGCGTCAGCCTGATCGGGCTCGGCGGCGGCCTGTTCGCCCACGGCACGCTCACCGCCTCGATGAACCGCGCCGGCCCCGAGGATACCGGGCTGGCGCTCGGCGCCTGGGGCGCCGTGCAGGCGACCGCGGCCGGCCTGTCGATCGCGGCGAGCGGCCTCGTGCGCGACGTCGGCGGCGCCATCGCCCAGTCGGGGGTGCTCGGCGAGGGCATGAACGAGCCCGCGATCGGCTACCTGATCGTCTACCACATCGAGATCGCCCT
>CAXTCV010000216.1:0-6212 GCA_964242725.1 uncultured Methylobacterium sp.
GGGGTCGTCGACTGGCTCGCGACGGAAACGAGCACCGGACTTCCGACCGGGTAGGCGCGACAGCGCCTTCGGCGCGACGGGTAGGTCCGAAACGATCCGGACCATGAGGACGCGGCGGCCACGCTTTCGCGAACGGGAACATGCTCGGAACGGCACCCGGCGAGGTCAGCCGCGTTCCTGTGTCCGATGTCGCCCCGCCCCGAAGGCCCGGACCCGCCCGAACCCTGGACGATCAAGGTCGGCGAGCGCTGGCTCCTGACCCCGATGCGCGACGTGCGGGAGGGACTCGCGTTTGTAGCCCACCCCGGCAACGCGCTGGCGCCGGTCGATCTGGACCGACCGAGCGCCACTTTCGACATCCTCGCATTCGCGCGCACCGTCCTGGGCAAGGGCATCGAGGAGGTGACGGCCGTCATCACTCGGTCACGCCTCCAGCCGTTCGTTACGCGCCTACAGAGGTCAAGCTGGCCCTTGTACAACCGGTTGACCGCGAGCCAGATCGCGCCCGTCATCAATGCTACCGCTAGGCAAAATGCTGCTGGCGCGTTTTCCACAATCTGCCAGTCGGCGGAGATCATAGAACTGACCTTCATATCAAAAACCCGGGCGGCTCACATCTGTAGTCCGCCGCACGACAAGCATTGACCTGCGATCGGATAGAACCGACCATCTGTCTGCACTCCTGGGTAGCTTCGCATCTCCGAGGATGACGCGGGCCGGGCCGCTTCCACGAGCGCCCGGCCCACCTTACCGATAACCGCGAACTGACCGACCAGCGGGTGGCTCGTGGGCTGAGCCTCACCTTCGGACTGCTGCCAGGGGCGATGAACGCGACCCGCGGCAGCGCACGGGCCGGTCAGACGAGAGCTGCACCCGCGATCGCGACTGCAGCGCAGACGACCGCGAGGGCCACGACGCCTGTCACCGTCTTCAACAAAGAGGCCCAATCAGGCTGCCGGAGACCCGAAGTCCGAATTTGGGTCGACATCGTTTCACTTTGAGCAATCATCGCGCGCCTCTGTTGCTTCCGCGACTTGAGCAGCAAGCAGCATTCCGGCGCCAGCTCGGTCACACGTCCAAACTTTTCCGTGCGGCGGCAGCTGCGTGGCGTTGATGATATCGCCCGCTCCCCCGCACACCAAGGCGGGAGCGGGTGATCTGACACTTGGCCACTTCGACAAGCGCCCGGGCCACCTCACCGACGACCTGAGACTTCAGCCAGGGCGGCCTGATCGCGGGCCTATTGCGCGAGTGCGCCAGCTTGCAGGGTCGCGTTAGCGCGAGGCCCCGCAGACTGCTGTGCCTCGATCACACAGTCGCGGAAGGCCGGGGTCTGCACGAGCGTCCCGCGGTCCAGGCACGCTGTGACGGCGTCGGCGAGGGTAGGCTTGGGTCCCATTGCGGGTCTCGTCAGATCACGCATGCCCGGCATCGGACTCAGGCTGCCGGTGGCGGATGGGACGGCCTCCGGGCCCAGGCACCCACCAAGAGCCAGGGCGACGATCGTCGAACACACTGCCTTACGCCGCACGGCATCGCTCCACGCCCCAGTGCAAACTACGCAGACACCCTGCCTGACGCCTATGGCGCTTTCGCCACACGGCACAGGAGCGTCCGCTCACCGCGGCAGGTGAACTGACCCGAGCGTCCGATCAGTGCAGACTCTTTTTCGGCGCCTCGCCGCCCTCGACCGGCTCCGGTTCTGCCGCGCCTCCGAGATCGGCGGACTGCGCCCGAACCTGGGCCAGCGCCTGCTCGATGCACCGTCCGGCGAGCTGCAGGCCGGCTACTGCGACCTCGGACGAGCAAGCCGGTGTGGCCGTCTCCGCCAACCGGTCTCGCACGGCGCGCTCCAATAAGCCGAAGTCGTCGCGATGGCGACCGGCCACCAATTCGGCGGCCATCAGCCGGATGAGATTGGTGAGCGCAGCCAGAGCCACGTCTTTCGCTGCGTCTTGGGCGTTTGTCGACACGACAGTGCTCCTCTCGACCGAGGCCACATAGCGGCGACGTTTGAACAGAAGTCTATTCACACTAACGTTATGGCCTTTGATGCTAACGAGATCATTATAACGGCTCATCGTGAGCGGTTGACCTTCCGATTGATCCACCGACACCCCGGACCTCTCCATGACCTACTCGCGCTCCGCCGGGCTCGGGCCCGCTGCGCTCGCTCCGTTCCAGGGGCCGCCGCAGGCGCCCGGGCCCGCGGGTCCGAACTACGGCTTCGGCTCGATCACCTACGAGCACCTTATCGCCGAGCCGGTCGCGATCCTCGACGCAGGCCGGAGCATCCTCGTCCGGGTCAACGACTGGGGCCCGCATCGGCGCCTCGGCCGGCTGATCGACCTGTCGACCGGTTCCTGTCGGGCGCTCAGCGCCTGCGGCCTCGCCCGGGTGCGGGTCGAGGTTGTGCCGCCGGTCGGCGCAAGCCGGAACCGTTTCGCAGGACGGCGCTGACCGGCTTCAGATCCCAAAGCTGAGCGCAGCCAGGGATACCGACACGAGCAGCGAACCGACGAACAACGAGCCAAACGCAAGCTCCCGCTCCCAGTGCGTGTCGGTCGAGTTGAGATGCTCGGACATCGTCGTCTCCTCCTAGTCATTGGCAAACTCTCCCGATGCTGTTTCGGGTCCGTGATTAAACCGGTGCGGACCAAAGATTTGTTGTTTCGGTTTTGTCTCGTGGCGCAGCCAAGCCACTGTCGATAAGCTGGAGTGTGCCGTGGTCCGGTTGGTCGCCGCCCTGTGCGTCTTCGCGCTCGGCATCTCCCCCTCTTCTCGGCCTCGCACCTCTGCGTACCGCCCCGGGCCAGCACCGCGAGCCTCCTGGCCGCGGCGCCGATCGCGCCGAACGGCACGCTCATTCACGAGGGCGAGCACCTGCGCACCCTCGAGCTCGACGAACTCGCGCCGCTGCGCCCGCGCCTCTCCATCCCCTTCTGAACCTTGGTGGCGGCCGTGACCGACAGGAAGCGGATCCTGCCCGCCGGTGCGCCGCACGCGCGCGCCGACCTCGTGGCCGCCTTCGTCGCGGCCGACGACCGGATCGCGGCGGCCGAGATCACCACCCCGGACCGGATCGCCCACCTCGTCGCCCAGGTCGCCACGGAGACCGGCGGCCTGACGCGGCTCGAGGAGAGCTGTTCTACACCGCCGAGCGGCTGCACGCGGTCTGGCCGAAGCGCTTCCCCGCGGTCGCGTCCGCGCGGCCCTTCGCCGGCAATCCCAGGGCGCTGGCCGAGAAGGTCCGCGGCGGGCGGCTCGGCAACGTGAAGCCGGGCGGCGGCTGGCGGTACCGCGGCGGCGGCGCGCTCCAGACCACAGGTCGGGCGAACTACCGGGCGGCCGGCTTCGAGGCGGATCCGGACAAGCTGCGCGCGCCGGGAGGCGCGATCGCGGCCGCGCTCACCTTCTGGACCGACAACGGCTGCAACGCGCTTGCCGACGCCGACGACGTCGAGGCCCTGCGCCGGCGCGTGAACGGCGGCGCTGTCGGGCTCGGCGAATGCCGGGCCTTACCTTGCCAAGGCGAAGGCGGCGCTGCGCGTGATCCCGGCCCAGGCCAAGCTGAAGGCTCTGCGCTACCCCGTGGGCGCGGTCGACGGCACGGACGGCGACCGCACGACCGCGGCGGTGCAGCTCCTCCAGAGGAAGGCCGGTCTCCCTGTAACCGGCGAGCTCGACGACGACACGCTCGCCGCGCTTGGCACCGCCGAGGCCCTGCCGGTCGCCGCCAAGGACGCCAACCTCGCCCAGAGCCGGACGGTCCAGGGCGGGACCCTCGCGGCGGGGGGCGCGGCGGGCGTCACGGTCCGCGACATCGTCGCCCTCACCGGCATGCTGCGCGGCGAGGTCGACGAGCACATCCGCGCCTTCAACGATCGGCAGCAGCATCGGCTCGACGCGCTTGAGAGCGGCCCGCGGAAGTAGCCACTGCTTCACATTCTGCTTCACACCGCGCGAGGCGCCCTGGCTTCGGCCGGGGCGCTTTTTGTCGTTTCGGAGGCTGATCGGATTAGAACGGCGCCGCCATCGTCTACACATTGACCCAAAGTCACAGCCCACCTTCAGCCCCGCCGGCAGCCGCCGCGCGGGGCCTTTTTCGTGCGCGGGATCCCGGCGCGGGACGGCGGTCACCGATGCGATGGCACAGCCCGGTAACGGCCGTCGGTCATCTTGCTCCCAAGCCGCGTTGCGTATCGGCCCGGCTCACGCTGGTGAGATCGGACGCTCCCCCGTCCCGTGAACAGATCGGGGCGGGGCTGAGCGGCGGCCATGTCCAAGTTCATTCAGGACACCGCGATACCGCCGCGGGCATGTCAGCCAGTTCTGCATCCACCGATCTGCTGCGCCGCCGTCGCCGTCTGGCGCGACCAGCTTGAACGCCTGTCCGAGTACGCGTCGCTCTGCCGCTACCTCGCCCCGGCGCAATGGGCCGCGATCCGGGCTAACGCGCTAGCCTTCATCGACCAGCACGGCGCCGAGGCGCACCGGTTGGGCTGAACGGCGACCGAGCTGTTCGGCGTCCATCCCATGAGCGGATCCCTCCGGGTCGAATCCTGCGGCGCACTGATGCTCGGACCGGGCGCCGTCCAGGCGATCCACGCCGACCGGGTCGCGTTCGCACCGACCTCCGGCTGCCGCTTCCTGAAGGGTCAGACGCCGGGCATCCCGATCTGGAAGTTCGCCGCGCGGGGCCGCGGCTGAATCAGGCTGTGATCTGCGAGGATGTCGGGGGCAACCGCGAAGTCAGCCGACACAGGTTGTTGCGCCGGCCAAGCCATTAACACCTCAGGCCTTTTCCCAACTCATGATGTGGGCATGTCCCACACCGTGAGCCTGCCATGCACTTCGAGATCCGCTCCACCAGCCGGCACCTGTGGACCTGGGTGTTGCTCGACGCGACCGAGATGACCGTCCTCGAATCCGACCGGACCTTCCCGTCGGAGACGCAGGCGTCGGCCGCCGCCCTGGCGTTCGCGAAACTGGTGACCCGTGCGGGGCGCTCGCTCACGGGCGGGCCCGCCGGCGGGTTGATCTGACACAGACGGCCCGGTCCGCGGAAGCGCTTGGCCGGCTTCACGATTCCCGACGCCATCCACACCGCTCCACCGCGATCTCCCGGAGCCCTCCAGACGGCTGTTGAAGCGCTTCGCCGCGTCTGGCTTGTTCCGTTTTCGTTCGCGAGCGGAGGGGCACAAGAATGGGGCGTCTGGGCGACGTCCAGCCCGGCCGGGTCTGGGTCGACTGCGCCTCCTGCAGGCGCTCGGGACGCTACAGCGTCGCCAGCCTGCTCGAGCGGTTCGGGCCCGACGCAGCGACGTTGGACGTGCTGCGCCATCTGACCGCTTCGTGCCGCCACCAGCGCCCGCCCGGGGCGCCGCCCGCGCGGAAGTACGAGCACCTGTGCCTCGCGGCGATCACGCTGCCGCCGCCGGACAAGAAGA
The DNA here is from genome assembly GCA_964242725.1 of uncultured Methylobacterium sp. GTDB lineage: Bacteria > Pseudomonadota > Alphaproteobacteria > Rhizobiales > Beijerinckiaceae > Methylobacterium. The sequence goes on from CAXTCV010000216.1 coordinate 5,451, forward strand.
TCCCGCCCGTGCTGCGCGGCGTGCCCTACACGATCGAGGTCTGGCGCGAGGATGGCGAAAACGTCGAACTGCACCTCGCCACCATCTACCCGTTGTTCATGGCGCTCGCAGCCTGCGCGATCGCCTGTCGGGAGTGGCCCACGCACCAGATCACACTCCGGGATCCGGCTCGGATCCTGCGGATGCGGGAGAGGCCGGCGCCGAGCGCCAACGCGGCGCCCGCGAAGGCCCGGGCCTGATCGCGGGCGCGTCCGCCTCCAGGTGCGTCAACGCGCGGGTCGCATGCATGGCCCGCGCCCGGCCGGGCAGGCTGGCGCGTTTGGCGATCTCGGTCGCGGTGGACGGCTCCGGCGTGAGCGCAGCCAGGCCGCGCGGGCGGATGTCCTGGCGGGGTCGGGCGCCGCTCGGTGCCCATGAATTCGTCATGTCGAACTCCATGGACTTCAGTCGGGCGCGGCGCTTCGCCTCCGCAGGATCAGAGGTGCCCAGAGCGATCCATTTCTGACCGCTGGCGCCCCCGGGAATCACCGCACGGAGGTCGGCAGGCACCCAGGCACGGAATGAGTAGGTCCCGTTCGGACGGCGGACTATGCGGCTATCGAGGGCCATCGGCGGGAGGCTGACGGTAGCAGGAACCGGTAGCAGTCGTGCCGCTCAAGCCTCTATAAGTCAACGCTTCTTTGCACTCCAGCCACTTAGGAGTGTATTGGCGGAAGGGGTGGGATTCGAACCCACGGTGGAGTTGCCCCCACGGCGGTTTTC
>CAXTCV010000217.1:0-4328 GCA_964242725.1 uncultured Methylobacterium sp.
CGACGAAGCCGAAGCAGACGCCCACCGTCACCGGCAGCTTGTTGAGGCGCTTGCCGAGATCCAGGGCGGTGGCGAGCACCTCCGGGGCGGTCTTCTCGGCGCGGACCACCTCCACGAGGCGCATGACGTTGGCGGGGCTGAAGAAGTGCAGGCCGAGCACGTCCTGCGGCCGGCCGGTCACGGCCGCGATGGCGTTCACGTCGAGGTAGGAGGTGTTGGTCGCCAGGATCGCCCCGGGCTTGGCGATCTCGTCGAGCTTCGAAAAGATCGCGCGCTTGACGCCCATATCCTCGAAGGCCGCCTCGATCACGATGTCGGCCTGGCCCGCGTGCTCCAGGCCGATCGCCCCGGTGATTCGGCCGATCCGCGCGTCGCGCTGGGCCTCGGTGATCGAGCCGCGCTTGGCCGAGCCGGCATAGAGGCCCTTCACCCGGTCGAGGCCACGGTCCAGGGCCCCGGCTTCCGTCTCGATCACGGTGACCGGGATCCCGGCATTGGCGAAGCACATGGCGATGCCGCCGCCCATCGTGCCGGCGCCGATCACCGCCGCCGTTTCGACGGTGCGGCGGGGCGTGTCCTTGGGCAGGCCGGGGACACGCCCCGCCTCGCGCTCGGCGAAGAAGGCGTAGCGCAGGGCCTTGGAGCGCGGATCCTCCACCAGGGCGCGGAACTCGGCCCGCTCGACCGCGACCGCCGCATCGAAACCCTGCTCCAGGCCGGCGCGCACGGCCCGGGCCAGGGCGTGGACATTGGTGGCGTCGGGGTCGCGCTTCACCGCCTCGGCGGCCTGCGCCTCGAACCGGTCGCGGGCCTCCGGCGTGAGCTCGTCCGACCGGTCGCGCACCCGCGGCAGCGGGCCCGAATCGGCGATCTCCAGGGCGCGGGTCCGGGCCGCCGGCACGAGGTCGCCGAGCACCACGGCGTCGACGATGCCGAGGGAGGCCGCCGCCTCGGCGGAGACCGGCGCGCCGGTGAGCATCATCGGGAAGGCGGCGTCGGGCCCGATCAGGCGGGGCAGGCGCTGCGTGCCCCCGGCGCCCGGGATGATCCCGAGCTTGATCTCCGGCAGGCCGAGCGTGGCGGCGGGCGCCGCGACCCGGCCGTGGCAGGCCATCGCCAGCTCCAGGCCGCCGCCCAGCGCCGCGCCGCCGATCGCCGCGACCACGGGCTTCGGGCTGGCATCGAGCCGGTCCAGGATGTCGGGCAGGCTCGGCGATCGCGGCGGCTTGCCGAACTCGGTGATGTCGGCGCCGCCCACGAAGACCTTGCCCGCGGCGGCCAGCACGATCGCCCGGACCGAATCGTCCGCGATGGCCTGGCCCAAGGCCGCGTCCAGAGCCGCCCGCAACGCGGCGCCGAGCGCGTTGACCGGCGGGTTGGCGAGCGTGAGCACGGCCACGCCGCCATCGACCTCCTGACGAACCAACCTCAGCCTCCCCGTCGTTCTGCGATGCAGAATGATCGTCTGCAATTTCGCGGGATGTTGGTCCGGGCCAGGGCCCGCGTCAAGAATGGATCCCCGTCGCTGACATTGCGACCGCATCTATTCTGCATTGCAGAAGCGAGTCCGGGCTGCCGTTTGACCGCCGCCGGGGGACCATGCCATCAAAACGGCTCTTGGCGAGACGGGACTCGGCCACGACCGCTGCTGGGGTCGCGGGCGGATCGCCGGAATCACGGGGAGGATCGCGGTGCGCGGCATCGAGCGGGGCGAGCGGCCCGGACGTGCCTGGGTGGCGGCGGAGTGCGGGCGGTGAGCGACGGTCCCGAACGGGTCTCCGGGTCGCGCCTGCCGGAGGTGCTGCGCGGCCGGCTCGCCCTGCCGGTGATCTGCGCGCCGATGTTCATCGTCTCCGGGCCGGACCTGGTCATCGCCCAGTGCCTGTCCGGCGTGGTCGGGTCGTTCCCGGCGCTCAACGCCCGGCCGGCCGACGTGCTGGACGAATGGCTCACGCGGATCACCCGCACCCTCGCGGAGGCCCGGGCGGCGGACCCCGCGAAAAAGATCGCGCCCTTCGCGGTGAACCAGATCGTCCACGCCTCGAACGACCGCCTCGCCCAGGACGTCGAAGCCTGCGTCCGGCACGCGGTGCCGATCATCATCACCTCCCTGCGGGCGCCCGACGCGGTGATCCGCCCGGTCCACGCCTATGGCGGCGTGGTGTTCCACGACGTCACCACCGTCCGGCACGCCGAGAAGGCCCTGGAGGCCGGCGTCGACGGGCTGATCCTGGTCTGCGCCGGTGCGGGCGGCCATGCGGGCACGCTCAGCCCCTTCGCCCTCGTGGGCGAGATCCGGCGCTTCTACGACGGGCCGCTGATCCTGTCGGGGGCGATCACCTCGGGCGCGGCGATCCTGGCCGCCCAGGCCATGGGCGCCGACCTCGCCTATATGGGCACCCGCTTCATCGCCACCCGGGAGGCGAATGCGGCTCCCGCCTACAAGGACATGATCGCCGGCAGCGCGGCCGCCGACATCGTCTACACCCCCTACTTCACCGGCGTGCCGGGCAACTACCTGACGCCGAGCATCCGCGCCGCCGGCCTCGATCCCGAGGCGCTGCCGGTGCGCGACAAGACCGCGATGAACTTCGGCAGCGGCAGCGTGAAGGCGTGGCGGGACGTCTGGGGCGCCGGCCAGGGGGTCGGCACCATCGCGGACGCGCCGGCCACCGCCGACCTCGTGGCCCGGCTCGTCCGGGACTACGCGGCGGCCCGGGCCGGACTCGCTGGCCTCTCCGGGGACTACGCCGGTGCGGCCGTCCCGTGAGCGTCCGCGTCGCCGATCCGGAGCCCGGGATCCGGCTGGTCACCATCGACCGCCCGGAACGGCGCAACGCCCTCGACCGGGCGGCCTATGCCGGCCTGACCGCCGCCCTCGACGCGGCGGGAGGCGACGCGGGCGTGCGCGCCGTGGTGCTCACCGGCGCGGGCGGCTGCTTCACCGCCGGCAACGACATCAGGGACTTCCAGGACGTCGGGACCGGCGGCGACAGCCCCGGTCTGACCTTCCTCAAGGCCCTGCGCGCCTGCCCGAAGCCGGTGGTCGCGGCCGTCGAGGGGCACGCGGTCGGCATCGGCACGACCCTGCTGCTGCATTGCGACCTCGCCTATGCCGGGGCCGGCGCCCGGTTCCGCCTGCCGTTCACGGCGCTCGGCCTCAGCCCGGAGGGCGGGTCGAGCTACCTGCTGCCCCTGGCGGCGGGCACGAAGCGCGCGGCCGAACTGCTGATGCTCGGCGAGCCCTTCACGGCCGCGGACGCCGCCTCGGCCGGTCTCGTCAACGCCGCGGTGCCCGAGGGGGCGGCGCTCGACACCGCGATGGCGAAGGCCCGGTCGCTCGCCGCCCTCCCCCCGGCCTCGATCGCCGCCACCAAGCGGGCCCTGCGCCGGGGCCACGCGGACAGCGTCGCCCGCGCACTGGCCGAGGAAGCGGAGGTGTTCCATGCGCTCCGCCGGAGCCCGGAGGCGCAGGCGGCCTTCGCGGCGTTCCTGCGCCGATGAGCGCGGAGGGGGCGGTGCGGCGCGATCCCGCCGGGCAAGGCGCCGAGGGGGCGAAGGAGGACCGCCACTTCGTCACGGCGCTGGCCCGGGGTCTGGCGGTGCTGGCCTGCTTCGGCCCGGGGCGGACGAGTCTCGCCAACCACGACATCGCCGCGGCCTGCGGGCTGCCGCGCTCCACCGTGTCGCGGCTCACCTACACCCTGACCAGACTCGGCTATCTCCAGCACATGCCCGAACTCGGCCGCTACCGGCTCGGCACCGCGACCATCGCCCTCAGCTCGGCGGCTTTGGGCGGGCTCGACGTGCGCGGCATCGCCCGGCCGGTCCTGCGGGCCGTGGCGGAGGCGGCCAACGCCTCGGTGGGGCTCGGGGTCCGCGACCGGCTGAGCATGCGCTACGTCGACTGCCAGCGCGGCCCGGCGGCGATCTCCCTCAACCTCGATACCGGCTCGCGCATCTCGCTCGCCCGCAGCGCCATGGGCCGCGCCTACGTGGCGATCTGCCCGGACCGCGAGCGCGCGGGCATCTACGAGGACCTGCAGGCCCTCGACCCGGTGGCGTGGCCCGCGCTCCGCGCCGGCCTCGACCGGGCGGTGGCCGAGCATCGGGAGATCGGCTGCTGCACCTCGTTCGGCGAGTGGCAGGAGACGGTCTGCGCCATCGCGGTGGGGTTCCATCCCGGCGGCGGCCTGCCGCCGATGTCGGTCAATTGCGGCGCCCCGACGGTCATCACCGACCCGCGCTTCCTCATGGAGGTGGCGCGTCCGAAACTGATCGCCGCCGTGCGCAGCCTCGACGGCGTGATGGGCGCCTAGGCGATGACG
>CAXTCV010000217.1:4428-6181 GCA_964242725.1 uncultured Methylobacterium sp.
CCCCGCACCGAGGAGCCCTCCGATGGATGCTGATCCGGCTCACGATCTCCCGCTCGCCGGGATCCGGGTCCTCGACCTGTCCCGGGTCCTGGCGGGGCCGTGGTGCGCGCAGGTGCTCGGCGACCTCGGGGCCGACGTGATCAAGGTCGAGCATCCGGAGCGCGGCGACGACACCCGCGACTGGGGCGTGACCACGACCCCCGGCAACACCTCGTATTTCGACAGCGTGAACCGCAACAAGCGCTCGATCGGGGTCGATCTCGCCACGCCGGAGGGGCTGGCGATCGTCAGGGCGCTGGCCCGCGACAGCGACGTGCTGGTCCAGAACTTCAAGACCGGCGGGGCCGAGAAGCTCGGCCTCGGCTACGCGGCGCTCGCGGCCGAGAATCCCGGCCTGATCTACTGCTCGATCGCCGGCTACAGCCCGGCGGGCTCCGAGGCGGGCCGGCCGGGCTACGACCTCGTGGTGCAGGGCGAATCGGGCGTGATGGCGCTCAACGGCGAGGCCGGGGGGCCGCCCCTGAAGTTCGGGGTCGCGGCGGTCGACCTGTTCACCGGGCAATACGCCGCCCAGGCCGTGCTCGCGGCCCTGTTCCAGCGGGAGCGGACCGGGCGCGGCCGGACGATCGATCTCGCCCTGTTCGATTGCGGCGTGGCGCTGACCTCCTATTATGGCCTGGAGGCGCTCGCCCGGGGCATCGACCCGCCCCGCTACGGCAACGCCCATCCGTCGATCGTGCCCTACGGGGTGTTCGAGGCCGGCGACGGGCCGGTGGTGATCACGGTGGGCAACAACGCCCAGTACCGCCGCTTCTGCGAGCAGGTGCTGGAGCGGCCGGACCTCGTCGCCGATCCGCGCTTCGCCACCAATCTCGACCGCTCGAAGAACCGCGCCGCCTTCATCCCGGTCCTGGAGGCCGAGCTCGCCACGTGGGAACGCGTCCCGCTGATCGCCCGGCTGCGGGCGGCGGGCATCCCCTGCGGCGAGGTGATGGGCCTGCGCGAGGCGCTGACCTGCGACCGGGCCCGGGAGGCCGGGCTCGTGGTCGAGGGCTCCGGGAACGCGCACGTGATCGCCCCGCCCTACCGCCTCGACGGGCGGCGGCTGCCGGTGCGCCGGATGCCGCCCAGCCTGGGGGATTCGAGTGCGGAGATCCTGGCGGAGTGCCTGGACGACCCGGCGGGGGCGTGGGCGGCGCTCACCGCGAAGGGTGTGGTTCGGTAGCGGCGACGCGCGCCCTCATCCGGCGGCGTGCGCGGCCGCCAGCCGGGCCCGGGCATCGTCCAGCACCCGGTTCAGGGCGGCGTCCCACGCGACCCGCGGTTGCCAGCCGGTGGTGGCGCGCAGCCGGCCGGCATCGCCCGCCGCCATCGGGATCTCGGCCGGGCGCACCCGTTCGGGGGCGATCCGGATCTCGAAGGGCATGCGGGCCCGGGTGCGCAAGTCCTCGAGCACGCTCGCGATCGTCCGCGGCACGCCGGAACTGATGTTGAAGACGCTGCCATCCGCCAGGGATTCCGCCCGGCCGATGAGGTCGGCATAGGCCTGCGCCACGTCGGCCACGTCCAGGAAGTCGCGGTGCGAGGAGAGGTTGCCGACTTCGAGGCGGGGCGGCACCAGCCCGGCCTCGATCCGGGCGATCTGGCCCGCGAAGGAGGCCACCACGAAGCGCTCGTCCTGGCCGGGTCCGATATGGTTGAACGGCCGCAGCACCACGAGCTTCACGCCGATCCGGGGCAGCAGGTCGCGCAG
>CAXTCV010000218.1:0-6137 GCA_964242725.1 uncultured Methylobacterium sp.
CCTCGGCGGTGTCAGCTTCGGCGCTACCGCCCGCGGAGGAAGAAGAACCAGATCAGGATCAGGACGGGGATCGGCACCCCTAAGAGCCACAGCAGGCTGCCAGTCAGCATGTCTTGCTCCATGCACTGACCGGGCAACCGCACGGCTACTCGGCTTGTTCCGGACAGCGCCTCAGCGAGCCAATCCGGCCGGAAGCACCACCGGAGCCGCACTCGACGGGTTAGACGCAGCAAAAGACGCCACGAAGCCGGCCAGGGAGCGGACATCGTCCGGCTGGCGCGGATCACGAGCGACGGCCACTGCTTCTCGTTCCAGCCGGAGGTTACAGGCCTTCGAGGGCAGACCGACATCTGGCGTGCAGGCGTCGTGTCGGGCGCATGCTGCGTCGAGGGCGTCGATCGGCGGCAGCGGGGCATTGTTGCCCGGGCCGCAGTAGTTGCCATGGATGAGCAGCTTCGGACCACCATTGGCGGCCGGCTGTGCCAGGGACGGAGCGGCCCAGGAGGCGATGAGGAAGACGGGGGCGGCGAGGCTGATGACGGTGCGAGCCAACATGGTGGGGACCCTCCAGCACCTACGCCACATAGTCCCATCGGCGATGACGGTGCGAGATATGGTTAATCACCATGCATCACTTCGCGGGGTGCTCCGGAACACTACCCCTATTTGAATGACGCTCTACCCGCTTCGCTGACATTGCGACCGCGTGCCCATCTCCTCCGCGACATCGTGCAGAACCACGGGCGGCAGATGGCGAGGGCGGATGGGAATGACTCAATCACCCAGGGCACGACTAGAGACGCTCGCGGCATGGCCCTGGTTGATCGAGCCCTCCCGGTATGTGCCGGGCTCCGTGACCTGAGAGTGCCATGACCAGTCGAAGCGTTCAGTCTGCCCTTCTCGCCCTCGCGCGTGTCGCCGGCAGCGCCGGGACTGCCGCCGCCCAGAGCACGCCCAACGGCAACACCTCGACCGGCGGCGCTCCCGCTGGCTCTGGCAATTCCGGCAGCGGCGCTACCGGCAGCGGAGCGGCGCCCAGCGGGAAGTGACATTCCAGACACTGTCACCGAACGGATTCTACCTCAGCGCAGCGCAGTTCGTTCCTGAGACCACGAACTTCTCAGCCCCGCCGGCCAAGCTGCGCGGGGCTCTTCTATTCGCGCCGTACCCTTCGAACGGATGACGCGACTCAATCAGCGGCTGCGATACCCAAGAGCCTTCGAAATCCCAATGGCCACTCAGCCCGCCCGGCCCAGCGCCGCGGCGGGCTTTTTTGCGCCCCAAGGCCGTGACGGGCAACAGCGGACAGGTGTCGGGGTAGGTTCAGCCAATCGGCTCTAGATCGATGACGGGTCCGCCGACATCGAAGAAATTGTCTTCGTCTAGCGCCCCCAACTCGACGTCTTCGCGCCGCTGCCCGAGCGGCATGAGGGCGGACAGCATCCCGAGACATAAGGTGCCGGCTATAAGGGCGGCTAACAGCGCGAAGGACATGGAGAACACCGGTACGCGACACGACGCCGGTAGGGTGAACTAGTAAGCTTAAGGGCCGGTATCACTCCGTTGAGCTGAGCCAGTGGCTGGCGCCAAACTGTCCGCCGGACCTACGCGCTATCGGCCGACAGCGGGCGGGCTTGAAGGGCACTCCGGCTGGGAGACATCAACGTCGCATGTCGGTCGAATGCCTTCCACACCGGCAACGACCCCTCTCGGGTAAACATGGCGAACGCCTCAACCACCTCCCACCGATCAAAGGATTGCACCCCCTCTACGGCGCGACCCACGATACATGCTTCCTCGGGAGCGCCTGTAGCAGGCGATCGGCTGTCGAGTGAGAACACCACTCCCGATTGGTCGGGTCTAAGCTCATCGGGCAAGGCCTCGATCCGGCGCCAGAGACAGTGCCACCGTGCACAGGCTCCTGGGCGCTCCTGATAAATCCCGCATGCCGCGCCGGTGTTATGTCGACAAAGGATCCCGGCGGCCTTTTCGAGCGCTTTGATCTCCAGAACGCGGCAACAGGCCGTGCAAGGCCCACATGAGCGTCCCGAGACGAGAACACCATCCGGTTGCGAGCGTGGAGCCATGCTGTGGCACTAACGCGTCTGGCGCCGCTCGTCCATCAGCCCAAGACTCCGTTCACCGACGCAATGGCGGCCAACAGGGGGGAGGCATGAGGATTAACGCTTATTGGCTGTTGAAGTACACCTGAGCCCGCACGCACCCCTTTCTGAAGCAGACAACTGGACCAGTCGGTGTGTGCAACCGGCAGGGGTGCTTCGGGGGTCTGCTCAGAGCCGCCTCTCTGTCGACAGCCCATTTGGCAACAAGGGTCGTGGTGCAGTCCCTGGTCGGCATGGCCCCGCCTTCAGCCGACAGCGCTGCTGAGCCGATAGCAACGAGCAACGCAGAGGCAGCGACGGCGCGGCGCATCTCGGAAGGAGCGCCGCCGGGATGCGGCTGTCGAGGCCTGTATCTGTGCTTCGGTGTTGTGCCGGGCTTCGCCTCGCGGAGAGTGGCGTGCTGGCGGCATCACGCCTTCCACAGACTCACCCCCGGCCCCGCGCCGTTCTCCTCAATGAAGATGATGCCGGCAGCTTCAAGGGCAGGTTCAGGAGCCTTTGCCCTCCTGGGCCAGCCGCATCGCCCTCAGCCGCTCCGTGCGCTCGTCGACTGCCCGGCGCTCCTCCTCAATTTCCTCCCGCACCTCCGCAGAGGTCGTCTCGCGAGTTTCTGCCTTCATTCGCGAGCTCGTGCGATCGATGTGTCGGGACGCCTGGAAGTGGGACATGCACCCTCTCGTGAGCCAGTGTTGGGCCGAGATAGGGCGCCGATCCGGGCCGTCATCATCGCATCGCCTTCAGCGCCTCTTCCACGAGGCGGGGGGTGTGCTCAGCGAGCGATCTCGCTCTTGTCCTGTTGGCGACCACCCGCGACCCGGATGCCGCGGCCGGCCAATAGGATCTCTGCCAAAAAGGCACAAATCGCGCCCCTGGGAAGGACGAGCGACGCTCCGAAGCAGGCAAACAGCACGGAGGCTGTCGCCGCATCACGCAGTGCGCCCACGAACAGCGTCAAAATTGAAACTGGCGTCAGCACGGCGTTCAGACATGCCAAGATAACGGCCGCGTCGAGCGGTAGCGAGCGTCGCCGCAAGAACTCCAACCGCACCGATAGGCGCCGAGCATTGACATCATCGGCGTGCGTGGAAGGCGCCTTCAGCTAGCCCTTCGCCTTCAGGTGCTCGGCGCGGGCGGTAACGATGCGTGACCTCTGCTCCGATTGTTCATTTGAACAAGTCGGGTCAGAACCTCTTCAAAGCTCGGATCTCTTTTGACGCCATCCACGACAGCGGCTGTCGCGATCAAATCGCGCTGCAGGTCGGGCTCCAACAAGGGCCACGCCAGGATCACGGCCGCTCCTAATTGAGCCAGGGCGACGTCGTCCTGTTCGCCGTGCGTGTCGATGAGCGCACGATCCTGATCGGAAATGGGAGCCTCCTGGGTGGCGTCACGCATACGCCCACTGGAGAGGACGCGCGAGGGTAAGGGACCGGAATGAGGAGCGGCCCAAACCCGCGGGCAGCTTTCGAACTCAAACAGCACCAGCTGTTGGAATGACACCGCGCTGCATGGCTTCCTCGTCTACGATAGCTCTATCAATCGCCTCGATCTCGGCCTGTATGTTCTGTATACTCTCCTGCTGATCCACCAACTTGCGGCGATCCATCACCATTTCCTCGCGCAGCTTTCGCAGGGCCTCGACCGGACTCAGCATAGGTTGCTCCCATCAGGCTGCGCCGCCTCAGCTCATCACCGTTTCGTTCGGTGAAGATGATGTCAGCGGCTTCGCGGGCAAAAAGCTCAGAAGAACGCAACCAGCGCGACGCCGGCTACCATCAGGAAGCCTCCGAGGATCCGCCAGACGCTCGCGGGATGGCACTCAAAGCCAACCCAGCCGTAATTGTCTAACAGGATCGAGGTCACCACGCCGGCGGTCACCAGGAGGCCGAGGAACGGAGCGGCTCCGATCTGACGCGCCACGATGAATTGCGCCAGGATGATGCATCCGCCGAGAATCCCGCCAAGCCACGCCCACCACGGCATCGCCAGAGCCTGGGCGGCTGTGGGCCAAGCTAACTTGCCGGAGACGAGGCCGACCACGAGGATGCAGGTGGCGGTACCTGCAACCACGACCAGACCTGCGGTCAGCGACTCGTCCAGGCCCTTCGACAAGGCTCCGTTTTGCCCAGCTTGAACGGCGTTGGCGACGCCAGCCAGCAGCACGAAGCCGTAGAGGTACCACATGGCTGAGATCTCAATCGGTGAGATCTTTAACTAGGGCAACGTCGGTCGAAGCTTCTCACGCGTACCAGCGGCATGTCGTCGTGCCGCTACGACCCCTTCCGCTCCCGGAACCGGATCCCGGCCCCGCCGCCGTTCTCGGGGATGAACTCAATACCTGCTGTCTCGAACGCCGATCGCAGGGCCTCGATGGTCGATTGCTTGGCGTCGGCTCCATTCTCAATGCGGGTCACGGTGTTCGCCGTGATGCCAGCCTTCTCAGCCAGCTCGCGCACCCCCCAACCCGGAGCAGCACGAGCCATCCGCATCTGAGCCGGATCCATTGGTGTTTTGTCCAAACGTAAGTTTGCACTGTACCAGCGCGCGGATGGGTCCGGTGTACCAACATCCTTCGACGTTGGCGACGCGGACAGCTACCATGTCCGACCGCACCGTCACCTGGACCCAGATCGACCGCGCCGGCCGCGACAGCCGCCCCGTCATCCCCGCCGGCCTGCTCTCGGCCCGCGCCCTCATCCAAGTTGTGTATCGGCTCTGCCGCAGAGCTGGCCCCGCCCCGTGAGCCGATCGAGGCGGGGCCGAGCGGCCGAGGGTCACGGCGGGGTGGGTAAGCCGACACGACGACGGCGGCCAGAACCGTCCGGAACGCCTTCTCCTGCGGTCCCGATCGGTCCTTGGCCCCGAAGACCGGCAACAGGCGCTGCCAGCAGGTACCCACTGTCAGATTTGATCCACCAGATGGTAGCGATCCGCTGTAAGCATCGTTTGGATTTCTGGCTTATGACGTACTCGAGGATTGTCGGTTGAGATCAGGCGTCAGGCTCCCGGAACGATCGTTCGCCCTCATCCTCTGGCTCGTAGCCCTCGCATTTGCGGCTTTCCTGATCGGCCTGGGATCGCTCATGGTCGGCGACCTGCCTCAGGTCGAGCATCGCTACACCCTCGATCAGTTTCTCGACCGCGGGCAGTCGGACGCGACCGCAGCTGCGCTGAAGCAAGTCCGTCGCGAGCGCGCTGACGACCAGCAACAAGCAGAGCGAACACAACTCGCCCTCGACGCAGCGCGCTCCGCCTCCGAGGCGTCACGCGAGACCTTCGCCAACTGGCTGAGGACCCGCGATGCCACGCAGCGTGTCGATCAGGATCCCGGCCTCGTCGCTCGCACGCAGCAGCTCGACTCGCTCAAGGCCGCAGAACGGACGATCGAGGAGCAGCAGGAAGGACTAGCCAAGAAGGATCTCGGCCTCGCGCAGAGGGAGACCGATCTGGAGGCTACCGACAGCGAGCAGCGCGCCGCGGCCCAGCAGAAGCTCGACGCGGCCGAGAGCGGGCAGGAGCTACGCGTCTTCGCCTACCGTCTCGCCTTGACCCTGCCACTTCTCGCACTCGCCGGCTGGCTGCTGCTGAAGCGGCGTCACACGCGCAACTGGCCGTTCGTGTGGGGCTTCGCGCTGGCAGCGGCCTTTGCGTTCTTCGTCGAGCTGGTGCCGTATCTGCCGAGCTACGGCGGCTACGTTCAGTACGGCGTCGGGGTGGTCATCACGCTCGTGGCGGGCCGAGCGGCGATCAACGCCCTGCAAGTCTACCAGGAGCGGCAGCGCGCCGCCGAGGCACGCCCGAATGAGGCGCGGCGGACCGAGATCGCGACCGACCAAGCGCTGCTGCGTCTCACCAAAAAGGTCTGCCCAGGCTGCGAGCGACCGATCGACCTTGCAAACCCAGACGCCAACTTCTGCCCGCATTGCGGGATCGGCGTGTTCGAGCGGTGCCCGGCCTGCAATCACCGCAAAAGCACATTCGAGCGGTTCTGCTACGCCTGCGGCAACCGGGCAG
>CAXTCV010000219.1:0-6130 GCA_964242725.1 uncultured Methylobacterium sp.
CCGAGCGCGCCGCGGTCTACGTGCTCAAGATGGGCCAGCCGGTGCGGATCGCCGACCTCGCCGCGCGGATGATCCGGCTCGCCGGCTTCGAGCCCGGCGCGGAGATCGAGATCGCCTTCACGGGCGCGCGGCCGGGCGAGCGGTTGAACGAGATCCTGTTCGCCCGGGAGGAGCCCCGGGTCATCCTGCCGGGCATCGACGGAGTGATGGCGGCGCGGCCGGTCTTCGCCGACCGGGACCGGCTCGACGGCTGGGTGGCGCAGCTGCGCGACGCCGTGGCGGCGGGGGATCGGGCGGCCGCGGAGGCGGTGTTCGAGGCGGCGGTGCCGCATTTCCGCGAGCGCCACGCGCAGCGGGCTGGGCGCTGGGCCGCCGCTGCCGGGACGATGCGCGAGGCCGAACCGTCGACCGATGCGGCACCGGCCGCGATCGGCTGATCGGGCGGGCTGTCGGACAGGTCCCTGCAGCCCGGTCACGCGCGCGTCGCCCGCCGCCACGGGTTCCGCTTGAGGGGGGCGCGAAGACGGACCCGAACGATTCGACCGGGACTCGTCTCAACCCCCGTCCCGCGCCAGCCGCGCAAGCCCGTCCCGCGTCGGCCCGGCCGGGCGCCACCCCAGAGCCGCGAGGCCATCCGCGCGGGCCTCCAGGCCCTCCGCCACCCGGGCGAACTGCGCCCCCCGCCCGGTCAGCCGGCAGGCCAGCCCGAGGAGCCCCGCCGGCACCGGGACCAGCCCCGGATTGCGGCCGAGGCCGGCGCGGAGCGCGGCGATCATCTCGGGAAGGCTCAGCGGGTCCGGGTCGGCGGCGATCAGCGCCCGGCGCAGCGGCTCGGGCGCCCGCAGCACCGCGTCCACGGCCGCCGACAGGCTCTCCAGGGCGATCAGCGAGCGCCGCGCCGTCAGCCCCCCGAGCGGCAGCGGATAGGGGCTGCGGGCGAGCCCCAGGAGCGCGGCCATGTTGCCCTTCACGCCGGCGCCGTAGACCAGCACCGGGCGGAGCGCGACCCAGTCGAGCCCGGTCTCGGCGAGCGCCCGCTCGGCCTCCAGCTTGGAGCGGCCGTAGGCGTCGGTCGGCGCCGCGGGATCGCCCTCCCCGACCACGCCCGCCGCGCTCGCCCCGACCTGCGCGCGGATCGAGGACAGGAACACGAACCGGCGCACCCTGGCGCGCGCGGCCGCCTCCGCGAGCCCGCGCGTCGCCTCGGTGTTGAGCGTGCGGTAATCGTCCTCCGGGGCGCCCGACATCGCATGGGCGAGACCGGCCGAATGCACCACGGCGTCGACGCCGCTGAGCGCCGCCGCCATGTTGATCGGGCGCGTCAGGTCGCCGACCACCGCGCTCGCCGCGCCCTCCGGCAGGGCCGTGGGCCGGCGCAGCAGCACCCGGACCCGGTAGCCGCGGGCCGTGAGGTCGGCGAGCAGGTGGCGGCCGATGAAGCCGGTCGCCCCGGTGAGCGCGATCGATCCGGTCACGGGTGGGCGGCACCTTCGGCGGGGGCCGGCGCCGGGGCGCGGGCGAAGCGGCGGAGCAGGGACGCGACCAGGGCGAGCCCGGCCGCGAGCGCCGCGAGGGTGACCGGCCAGGACGGCCAAAACAAGGTCGCGGCGGCGAGCGCCGCCAGCGCGAGATTGACCGCGAAGACCCGCCCCACCACGCCCGGAACCGTCAGGCCGTTCACGGTGGCGCGCTGGTAGTAGTGGCCGCGATGGGCCTCCCAGACCCGCTCGCCCCGGGCCGCCCGGGCGGCCAGCGTCAAAGTGGCATCGGCCACGGCGGTGAGCGGCAGCAGCAGAGCGGCCGCGAGGCCCCCCGCCAGGGCCAGATGCCAGAGCAGCCACGCGGTGACGAGCCCGACCGGAAGCGCGCCGACATCCCCGAGGAAGAGTTTCGCGACCGGTCGGTTGAACGGCGCGAAGCCGAGCATCGCCCCGAGCAGGCAGGCCGCCACGAGCGTCGGCAGCGGCGGGAGGCATCCGGCGAGCCCGAGCAGCAGCAGCGCCCCGGCCACCGGGACGGTCTCGGCGACCGTCATCCAGTCGAGCCCGTCCATGAAGTTCGTCAGGTTCACGAACCACAGCCCCGCCAGCAGCGCGAGGCCGCGCTCGAGCCACAGGGGGACCCCGGGCAGGAGCCGCCCGTCCAGGTGCCAGACCAGCAGCCCGACCGCGGCCGCCTGCACGGCGAGCCGGAAGGCGGCCGGCAGCGGCCGGAGGTCGTCCACCGCACCGAGGAACGCCACGGCCAGGGTGCAGCCTGCGAGCCGGATCCAGTCCGGCCGGCCGCCGATCTCCGGCGCGGCGATGAGCAGCCCCGAGATCGTCACGAGCGCCGTCACCACGGCGATGCCGCCGCCCTGCGGGGTCGGCACGGTGTGGCTGGAGCGGGCGTTCGGCCGCGCCAGGGCGTAGCGCCGGAGCAGCGGGAACAGGCGCAGGATCAGCCCCGCCGAGAGGGCGGCGGCCAGCGGGACGGCGAGGAGGAGGATCGTGGGCAGGGCGGACGGCATGGCGCCGTCCTACGCGATCCGCCGCGCGGCCGGGAAGAGGCGGGGTCGGGCCGCCCGCGCCGCGATGCGGACGCGCGCGACCTCGGCTCCCGATGCTCGGACTGACGCGACCACGCGCGCGGCCCCGAGCCCCTGCGCGGCGGCGGAGCCGGTCTCCCCGGCGGAATGGGCGAGGCTCGCGAGGGTGCCGGTCACCGCGCCGGTGCCGGCGGCCGCCTCGGCGACGTGGCGGACGATTTTCTGGGTCGCGGCGCCCTGCTCCGCCTTGTTCGATGCGCGATCGAGAGGCGATTCGCCTTGCGCGTTGCCCGGTTCAGTAGACCTGCGCCTCCGCGCGCGGCCGGTCGTCCCGGCCGTCCCGGCGCTCCAGGCTCCTCTCCACCACCTTGGCCAGCCCGACCATGATCTGGTCGATGGCGTAGTCCTTGGGCGTGTAGACCGCGCGCACGCCCATGTTCTTCAGCACCAGTTCGTCCTCGGGCGAGATGATGCCGCCCACCACCACGGGGATGTGGTCGAGCCCCGCCTCCCGCATCTGGGCCCGGACCTCGCGCACCAGCGGCACGTGGCTGCCCGACAGGATCGACAGGCCGACCACGTGGGCGCCGGTCTCCTTCGCCTTGGCGACGATCTCGGCGGGCGTCTGGCGGATGCCGTCATAGGTGACGTCGAAGCCGACATCCCGGGCCCGCAGCGCGATCTGCTCCGCGCCGTTGGAGTGCCCGTCGAGACCCGGCTTGCCGACCACGAGCTTGGGCGTCTCACCCAGGCGCGCGCCGAGATCGGCGATCAGGAGCTTGGCCGCCTCGGCCGCCCCGGCGGAGACCGTCTCCACGCTCACCCCGGTGGGCGCCCGGTACTCGCCGAAGACCTGCCGCAGGCGCTCGCCCCACTCGCCCGTGGTGACCCCGGCCTTGGCGGCCGCGATCGAGGGCGGCATGATGTTGGCGCCGGAGCGCGCCGCCTGTTCCAGGGCGTCCAGCGCCTGGCCGACCGCGCTGTCGTCGCGCCGGCCGCGCCACTCGCGGATCCGGCTCTGCGCCTCCATCTCCACCGTCTCGGAGACGGAGAAGATCGCCCCCTCCCCGGCGGTGAGCGGCGAGGGCTCCCCCTGCTGCCACTTGTTGACGCCGACGACGATCTGGTCGCCCGCCTCGATGGCCGAGATCCGCCGGGCGTTCGATTCCACCAGCGCCCGCTTGAGCGCCCCGGTCTCCACCGCCGCGACCGCGCCGCCGATGCCGCCGATCCGCTCCAGTTCGGCCCGGGTCTCGGCTTTCAGCGCCTCGACCTTGGCCTCGATCACGTGGCTGCCGTCGAAGATGTCGTCGTATTCGAGCAGGTCGGTCTCGAAGGCCAGGATCTGCTGCATGCGCATCGACCATTGCTGGTCCCAGGGCCGCGGCAGGCCGAGCGCCTCGTTCCAGGCCGGCAGCTGCACCGCCCGGGCGCGGGCGCGCTTGGACAGCGTGACCGCCAGCATCTCGATCAGGATGCGGTGGACGTTGTTCTCGGGCTGCTGCTCGGTGAGACCGAGGCTGTTCACCTGAACCCCGTAGCGAAAAATCCGCTTCTTCGGGTCGTCGATGCCGTAGCGCGCCTGGGCGATCTCGTCCCAGAGCTCGGCGAAGGCGCGCATCTTGCAGATCTCGGTGACGAACCGCAGCCCCGCATTCACGAAGAACGAGATCCGCCCGAACACGTCGGAAAAACTTTTTTCGTCGAATTCGGGGTCGTCGCGCACCGTGTCGAGCACCGCGATGGCGATGGCGAGCGCGTAGGACAGCTCCTGGACCGGCGTCGCCCCCGCCTCCTGCAGGTGGTAGGAGCACACATTCATCGGGTTCCACTTCGGCACGTTCTGGGTGGTGAACAGGATCACGTCCTTGGTGAGCCGGAGCGAGGGCGCGGGCGGGAACACGTAGGTGCCGCGCGACAGGTACTCCTTGATGATGTCGTTCTGGGTCGTGCCCTGGAGGGCGTCGAGCGGGGCGCCCTGCTCCTCGGCCACCGCGAGGTAGAGCGCCAGCAGCCACGGGGCCGTGGCGTTGATGGTCATCGAGGTGTTCATCTGGGCGAGCGGGATGTCCTGGAACAGGGTCCGCATGTCGCCGAGATGCGCGATCGAGACGCCGACCTTGCCGACCTCGCCGCGCGCCAATTCGTGGTCGGGGTCGTAGCCGGTCTGGGTCGGCAGGTCGAAGGCCACCGACAGGCCGGTCTGGCCCTTGGCGAGGTTGCCCCGATAGAGCGCGTTGGATTCGGCCGCGTTGGAATGGCCCGCATAGGTGCGGATGATCCAGGGCTTGTCGCGGCTCGACGTGTCGCTCTTGGTCTTCGCGACGTTCGCGCCCATCCCTCGCCTCCATGTGATCTTTATGTCCGCGCGCGGGGCGCGGTCTTGCGGCCACCGTAGCGAAGGCTTGGCGACGCGTCATCCGGGACAGACGTGCAAGTCGCTCCCGCGGGCCCCGGCCGGCCTTTAAAAAACTTGTCCGCCCGGACAGCCCGATTTGAGGGCGCTCGGCGGCCTTCGATCCGGCCCGGGCCGGACAGTCGGTGCCGATCCCCGGACCGGCGGCGCGCGACGGCCGGAAGATCGATCGTTGGTATAAAGTCGACCCGGACCTCGGTCGCGGGGGAGGCGCAAGGTCTCCGCTCCGCCACCCGCAAGGCGGGGCGGAATAATACTTGGCCGCCCGAAAAGCCGAATTTGAATACGCGGGCGCCGTCCCTGTGCCGGGGCACTTTTCCTGTCGGAAACCCTTCGCTTTCGACTTTCGGCCCACTTGGACACCTTCGGCATCGCCGCTATAGCGCGGGGGAGAACCGCGGCCTTCGAGAACCACGCGGGACGAGAGGAGAGCGAGATGGCGGCGAGCGCTGCGGTCGGTCCGGCAAACGGCGAGGTCAAGGACCTCTACGAGATGGGCGAGATCCCGCCGCTGGGTCACGTGCCGGCCAAGATGTACGCCTGGGCGATCCGGCGCGAGCGCCACGGGCCCCCGGAGCAGTCCCACCAGCTCGAAGTGCTGCCGGTCTGGGAGATCGGCGACGACGAGGTGCTGGTCTACGTCATGGCGGCGGGCGTGAACTACAACGGCGTCTGGGCCGGCCTCGGCGAGCCGATCTCGCCCTTCGACGTGCACAAGGGCGAGTACCACATCGCCGGCTCGGATGCCTCGGGCATCGTCTGGAAGGTCGGCGCCAAGGTGAAGCGCTGGAAGGTCGGCGACGAGGTCATCGTCCACTGCAACCAGGACGACGGCGACGACGAGGAGTGCAACGGCGGCGACCCGATGTTCTCGCCCACGCAGCGGATCTGGGGCTACGAGACGCCGGACGGCTCCTTCGCGCAGTTCTGCCGGGTGCAGTCGCGCCAGCTCATGCACCGGCCCAAGCACCTCACCTGGGAGGAGGCGGCCTGCTACACGCTGACGCTCGCCACCGCCTACCGCATGCTGTTCGGCCACGCGCCGCACACGGTCCGGCCCGGCCAGAACGTGCTGATCTGGGGCGCCTCCGGCGGTCTCGGGGTGTTCGGCGTGCAGCTCTGCGCGGCGAGCGGCGCCAACGCCATCGCGGTGATCTCGGACGAATCGAAGCGCGACTACGTGATGA
>CAXTCV010000220.1:0-6108 GCA_964242725.1 uncultured Methylobacterium sp.
TGATGCCCTGGAGGCCGACCTCCTGGAGCGCCTCCTTCACCTCGTCGAGCTTGAAAGGCTTGATGATCGCTTCGATCTTCTTCATGCCGCTCGGGCCCGTGCTACGATGCGGCATATTTCTAACATCCCTGTGACGCGTCCGCCACGCCGATTTCTTGGTGTGCTCGGCCGGAATGCCTAATTTATGTGCGATTACCGCACATCCTTCGGGCGTTGAGTGGATTTATGGCGCATCGTTCGGCACGGCTGGTCGGCACACGGGCAGTGAGGGGGCGAACATGCGGTTGCTGACGGTCGGGGCCATGAGGGCGGTCGATGCCGCGGCAATCGCCGGCGGGATCTCGGGCTTCACGCTGATGGAGGCGGCCGGATGCGCCGTGGCGGCCCGGGCCCGGGCCCGGCTGCCGGCGGGCGGTCGCACGCTGGTCCTGTGCGGGCCCGGCAACAACGGCGGCGACGGGTTCGTGGCCGCCCGTCTGCTCGCGGTGGATGGCTACGCGGTGGAGCTGCGCCTCCTCGGGGACCGTCAGGCGTTGACGGGCGATGCCGCCCTGGCCGCCGGAACCTGGGCCGGGCCGGTCGGCCAAGCCGCGTCCGCGCCGCTTCCGCCCTGCGATCTCGTGGTCGACGCCCTGTTCGGATCCGGCCTGTCGCGCGATCTCGACGGTGACGCCCGCGCCCTGGTCGAGGCCGTCAACGGCCATGGCTGCCCGGTGCTCGCGGTCGACGTGCCGAGTGGCATCGACGGCGATACCGGCGCGGTCCGCGGCGCGGCGATCCGGGCGGCCGAGACCGTGACCTTCGTGGCGCTCAAGCCCGGGCACCTGCTCGAACCGGGGCGGGGCCAGTGCGGCCAGCTGAGCGTGGCGCAGATCGGGACGGGCCCGGCCGCCCTGGAGCGGGGCCTGGCCGCCGGCGGACCGCCCCTCTACCGGAACGGACCCGGCCTTTGGGCAAGGACGTTGCCCCGGCCGAGCGGGGCGAGCCACAAATACACCCGCGGCCATACCCTGGTTCTGTCGGGACCCGCGACGAAGACGGGCGCCGCCCGGCTGGCCGCCCGGGGGGCCCTGCGGGTCGGGGCCGGCCTCGTGACGATCGCCTCACCCGCCGGCGCGGTGGCCGAGAACGCCGCCCATCTGACGGCGATCATGCTCTGCCCCTGCGAGACCGCCGACGATCTCGATGACCTGCTCACCGACGAGCGCCTGAACGTGGTGCTGGCCGGACCCGGTCTCGGCACCGGTGAGCCGACGCGGGAGCGCGTCGCGGTGGCGGCGGCCGCCGGACGCGGTCTCGTCCTCGACGCCGACGCGCTGACGAGTTTCTCCGGGCAGGCGCGGCTCCTCGCCGCGCATCTGGCGGACGGCGAGGCCAAAGCCGTACTGACGCCGCATGCCGGCGAGTTCGCGCGGCTGTTCGACGGGACGGAGGCGACCGCCGCGGGGGCCGACAAGCTCACCCGGACACGGGCGGCCGCCGCACTGATAGGGGCCGTGGTGGTCCTGAAGGGCGCCGATACCGTGATCGCCAGTGCGGATGGGCGGACGGCGATCAACGATCACGCCAGCCCCTATCTCGGGACGGCTGGATCGGGCGACGTGCTGAGCGGCCTGATCGCCGGCCTGATGGCCCAGGGCATGCCGCCGTTCGAGGCCGCAGCCGCCGGCGTCTGGCTCCATGGAGATGCCGGCCTGCGCCACGGTCCCGGCCTGATCGCCGAGGACATTCCCGAATTGATGCCGGTGGTTCTCGCCGACCTCGCCGAAGCGACCCTCAAGTGACCTCGAACATCGTCCAGAGGCCGGTGTCGAACCGCTCCAGCACCGTGGCGCTGATCAGCCAGCGCCCGGGATTGTCGGCCAGGAACCCGATCCGCGCGGTCCGGCCCTCCAGGAGCTGGAACGTGTCGAGCCAGTAGGGCTCCCAGCCGTCGTCGAGGGGGTGGAGCAGGCGGAAGCAGTGCCCGTGCAGATGCAGCGCCTGCGGGAAGGCGGTGTCGTTGCGCAGGGCCAGAACCACCACCTGTCCGCGCTTCACCGAGAAGATCGGCGGCAGGCCCACGACCCCGCCTGTGCCGTTCACCGACCAGATCTTGCTCGGACCGCCCGTGTAGACCGGATCCGGCGCCGGACCCTCGGGGCCGGCCGTCTGCGTATCCTTGGCACCCTTCGTCACCTTGGGCACAAAGGCGCCACCGGTGATCACCACGTCGCGCCGCAGGGCGTTCTGAAGCCGGATCTCCGCCGGCAGGCGCTTGTTCTCGCCGATCGGGCCGATCGGCGGCCGCCGGTCGGGAATCTTGGCACCCTTGGTGGTGACGCTCGCGAGCGTCAGGCCCTTGCCGATCAGCGCCTCGACCGCGCAGGCGGCGCCCTCCGCCTCCGGAAGATCGACCAGCAGGTCGTAGCGGGTCCCCGGGGGGAACGGCAGGGTCGCCCGCAGGGGCTCGAACGTGTCGGTGGGCTGCCCATCCACCGCCGCCACATAGACCTTCACGCCCTCGAACCTCAGCCGCGTCGCCCGGGCGTTGCAGGCATTGCCGAGGCGCAGGCGCAGGCGCGCGCCGGGGCGGGCCTCGAAGGTCTCCGGAACCGGTTTGCCGTTGACCGTAACGAGGTTGCCGAGCCGGCCCTGCGCGGCGGCAAGCTTGGCCTGCCCGAACGGCATCAGAGTCCCGTCCTCCTCGATCCGCCAGTCCTGCAGCACCACGCAGACATCGGCATCGACGGCGGGCGGATTCGCCTCCTCGACGACCAGCATGCCCGCGAGGCCCCGTCCCGACGGCTCGCTCGCTCCGCCGACGACCAGGGGCCGGATCAGGTAGGAGCCGGCATCCGGCGGCGTGAACGCGTAGAGGAACTCGCCCCCCGGCGGGATCGGCGCCTGGGTCACCCCGCCGACCCCGTCCATGGCGTTGACGTTGCGCACCCCGTGCCAGTGCAGTGACAGGGCCTTGTCGGTGCGGTTCTCGACCCTCAGCCGCACCGGCTGCCCGAGCTTCACCCGGATGACCGGCGGCAGGGCCTTGCCGTCGAAACACCAAACCGGCGTCTCGGGCGCCGGCTCCGGCCGGAACCGCGCCTTGCCGGGGGCCGCCGGCAAAGCCGCTGGCAGTAGCGGCGACGGCGCCGGCGCCGCAGGCGCCGTCCCGGGTGCGGTCGCCGGCGCCTGAGCGCGGCCGGCTTCCGGTGTGAGTCCGAAGGCGGCTGCGCCCGCCAGGAGGGTCCGGCGCGACGGCCGGCCGGCGCGCGAGTCGATCGGCGGCACGGGGCGGGATGGCGGCATGGGATCTCGGCTGCGGCTCGCGGCGGGCCCGCTCCATACCGGCGCGCCGGGGGAAGCGCCACCGGGGCCGCGGCGCCGAGTTTTTTTTGCTGCGGGCCCGCCGGCCCATGCTATAGGGCCCGCTTCTGGCGGCCGGCGATGCGCCGGATGTCGGCGCGCGCGGGCGTGGCGGAACTGGTAGACGCGCTGGATTTAGGTTCCAGTGTCGCAAGACGTGGGGGTTCGAGCCCCTCCGCCCGCACCAGGACGTCTCCTGAGGTGCGGTCCTCCGCGGACCGCCCCGGCTCCGTACCCGACATCTTGGCATCCCGGACCGCGCGAACACGCCGCACGACGCTGGCCCGGCCGGCGACCACAGATTTTTGAAGAGCGACGACGACGATGCAGGTGACCGAGATCAATGCCCAGGGGCTGAAGCGCGAGTTTCAGGTCCTGCTGGCCGCGCAGGAACTCGAGGAGCGCCTCACCACCGAGCTGTCCGGCATGAAGGACAAGGTGCAGCTGAAGGGCTTCCGCCCGGGCAAGGTCCCGGTCGCGCACCTGCGCAAGGTCTACGGCCGCTCCGTGATGGCCGAGGTGGTGCAGAATGCCGTCAACGAGGCCAACCGCCAGATCGTCACCGATAACGGCCTCAAGCTCGCCCTGGAGCCGCAGGTCGAGTTCCCCTCCGATCAGGCCGAGGTCGAGAAGGCCCTCGACGCCAAGGGCGACCTCGCCTTCAAGGTCGCCCTCGAGGTGATGCCGAGCTTCGAGCTCGCCGATCTCTCGGATGTCAGCCTGACCAAGCGCGTCGCCAAGCCCTCCGAGACGGAGGTCGACGAGGCCCTCGAGCGCATGGCAGGCCAGGGTCGCCCGTTCGCCGAGCGCGACGAGGGCGCCGAGGCCCAGACCGGCGACCGTGTCACCATCGACTTCGTCGGCCGGATCGACGGCGAGGAATTCCAGGGCGGCAAGGGCGAGGGCATCGACCTGGAACTCGGCTCCGGATCGTTCATCCCGGGCTTCGAGGAGCAGCTGGTCGGCGCGAAGGTCGGCGACAAGCGTCTCGTGAAGGCGACGTTCCCGGAGGCCTATGGGGCCGAGCAGCTCGCCGGCAAGGACGCCGAGTTCGACGTGTCGGTCACGAAGATCCAGGCCCCGGGCGAGGCCAAGATCGACGAGGAGTTCGCCAAGTCCATGGGCATGGAGTCCCTGGAGAAGCTGCGCGAGGCCGTGTCCACGGCGATCGGCCGGGACTTCGAGGCCGCCACGCGTCGGCGCCTCAAGAAGGACCTCCTCGACGCCCTCGACACGAAATACGCCTTCGAGCTGCCACCATCCCTGGTCGCGCAGGAATTCGCCGCCGTCTGGGCGCAGGTCGAGGAGGATCTGAAGACCCGGGGCAAGACCTTCGAGGACGAGGACACAACCGAGGAGAAGGCCCAGGCCGAGTACCGGAAGATCGCCGAACGGCGCGTCCGTCTCGGTCTCGTGCTTGCGCAGGTCGGCGAGAGCGCCGATATCAAGATCTCGGACGAGGAGGTGAACCAAGCCCTGATCGCCCGGGTCCGGCAGTTCCCGGGCCAGGAGCAGCAGGTCTGGGACTTCTACCGGAAGAACGCGCAGGCGCTCGCGGAACTCCGCGCGCCCCTGTTCGAGGAGAAGGTGGTTGACCACGTCCTCGGGCAGGTCAAACTCGTCGAGGAGCCGGTCTCGAAAGAGGCGCTTTTCGCAGACGAAGATGACGACGACACGACCGGCGCGAAGCCGGCTGACAAGGCCGAGGCCGAGACCGAAGCCAAGGCCGACTGAGTCCCGCCCTGTCCGAGGACGGCGGGCAAAGATTAGGCGGTGGTTAAGCATCGCCGGTGTTCGCTGACATGCCCGGGGCTGCGCTGATTCGCGGCCGCCCCGGGCCTCATTCTGGGCAGGACGAGATGAGAGATCCGATCGACGTCTACAACAACGCGCTCGTGCCGATGGTCGTCGAGCAGTCGAGCCGCGGCGAGCGCGCCTTCGACATCTACTCGCGCCTGCTCCGCGAGCGCATCATCTTCCTCACCGGCCCCGTGGAGGATTACGGCGCGTCGCTGATCGTGGCGCAGCTGCTGTTCCTCGAGGCGGAGAATCCGAAGAAGGAAATCTCCTTCTACATCAACTCCCCCGGCGGCGTGGTCACCTCGGGCCTGTCGATCTACGACACGATGCAGTTCATCCGCTGCCCGGTGACGACGCTGTGCGTCGGCCAGGCCGCCTCGATGGGCTCGCTCCTGCTCACCGCCGGCGAGCCTGGCCACCGCTTCGCCCTGCCCAACGCCCGGATCATGGTCCACCAGCCCTCGGGCGGCTTCCAGGGTCAGGCGACCGACATTCTGATCCATGCCCGCGAGATCGAGGCGCTGAAGCGGCGCCTGAACGAGATCTATGTGAAGCACACGGGCCGCGACTACGATTCGATCCACACGGCGCTGGAGCGCGACAACTTCATGACCGCTGACGCGGCCAGGGAGTTCGGCCTCATCGACGAGGTGATCGAGAAGCGTCCCGAGCCGGCCGCGGCCTGAGCGGGATGCGTCGCCTGACCGCCGCGGCGCGGCCTTGATCCCGCCGCGGCAGCGTGTTTGCATCCGAGCTTGAGCCCTTCGGTCAAAGACGCACAGCACACTGTTTCTTTAAACGGGCCCCCTACATTCAGGCGATGCGCGTCCGCCCTCAGCCGGTTGCGGACGCGAGGAATTCGGAGACCGATATGAGCAAGACTGGCGGCAACGACTCGAAGAGCACGCTGTATTGCTCGTTCTGCGGCAAGAGCCAGCACGAGGTCCGCAAGCTGATCGCCGG
>CAXTCV010000221.1:0-6086 GCA_964242725.1 uncultured Methylobacterium sp.
ATGCAGCAGGCGTTCCGGGACGCGCAGGCGTTCCAGTGCGGCTTCTGCGCGGCCGGCATGATCATGACGGCCGTGACCCTGACCGAGGCGCAGAAGGCCGACCTGCCGCACGCGCTCAAGGGCAATCTCTGCCGCTGCACCGGCTACCGGGCGATCGACGACGCCCTGCACGGCCGCTGCAACATCGAGGCGGACCTGCCCGGCCAGGCCCTCGGCGCCAGCCTGCCCAATCCCTTCACCGACGCGATCCTCACCGGGCGCGCCCGCTACACGATGGATGTCGCGGTCCCGGATCTGCTGCATCTGAAGGTCCTGCGCTCGCCCCACGCGCATGCGCGCCTCGTCGCGGTCGACAGGGCGGCGGCGTGCGCCGTGCCGGGGGTCGTGGCGGTCTACACCTGGGAGGACGTGCCCAGGCGCCGCTTCACCTCGGCGCTGCACGAGGACCACCTCGTGGATCCCGACGACATCCTGCTGCTCGACCGCGTCGCGCGCTTCTGCGGCCAGCGGGTCGCGGCCGTGGTCGCCGAGACCGAGGCCGCCGCCGAGGCGGGATGCCGGGCGCTGCAGGTGACCTACGCGGTGCTGCCGGCGGTGTTCGATCCGGTCGCCGCGATGGCGCCCGGCGCGCCCCTCCTCCACGACAAGGACCACGTCGAGGCCAGCAGCAACATCTACTGCACGCTCCAGGGCGAGATCGGCGACGTGGCGCAGGGCTTCGCCCAGGCCGACGCGGTCTACGAGCAGACCTATGCCACCACCCGCGTCCAGCATGCGCATCTGGAGACGCACGGCTCGATCGCCTGGAAGGGCGAGGACGGCCGCTGGCACGTCCGGACCAGCTCGCAGGCGCCGTTCGTGGTGCGGACCAAGCTCGCCTACGTGATGGGCCTGTCGCCCCGGGACATCCACGTCTTCACCGAGCGGGTCGGCGGCGGCTTCGGCGGCAAGCAGGAGATGCTCTCGGAGGATCTCGTGCTCTTCGCCACGATGAAGCTCGGCCGTCCGGTGACGTGGGAATGGACCCGGGAGGAGGAGTTCATCGGCGCCACGACGCGCCATCCGATGACCACCCGCGTCAGGATCGGCGCCCGCCGGGACGGCACGCTGACGGCCCTCGACGTCGAGGTCGTCTCCAACACCGGCGCCTATGGCGGCCACGGCGGCGAGACCCTGGCGGCCGCGATGGCGAGCCCGCTCGCCGCCTACCGCTGCCCGAACAAGAGGGGCATCGGCCACGCGGTCTACACCAACATGGTGCCGGCGGGTGGCTTCCGCGGCTACGGCGCCTCGCAGACCACCTTCGCCATCGAGGGCGCGATCGATTCCCTCGCCCGGCAGCTCGGCATCGATCCCTTCGCGATCCGGCGCCGGAACGTCGTGCAGCCCGGCGACACCGTCGAGTCGATCTGGAAGGAGCCGAGCGACGCCAGCTTCGGCAGCCACGGCATCGGCGCATGCCTCGACATCGTCGAGCGCGAACTCGCCACCGGCAACGGCCTCGCGAGGCCCGAGGGGGCGGACTGGGCCGAGGGCCGGGGCGTCGCGCTGGCCATGCTCGAATGCGGGCCCCCCACCGAGCACCGCTCGGGGGCCGAGATGCGCCTGCTGCCGGACGGGACCTACCACCTCGCCTGCGGCTCCACCGAGATGGGCAACGGCATCACCACGGCGCACAAGCAGATCGCGGCCTCGGTCCTGGGGACCCGGGCGGACGCGGTCGCGATCATCAACGCCGACACGGACCGCACCCCCTACGACACCGGCACCTTCGCCAGCACCGGCACCGTGGTCGCCGGCAAGGCGGTGCACCTGGCCGCGCAGGCCATGGAAGAGGACATCCTGGACTTCGCCAGCCGGCATGCCGGCGTGCCGCGGGATCAGTGCCGGCTGGAGGAGAGCGGGGTCCTTTGCGGCAACCGGCGCATCGCGCTCGCCGACCTCCATGCCGAGGGGACGAAGGTCGATCACCGGTTCATGGTGACCCGGCGGGCCTATCTCTCGCCGCGGACCATCGCCTTCAACGTGCAGGGCGTGCGCCTCGCGGTGCATCGGGTGACGGGCGAGATCCGGGTGCTGCACAGCGTCCACGCCGCCGATATCGGCCGGCCGATCAACCCGATGCAGTGCCGCGGCCAGCTCGATGGCGCCGTCGCCATGGGCTACGGCTGGGCGCTGGTCGAGACCATGGTGCATGACGGGGCGGGCCGCATGGTCAACCCGCAGCTGCGCAACTGCCGCATCCCGACCTTCGCCGACACGCCGCGCACCGAGATCCACTTCGCCGACACGACCGACCGCATCGGGCCGCTCGGCGCGAAGTCGCAGGGCGAGTGCGGCATCAATCCCGTGGCGCCGGCGGTCGCGAACGCCCTGGAGGACGCCACCGGGGTGCGCTTCACCCACCTGCCGTTCACGCCCGACCGCCTGTTCGCGACGCTGTCGGCGGCATGAGCGGATCCGCGTCCAGCGTCAGCATCGTGACGCAGACCTCGGTGCGGCCGGATTGCGCGGACGCCTTCGCCCAGTGGCAGGGCGGGACCAGCGCGGTGATCGCGTCGTTTCCCGGCTTCATCGAGCAGCGCCTGATGCCCCCGCATCCGCCGCTGCAGGTGGATTGGGTGATCCTCCAGCGGTTCAGGAGCGTGGACCAGGCGAAGGCCTGGCTCGGCTCCCCGGAGCGACAGGCCCGGATCGAGGGCGCCGTCCCGATGCTCCTGGGCCGCGACGACGTCCACATCGTCCGGGACGATGCCAGCGCAGCCCGGACCGCCCCGGCCAGCTCGGTGATCAGCACCCGCGTGAAGCCCGGCCTGGAGGCCGAATACCTCCGGTGGGAGCAGAAGATCGCCGCGGCGCAGTCGAAGGCCCCCGGCCTGCAGGGCTACCGCTTCGAGCCGGCCCTGCCGGGGGTGCAGGAGGACTTCGTCGCGATCCTCCGCTTCGACGGCGAGGCGAACCTGCGCGCCTGGATGGACTCGCCCGCGCGGCAGGCCCTGGTCGCGGAGGCGGCGCCGCTCACCGCCGAGTTCCACGCTCGGACGGTGCAGAGCGGCTTCGAGCAATGGTTCCGCGACGCCACGCCGGCGGGGGCGCCGGCGCCCGCGGCGTGGAAGATGAACATGATCGTCCTGCTGACGCTCTACCCGACCGTGTTCCTGTGGGGGCTCCTCGTCGGCATCCCGATCCTCGGCCGGACCCTGGGGCTGGATTTCCCGATCGCGCTGTTCATCGGCAACCTGTTCAGCGTGCTGCTCACCGCGCATCTGGTGCCGTGGACGGCCAAGCGCCTCGGCTGGTGGCTCTCCCCCGCTCCGGAGCGGCGCGCCCGCGCCGATCTCCAGGGCGCCGGTCTGCTGATCGCCGCCCTCGCGGCCATGATCCTCGTCTTCCGGATGCTGTCTTGACCGGTGCCCGCGCCGGGACGTGCGCTGCGGCGCGGGACGGATCCGCGGAACGGCGCATCGCACGCCCCCTGGCGCCCCGGTCGGGCCTGCCGTGCGCGGCGGGGCTGCTGCTCCAGATCGGTGCGGCCCGGGCCGAGCCGACCCCCGCACCTGATCCGGACCGCGAGACCGTGACGGCCGCCGCGGCCGTGACGGCCGCCGCGGCCGTGATGGCGGCCCCGCCGCCCACATTCTTCAGCATCTCCGACACCGCGGTCAGCTGTCGTTTCCAGGGGCCCTCCGCCGAGCCCGGCATCGCGGTGGGCCGCCCCGGCGGCCGGAAGCGGGCGCGGGATGTCCCCAAGACCGTGATCGACCTCTCCCATGCCGACGCCTGGGCCGATGGCACGAACCTGCTCTCCGTCGACCTCCTGCGGTCCGGGTCCCGGTACAGGCTGGACTGGGATATCCCCAGCCCGAGGTGGATCTCGCGCGGATCGCGCTTCGGGTCGTGCATCCGGGGCGCGGGCCAGCGACTCGATGGCCGCCTGCGACGGGTCCATGCCGGGCTCGGCCGTCCGGTCGCGGACGGGACGGCCGAGGAGGTGCAGCGCCCCATCGACCGCCGCCTGTGCCTCGCCCTCCGACATCCAGGCGATCGACGCGGCCACCGAGCGGGGGCGGACCCGCGATGTCGCCGAACCGGACCAGCGCCGTGCATCGCCAGAACTCGAAGGCGCGCTCGGGCGCGATGGGATCCGTCGTCTCGACGAGGCTCGGAACCAGGGCCGGGCTGGACACGCCTGAGGCTCCGCGCGCCGCCCGCGCGTTGCTCAGGGGGCTTTCGGCGGACAGACGGGTCCGCGAGGAGGTTTCGCGATCGCGGCCGCTGATGCTGCGGCAGGACCCCGGACGTCGTCGAAGCGCCAACCCATCGCCGCGAAGACCGGAGCCTGGGCGGGTGCGCATCCTCCGATGCGCATCGTCTTCTCCCGAACGCCGGCCAAGATCGTTCGCGGCGAGGCCCTATCGCCGCGAGGGAAAGGCGCCGGCCGAGCCCGAGGCCGCCGCCTGCACGCTGACCTCCGCGCGGCCTCGGCGCCCATGACGGCTTCGCCGGGCGCGCGAACTGCGTCGGGGTTCCCGTCAGGGGTGCGGTGACCGACCGGATCGGGCGCCGGCCGGTGCGGTTGACCTTCCGGATGCTGAACGCCATCACGGCCTACCGGGTGACGGCGTGGCCGGTGCCGGACCCAGCCTTCGGCCGGTTCCTGGCCGCGGTGATGGGGATGTCGTTCCTGCGCGGGGCAATCGGCATGGTCAGATCCACCGTGGTGCCCGCCGCCCGCGCCGGAACGGCCGCGCCCGTCGCGGCGGACTATGAGGCGCTGCCGGAGCCGACCGCGCAGTTCAAGGCGCCCTCGGATGCGGATCACGCGGCCGGCTTCCAGGTCGCGCAGGAGACTTGCATGACCTGCCACGCCGCCGATTCCAGCGCCCTGCCGCCGTCCAGGAAGGACCCGGCCTTCCGGGACACCGAGGTCGCCACGAGGATCAAGGTCTCCCGCGCCCCGATCGAGGCGCCACGGGGGAGGGCCATCGCGGCCCGGCCCGGCGCGACCGACTGAGCGGCGGCGGACCAGGAGGCCATGCCATGACAGCCAGGAGCGCCGGCCGCATCGCGGCGGGGACAGGGGCCGCCGGCCGCGACCGAGGGTTCGCCCGGGTCGGTGCGGCCGGCAGCCTGCTGCCGGGGCTGCTCCTGTGCCTGGCCATCACCGGGGTGGCGCAGGCGCTGCAGGCCGGCGAGGAGAACCTGACCGGCCATCCCTATGTCGAGGCCCTGGTGCTTGCCATCCTCCTGGGCACGGCGCTGCGCACAGCCTGGGTGCCGGGGGCGCGCTTCAAGGCCGGGATCGCCTTCTCGGCCAAGCAGGTGCTGGAGGTGGCCGTCACCCTGCTCGGGGCCTCGGTGAGCCTGGGGGCCATCATCGCGTCGGGTCCGGCGCTGCTCGCCGGCATCGTCGGGGCGGTGGCGCTCACCATCGTGGCGAGCTGCGCCATCTGCCGGGGCCTCGGCCTGCCCGTGCGCATGGCGCTGCTGATCGCCTGCGGCAACGCCATTTGCGGCAACTCGGCCATCGCCGCGGTCGCGCCGGTCATCGGCGCCGACAGCCGGGACGTGGCGGCGGCCATCGCGTTCACGGCCGTGCTCGGCGTGCTGATGGTGCTCGGCCTGCCGCTGTTCGTGCCGCTGGCCGGCTTCGGCGAGCACCAGTACGGCGTGCTGGCGGGGCTCACCGTCTACGCGGTGCCGCAGGTGCTGGCCGCCACCGTGCCGGTGGGCCCGCTCGCCACGCAGGTCGGCACGCTGGTCAAGCTCGTGCGCGTGCTGATGCTCGGCCCCGTGGTGGTGGCCCTGTCGCTGATCGCGCCGCGCCTGCCGGCGGAGGGCACCGGGGGGGGCGCCATCCCGGGCCGGCTCGGCTTCTTCAAGCTGGTGCCCTGGTTCATCCTGGGCTTCCTGGCGCTCGCCACCCTGCGCTCCCTCGGCCTGATCCCGGACGGATGGGTCGCGCCGCTGTCCCGGATCGCCGGGTTCCTCACGATCGTGTCGATGGCCGCGCTGGGCCTGGGCGTCGACGTGCGCGTCCTGGCCCAGGTCGGCGGCCGGGTCACGCTGGCGGTCACCGCCTCGCT
>CAXTCV010000222.1:0-6052 GCA_964242725.1 uncultured Methylobacterium sp.
CACTTCTTGTCGACCTCGGCGGGCTTCAGCGAGGTGGTCTTCATAGCCAAATCCCAGGGGTTCCGACGCGTCAGGCCCCGACAGGGCGGGGCCCTCGGGCATCGGGGTGCCGAAAAACGAGCCGCCGCGTGGGGTGCACGCGGCGGCGGTGTCGGGTGCATAGCCGGACCCGGATGCCGGGTCAATACGGAATCGCGAAATCTCGAAAAATCGATCTGTTGCAACGACTTGAGAGATGAGGTATTAGAATACCGTCAATGATCCTGGCGCCGGCCCCGCTCGGCGATGGTGAGCCTCTGGACGCCCCGGCCCGCCAGCACCGGCTTCTTGGCGCTGAGGATGCGGGAATTCACGCCGGTCCAGCCGATCTCCCCGGAGAGCCGCCCGTACTCGATCTTGGGGCAGCGGTTCATGATCACCGTGAGCCCGCGCGCCTCGGCCCGGGCGGCGGCCGCGTCGTCGCGCACGCCGAGCTGCATCCAGATCAGCTTGGGCAGGGGCGAGAGGGCCAGCGCCTCGTCGACCAGGGGACCCGCGGCGGCCGAATTGCGAAAGATCTCGACCATGTCGATCGGCTGGCCGCCCAGCGTGGCCTGGACCTCGGCGAGCGAGGCCGCGACCCGGCGCCCGAGGAGGTCCTGACCCGCGAGGCCCGGATTGACCGGAATCACCGCATAGCCCCGGTCGAGCAGATATTTCAGCACGATCCAGCTCGGGCGCGCCGGGTTCGCGGAGGCGCCCACCAGCGCGATGGTGCGCGTGGCGTTCAGGATCGCGCGGATCCGCGCGTCGGGGTAGCGCGCGTGCCGGTCATCGTCGCCCGTCTCGATCATGGCCTGTGTCTCATCCCGGGGTTCGTCGCAGGGCCGGACATCGCGGCGGTCACAGCCGCCAGACCTCGTAGCCCAACCGCTCGAAGACGGCCCTGTCGTACAGCCCCTTCACGTCCACGATCAGGCCCCCGGGCTTCGCCCGCGCGGCGATCGCCGCCGGCCCGAGCCGGGCGTAGTCGCCGTGCGGGACGGCGATCACCACCGCGTCCGCGTCCCCCGGCAGGTCGGCCCAGTCGACGAGGTCGAGGCCGTACGCGGCCCGGGCTTCCGCCGCCCCGGCGCGGGGGTCGTGGACCGACACGGCGCAGCCGAATTCCCCGAGCTCCCGGATGAGATCGGCGACCTTGGAATTGCGCAAATCCGAACAATTCTCCTTGAAGGTCAGGCCCAGGACGAGAACCCGCGCCGGGCCGGCGCGGCCGCCCCGCCGGACGATCCGCTTCACCGTACCCCGGGCGACGTGGGCGGCCATGCTGTCGTTGATGCGCCGCCCGGCCAGGATCACCTGCGGGTGGTAGCCGATCATCGCGGCCTTGTGGGTGAGATAGTACGGGTCGACCCCGATGCAGTGGCCGCCGACGAGCCCCGGGCGGAACGGCAGGAAGTTCCACTTGGTCCCGGCCGCCGCGAGCACCTCCAGCGTGTCGAGGCCGAGCTTGTCGAAGATCAGCGACAATTCGTTCATGAGGGCGATGTTCAGGTCGCGCTGGGTGTTCTCGATGACCTTGGCGGCCTCCGCCACCCGGATCGACGCGGTGGCGTGGATGCCCGCCTCGATGATCGATCCGTAGAGCGCGGTCAGCCGCGCCAGGGTCTCGGGGCTGTCGCCGGAGACGATCTTCACCACCCTGGCCAGGCTGTGCTCCCGGTCGCCCGGATTGATCCGCTCGGGCGAGTAGCCGACGAAGAAACCCGTCTTCCAGCGCAGGCCGGAGCACCGTTCCAGGACGGGGATGCAGATCTCCTCGGTGGCGCCGGGATAGACCGTCGATTCGAACACCACGGTCGCCCCGGGCCGCATGTGCTGCCCGACCAGCGCCGAGGCCCGGATCAGCAGATCGAAATCCGGGCGCTGGGCCGCGTCGACCGGGGTCGGGACCGTGACGATGATCACGTCCGCCGCAGAGAGCCGGGTCGGGTCGTCGGTGACCGCGAGGTGTTCGGCGGCCCGGAACGCCGCCGCGTCGATCTCGCCCGCCGGATCGCGGCCGGCGCGGTAGGCGGCCACCTTCCCGGCGGCCTGCTCGTAGCCGATCGTGGTCCGTGTCCGGCCGAAGGCCAGGGCGAGCGGGAGCCCGACATAGCCCAGGCCGACGACTGCCACGCTCTCCGCCACGCCGGACCCCTCAGCGGACGCGAAGGCACCGATCACCGCGCCGCCCGCCGGGCGCGTATAGGGGCGCCGCGCGCCCGCGTCGATCCGAAACGGGCGGGGGACGGCGCGAGGCCCGACCTTCGCCGGACCGTCGATCCGTCCCGGAAGAGCGGCGGTCGGCTCTGCCGAACCCGATGGCGGCCCTTCTCCTCAGCCCTCCGCCTCGGCGGGATCGTCCCACTCGATTCGGCGCGGGCGGTTGGCCGGGACGGAGGCGGCGATGCCGATCCGGACCGCCGTCCCCACGATGGCGATCACGGCGCAGACGAGGAGCACGGAATCGAGCACGGCATTTACAACTGTTATCGGCCGGCGCGATGATGCCGGGCGGCGCGCTGGCGGGCACGCGTGTTGTGGAGGCGCCGCATCTGCTCCTGGAGGACGAGGTCCTCGTTCAGCGAAGGGATGGTCGTCGCCGATGGAAGCGGGGCTTCCATGCGGTCTTCGCCCTGGGGATAGACTGATTTCATCGCCGCCCTCCTCAGTAGGACCTACGCAGGAGCTTAACCATTTGGCGATCGATTGCAACCCGGCCGGCGCGACGGGCCGATCGCGCGGCTTTGGCCGGCGCGCGGGCCACCCTCTGTACCACGCTCACCGGTTCGCACGGCCCTGGCGCGCCGTCCTGCATCGACCGAGCGGGCCGGACGGCGGTGCGGCCCGCGTACCGTCCACGAGCCGGACGTCCCGGCCGCAGCCTCAAGATCCCGGGAGGATGCGACGTCCGCTTCCCAGGCGCCTCCGCTGCAGTGCGGCGGGGCCCGGCCTGTCGTTCACTGCGCTTTGCGAAATCTTAAGCGGTGCTTGCGGGCCGTCGACGGCCCGCAAGCACCGTCCTCTGCGGGAACGGCCGCGTTGCGGTACCCGGCTCGACGGTCGACACAGCCGGCACCCCTTCCGGGACGTATGGCGGTTCCATCCGGCTCCGGACCTGCGGATTGGAGTCACGTTAACGGAATATGGGTTCGAAGCTTGGCCTGAACCCGAATTGCTAAGATCTATGCTGGTCGTAGACCTTGCCGTTAACGAACCGTCAACGAATCCATCCTACCAGCGGGAGAGGGCCGACCGATGGGGTCGGTTCCCTCTGTCGGGCGAGGCTCCGATGCTTGTTCTGGTCGTGGCAGCACTCGGCGGCGGCGTGGCGACGGCCGCCCTGCTGGGGCCGGTCAGTCCGCTCGCCGCGCTGATCACCGCGCCGTTCGTGGCCAGCGCCGCGGCCGTGCTAGCCAGCTTCCTGATGGTGTGGCGGGGCAGCCGCGACGGGCGGGACACGCCGATCCTGGATGCGCAGGCCGACGCGATGGTGGCGGCCCTTCGGACCTTGACCGATCAGGCCAACGCCGCCGCTCCGGCGCCGCAGGCCCCGGCGGACCGTCACAGGGTCGCCTGAGCCGACCGGAGGCTTTCGGCGGCCCTAGAACCGGCTGACCCGGTTGCGGGCCCGCCATTTTTGAGCGCCCGCCGGATCCTGCCGACATGCCGCCCCTCAGCCACTTCTCGATCGCGGGGTGATCGTCGAGACGCGCGGCCCGGCGGCGCTCAGGCCCCCTGCGGGGGTGCGGACACCGTCCGTGTCCCGTGGCGCGGCATGCGCGCGCCCATGACCCTGACATAGGCCGCCCGCGCCATCAGGCGCTCGGCCAGTGCGCTGCCCGGATGCCGGCATGCGAGCGCGCGGGCCGTGTCCTCCATCGGCTCCGGCTCGATGCCCCACTGCAGCTGTTCTTCTGCGGAGACCAGCAATCTCCAAAACGGAATGAATTCGTCCGACATTGGCACAAAATCCTGAGCGACTGACGTGTTGCCGGATTCATTGCAATTGGCGGGCATCATCGTGGTGGCGCGTTTCGGAGCGCCGCTCGCGCGGCCGAGCGTCCCCGGGGAAAGCCGGGAGCGGCGGATCGCCCAGACGGCAGGTCTGGACGCGTGCGGCAGAGGCGTCGATGCCGAGCGGGACGACGTCTCCGGCCTGATCCGCGGCGGGATCGATCAGCGTGCGACCGGCGCCGTCTCGCGCGCCGACACCCGTGGCGGCGGCGAAGGGCGAGCCCATGCGGGCGTTCCACAGCCTCGGCGGTCGGATCGACGCCCCCCGCACGCCCGAACCGCCGCGTTCCGTGCGAACGCCCCGACGGCGGTCTCGGCTGCCGCAGACCCCGAGGCGGCGGGCGGCGGCACGGGGGCGGGTGACTGCCTCACGAGGTTGGATGCGCCCGTGGCATCCCACAGGGTCGTCGTCACGCCAGGTCACGGGATACCGCGGGGCGGTTCACGGTCACGTCCGTTCAGCCCGCCAGAGCGACCGCGGTGCGGATCAGATCGAGATCGGTCCCGCGCGCGCCGATGATCGACAGGCCCACCGGAGCGCCATCGACCTGTGCGCCCGGGAGCGTCACCTGCGGGACGCCGGTGAGGCCTCCGGGGCTCGTCAGGCATGCGATGCGCTCCCGCAGCGGGTGCAGCGCGCCGAGCGGCTGCCCGCGCCGGGGCGCCGGGAACGGCGTGGTCGGGAGGCACAGGATCGTGCCGGGGGGAAGCAGCCGCGCGAGGCGGGCCCGGGCCTCGATCCGCATCAGGCTGGCGGCGCTGCGCTCGGCATCGGTCATCATCGAGCCCTGGATCAGGGACCGGGCGACCGAGAAGGCCAGGCGCGGGTTGCAGCTGTCGAGCCAGGGTTCGAAGGTCTGCCAGGCCTCGCTGCTCTGCAGGACGCGCTGGGCGCGCTGCCACACGGACAGGCCCTGCGGCGCCAGCGTCACGTCCCGCCGGTTGCCGATCAGCGCGGCCAGACGGTCGATCTGCGGCGCCAGCGCCTGCTGGACCGCCGCGTCGGCGAAGCCGAGGGCGTCCGCGGCCACGAGCAGCGTCCGCGGCAGGTCGCCCGGTATCGCCTGGCCGAACAGGACCTCGCCGACCCGCGCGAAGGTGCGCGCGTCCCGGGCGAACCAGCCGCAGGTATCCGCGCTCGGCGCCTGGACGCAGATCCCGGAGAAGTCGATCCGGCCGTGGGTCGGCCGGATCCCGTAGAGGCCGCAGAAGCTCGCCGGCACGCGCACGGAGCCGCCGGTGTCCGTCCCCAGGGCGAAGTCGCAGGCGCCCGCGGCCACCGCCGAGGCCGAGCCGCTGGACGAGCCGCCGGGCACCCGGTCCGGCGCCGCCGGGTTCAGCGGCGTCCCGTCATGGGCGTTCTCGCCGAGGATCCCCAGGGAGACCTCGTCGGTCACCGTCTTGCCGACGACCGCGGCGCCCGCAGCGAGCAGGGCCTGCACCACGCCGGCGTGGCGGGTCGGCGTCGGGTAAATGCGCGGCCAGTCGGGGTTGCCGCCCCCCGTGGGGAGGCCCGCGACGTCGATCAGGTCCTTGACGGCGAAGGCGAGGCCGGCGAGCGGTCCGGTCGCGGAGCCGGCGACGCGGGCGCGCGGCCCCGGCAGGAACGGGTCCGTCGAGAGGGGCTGTTCCAATGTCATGCGGGGATCGGCTCCTGCCATCGGGCGCCGGGCACCGCGGCGAACAGCGCCCGGGTGTAGGGGTGCTTGGGCGCGAAGAAGATCTCGGCCGTGGGGGCGACCTCGACCACCTGGCCGGACCGCATCACGGCGATGCGGTCGCAGACCTGCAGCGCGACCCGGAGATCGTGGGTCACGAACAGCATGCTGAGATGGAGCCGCGCCTTGATGTCGGCGAGCAGCGCCAGGACCTGCGCCTGCACGGAGACGTCCAGGGCCGAGACCGGCTCGTCGGCCACCAGGATCTCGGGCTTCATGGCCAGGGCCCGGGCGATGCCGATCCGCTGGCGCTGACCGCCGCTGAACTCGTGCGGGTAGCGCTGCGCCGCCGCGGG
>CAXTCV010000223.1:0-6026 GCA_964242725.1 uncultured Methylobacterium sp.
CGGTGAGCGGCATGATGCCGAACACCTTGAAGTTGACCCAGAAATCCTCGGTCTGGGTCCGCCACACGACCTCGTTCAAGGCCGCCAGGACGAAGAAGAAGATCCCCCAGCGGAAGGTGAGCTTGCGCCAGCCCTCCTCGGTGAGGCTGAACATCGAGTCGAGCACCACCGACAGGAGCGGCCGTCCGAAGGCGAGGCCGCCGAGCAGGACGGCGCCGAACAGGGCGTTCACGATGGTCGGCTTGACCATGATGAAGGTCTTGTCCTGCAGCGCCACGGTCAGGCCGCCGAACACCACGACCACGGCGCCGGACACGAGCGGCATGATCGGCAGGCGCCGCATCAGGACGTAATGGATCGCCAGCGCCACCACGGTCGCCGCGATGAAGACGCCGGTGGCCACGAACAGCTTCTGGTCCGGAGCCACGCCGAATTTTTCGGAGTAGGCGTTGCCCAGGAAGAACAGCACCAGGGGCCCGAGCTCCAGCGCCAGCTTCACGAGGGGCGCCAGATGGCGGCGCGGGGGGACGGATTCGATCTGCATGCGCTCTGGTTGGCTCGGATGCGGCGCCCGCGCTAGGCTGCGGCACCGGACTGGATTCGTCGGGGTGTGTGTAACGCGGGGGGCGCGATGTCCATCATCATCGAGAACGCCGAGGTCGAGGCGCTGCTCACCGACCCCGCGGCCGAGACCCGACAGCCGGCGCCGGACCTGCTGCTGGCGTCGCTCCGGCGCGAGCGGACGCGGCTGGCTGCGGATCAGGAACGCGAAGCGGCGGCCGCGATTGCGTCGGGTCGTCTGTTGCGTGAACGTTGGAAGGCGGCGGCGGAGATCGATCCCCGTCCGATCGACGAGATCCTCGCTTAAACGCAAACGGCTTGCCGATATGGAGGCTCAGGCGGTTATCGATACGTCGATTTTTATCGCGATCCTGCTCCGCGAGCCTGACGCGAATCTCTGGAGTCAGGCGATCCGGCTTTTTCAGAAACGCGTCATGGCGGCTGCGACATATCTCGACTGCGCGATTGTAAGCAGTAAAAAGACGACCGGCCGAGCAGACCTCGACGACTGGCGCCTTCGACAGGCGGTCATTGTCGTCTCAGTCGACCACACCCTGGCCCAAATCGCAGCCGACGCGTTCACCCATTACGGCACGGGTCGGCATCCGGCCGGCCTCAACTTCGGCGATTGCGTCGCCTACGCGCTCGCCCGGTCGGTCAACGCGCCGCTCCTGTTCAAGGGCGCGGACTTCGCCCGGACGGACGTGCTGCGGGCCGCCGCCTAATCCTTCTCCAGCCCGGCGATCGCCCGGGCGAAGTCCCGGGCCGCGAACGGCTCCAGGTCCTCCACACCCTCGCCGACGCCGATGAAATGCACCGGCAGGCCGAACTTGGCCGCCAGCGCCACCAGGATGCCGCCCCGGGCGGTGCCGTCGAGCTTGGTCATCACCAGCCCTGACACCGGCGCGGCCTGCGAGAACAGCTCCACCTGCGAGAGGGCGTTCTGGCCGACCGTGGCGTCGAGGACGAGGAGCGTCGCGTGCGGGGCGTCGGGATCCTGCTTGCGCAGCACGCGCACGATCTTCTCCAGCTCCGCCATCAGCCCGGCCTTGTTCTGGAGCCGGCCTGCGGTGTCGATCAGGAGCACGTCGGTCCCGGCGGCGCCCGCCTGCTTGAGGGCGTCGAAGGCGAGCCCGGCGGCATCCGCGCCCTCCGCGCCGCTCACCACCGGCGTGCCGGTACGCGCACCCCAAACCTTGAGCTGCTCGACCGCCGCCGCCCGGAACGTGTCGCCGGCGGCCAGCATCACGGTGCGTCCCTCCGCCCGCAGCTTCGAAGCGAGCTTGCCGAGCGTCGTGGTCTTGCCGGCCCCGTTCACCCCGACCGTGAGGATCACGAAGGGTTTTCTCGCGGTGTCGATGGAGAGGGGCACTGCCACCGGCTCCAGCGCCCGCTCGACCTCGGTCGCCAGGATCGCCCGCACCTCGTCGGGGGAGATGCCCTTCTCGTAGCGGCCCTTGCCCACCGCCTCCGAGATCCGCATCGCGGTCTCGAGGCCGAAATCGGCCTGGATCAGGGCGTCCTCGAGATCCTCCAGGGTGGTGGCGTCGAGCTTGCGCTTGGTGAACAGGCCCGTGACCCGCTCGGAGAGCGACGAGGAGGTCCGCTTCATCCCGGAGGTGAGCCGGCTCCACCAGCCCTTGGCCTCCGGCTCGCGGTCGGGCCCCGCGCCGGAATCGTGGGCGAGGGCCGCCGCGCTGTCGACCGGCTGGATATCGGGGGCGGGCTCCACCGCCGGCTCCCGTACCGCGTCGCCGGTATCGATCGGGTCGGCCCCGTGCTCGGGCGCGTCGCCGGCCGTACCGGCGGGCGGATGCTCGGGCGCCCCCGCGATCGGCAGCAGATCCGCGCCCTCGATCACGTCGGGGAGCGGGGCCGCGCGCTCCTCGGGCGGCAGCGGGAGATGCGCGACATCCTCCGCCCCGGTGGCGAAGTCGGGCTGGCCCTCGGAGGGCGAGGCCGCCTCCGCGGGCAGGTCCGCCTCGGGCTTCTCCTCGGCCGCGTCCGGGCCCTTGCGCCCGAACAGGCGTCCGAACCAGCCGGGCTTGTCCTCGCTCGCCATGAAACCTCGTCCTCGCCCCACCTTGCCGACCCGGCGCCGACCCTCTAGCCGATCCGGATGCCCAACGCCTTCGACATAGGCGCCCGCCTCCTCTACCGCGATGCCCTGCTGCTCGTCATCGACAAGCCGGCGGGCCTGCCGGTCCATCCCGGGCCCCGCGGCGGCGAGACGCTGACCGACCATCTCGACGCCCTGCGGTTCGGCCTGCCGCGCCGCCCCGAGGCCGCGCACAGGCTCGACCGGGACACCTCCGGCTGCCTGGCGCTCGGCCGCCACGCCAAGGCGCTGGCGCGGCTCGGCAAGCTCTTTTCCGGCAGCGCCGTCGACAAGACCTACTGGGCGCTCGTCGTGGGCGGCCCGGCGGAAACGAGCGGCCGCATCGATCTGCCGCTGGCGCGCCGCTCGGACGACCCGCGCTCCTGGTGGATGAAGGCCGACCCGGCGGGCGACCCGGCGCTGACCCATTGGCGCGTGCTCGGGCGCACCGGGGGACGGACGTGGCTGGAGCTGAAGCCGGTCACCGGCCGCACCCACCAATTGCGGGTCCACTGCGCCGCCTCGGGCTGGCCGATCGTCGGGGATCCGATCTACGGCAGCGGCCCGCGCGGCGGCAGCCTGCACCTGCACGCGCGCACGTTGACGATCCCGCTCTACCCGAAGCGGGACGCGATCACGGTCACCGCGCCGCCGCCCCCGCACATCGCCGCCGCCCTGGCGGCGATGGAACCTCAGGCCGCGATCAGCCGTGCGCCGTCGTGAGACGCGATACCGACGTCGTGAAACGTCCCGGGGGGCGTCTCGACCGCAAGGCGCACCGGCGTGAAATCCGGGCTGCGGCCGATGCCGCCGCGTTCGGCCAGGACCGTGACCCGGCAGCCGACCTGCCCATCGAGGTGCCGGCGTAGGGCGCCGGCGCCGGCCGCGCGGAGGCGGCTCGCGCGGTCCCGGATCGCGTCCGGCGCCACCGGCGGCATGCGCGCCGCGGGCGTCCCGGGGCGGGGCGAGTACGGGAAGATGTGCAGATGCGTCAGGCCGCATTCCGCCACGAGGTCGAGGGAACGGACGAACTGCGCCTCGGTCTCCGTCGGGAAACCCGCGATCAGGTCGGCGCCGAGCACGATGTCCGGGCGCAGCCGCCGCACGGTCCCGCAGAACCGGATCGCGTCGGCGCGGCTGTGCCGGCGCTTCATGCGCTTGAGGATCAGGTCGTCGCCGGCCTGGAGAGACAGGTGCAGGTGCGGCATCAGCCGTTCCTCCCCGGCGATCGCCCCGAGCAGGGCGTCGTCCGCCTCCACGGAATCGATGGAGGAGAGGCGCAGGCGCGGGAGGTCCGGCACGGCGCGCAGGATCGCCCGCACGAGCCCGCCGAGGGACAGCGGCGCCCCGGGAAGATCGCGGCCGTAGGCGGTGAGATCGACGCCGGTGAGGACGACCTCGCGGCCGCCCTGCGCCACGATCGCCTCGACCTGCGCGATCACGTCGGACACCGGCACCGAGCGCGACGGGCCGCGCCCGAACGGGATCACGCAGAAGGTGCAGCGGTGATCGCAGCCGTTCTGCACCGGCACGAAGGCCCGGGTATGCCCGGCCATGGCCGAGATCCGCGTCGGCTCGGCCGCGCGCGCCGCCATCACGGCGCCCGGCCCGGTGGCGTCCGTCGACCAGCCCTCCGGC
Source organism: uncultured Methylobacterium sp. (assembly GCA_964242725.1). Taxonomy (GTDB): domain Bacteria; phylum Pseudomonadota; class Alphaproteobacteria; order Rhizobiales; family Beijerinckiaceae; genus Methylobacterium. The sequence continues at coordinate 4,298 of CAXTCV010000223.1, forward strand.
CGGAGCTTCTCGTCATTGCCGACGAGGCGCGCGACCTCGGGCATGGCGGCGTAGGCCGCCGTCTCGACCTCGGCGCCGCAGCCGGTGACCACGATCTCGGTGCCCGGCCGCTCCCGGGCGATCCGGCGGATCGCCTTGCGGGCCTGCCGGCCGGCCTCGGCGGTGACCGCGCAGGTGTTCACCACCACCCGGTCGCGGCCGTCGGCCGCGGCGTGGATCCGCAGCGCCTCGGACTCGACCGTGTTGAGGCGGCACCCGAAGGTGAGGGTCTCGACCGCCATCAGGCTGCGCCGGGGAACAGCTCCGGCGCCAGGGTCCCCTCGGCGACGAGCGCGACCGGGCCGGTCATCAGGACGTGGTCGTCGGCGCGCCACTCCACGAACAGGTCGCCGCCGGGGAGCGCGACGCTCGCCTGACGGCCGATCATCCGGAGCCGCGAGGCCGCCACGACGGCGGCGCACGCGGCGGTGCCGCAGGCCAGCGTCAGCCCAGCCCCGCGCTCCCAGACCCGGAGCTTGATCGCCTCGTATCCGGTGACCTGCGCGATCGAGATGTTGGCGCGCTCGGGGAAGCGCGGGTGGTTCTCCAGCATCGGGCCGATGCGGGCGAGGTCGTAGGAATCCGGGTCGGCCTCCACGAAGAACACCGCGTGCGGATTGCCCATGTTGACGACGCCCGGCGAGTGCAGGATCGGATCGTCGATCGGGCCGACCTGAAGTTCGATCCGGCGCGTATCGGGGAACGGCTCGGACAGGGGGATCTCGTCCCAGGCGAGCCGGGGCCGGCCCATATCGACCGTGAAGGCGCGCTCGGAGATGCGGCGCACGCCGAGGAGACCCGCGGCGGTCTCCAGGGTCAGCCGACCGCCCTCGGCGGGGCGGGCCATGGCCGGGTCGTCGAGCATCGCGTAGGCGACGCAGCGCGTGCCGTTGCCGCAGGCGCCCGATTCCGAACCGTCGGTGTTGTAGATCCGCACGAAGGCGTCCGTGCCCGGGCTCACGGGATCGTGCAGCACCATGAGCTGGTCGAAGGCCGAGCCCGGATCCCGGGCGATCGCCCGCGCCTCCTCGGGACGGACCGACGCGGTGGAACCGCGCAGGTCCAGCACCACGATCGCGTTGCCGGCGCCGTGCATCTTCAGGAAGCGTCTGTGGGCGAGTGCGCTCATGCGGTCCCGCGGGGCGAGGGAAGGGCCGCTATATCGCAAAAGCACCGGTGCGGCGCGAGGGGGCCGGCGGCGTGGCAGATGCGCCGCACCCGCGGCTCTCGTCCCCGGCGCCCTCGCGGGTTGCCCCTTTCGCCATTAGGTTAGCCGGCGGGAGCTCGCGCGATCCTCCGCCGGGCCTCGACCGGAGCGCCCCCGTGATCCGCCTTCGTCCGCTCGTCGCCCTCTCGGCCGCCCTGATGCTCGCCGCCGGCCCGCTCGCCGCGCAGCAGGCCGCTCCGCCCCCCTCCACCGCGCCGGCCCCGGCCCAGACCAATCCTCTGCCCACGACGACGGCACCGAACCCGGTGCCCGATCCGGGGAAGAGCGCGGCGCCCGCGCCGGAACAATCGGTCGCCCCCCCGCCCGCCGGGCAGGCCGCCGTGGGGACGCCCGCACGCCCGACCCTCGTCGACAAGCCGGGCGAGCCCGGCGACGTCGACGAGGTGACCCTGCCCGCCAAGCCGGCCGCGATCCTCTCGGGCAAGACCAAGTGGGAGGAGGCGGTGCCGAGCCTGAAGCAGG
>CAXTCV010000224.1:0-6014 GCA_964242725.1 uncultured Methylobacterium sp.
GGGAGGCCATCGTCAGGGGATTTTGGGGGGTCGTGGCCTTCGCGCCACTTAACGAAGCGCCGCGTCGGCCGGCAAACGGCGGATCGTGGTAAACGCCGTGTAAACACCTGCAGGCGCGCGATTTTTCACGCCCGCCGATGAACGCGGTCACGCCCTGTTAACCCGATTCCGGCGCCGCGGCGGGGCCCAGATCGGGCGGGTTCGGGGCCGGATCGCGGCGGGAATCAGGCATCCTTTCCGGTGGAGATCGGAACAGGTTCCCCGGGGGCTTCCCGCCGGTTCGCCACGCCGCCGGATCAGGTGTTCCGCCAGGACGCGCCGAGGTTGAGGATATCGTTCCAGGCGGCGAACAGCATCAGCATCAGGACCAGCGCGAGGCCGATCCGGAAGCCGATCTCCTGGGCGCGCTCGCTGAGCGGGCGGCCCCGGACCACCTCGAAGGCATAGAACAGCAGGTGGCCGCCATCGAGCAGCGGCACCGGGAATAGGTTCAGCAGGCCGATCGAGACCGACAGGAGGGCGATCAGCCCCACGAGGCCGCCGACGCCGCCGGTCTTGGCGACTTCGCCGGAGACGCGGGCGATGCCGATGGGCCCCGAGAGCTGGTCGGCGGATTCGCGGCCCGTGGCGAGCTTGCCGAGATACGAGAAGGTGCGCTCGACGACGAAGTAGGTCTCCTTCACGCCGAGGTTCAGGGACTCGACGGGCCCGTAGCGCACGAGGCGGGCCTCGGACCCCGCCGGGGAGCGGATGCCCAGCCGTCCGATCCGGTGGCGGCCGAACGGCGTCTTCTCCTCGAAGGTGGCGGGAGTCGCCTGGATGGTGATCGGGTGGTCGTCGCGCGCCACGGTGAAGGTCAGCGCCGTGCCGGCGCTGCCCGTCACCGTCCGGTACATGGCGTTGAAGTCGCCGATCGTCTCACCGTCGATGGCGGTGATGACGTCGCCCGGCAGGAACCCGGCCTGGGCCGCGACGCTGCCCGGCTCCACCGAGGAGACCCGGGCGGGCAACTCGTAGCGTCCGCCGAGCCAGATCGCGCCGGCGAAGAGCAGGATCGCAAGGATGAAATTCGCCACGGGGCCGGCGGCGACGATCGCGGCGCGCTTGCCCACCGGCTGGGTCGGGAAGCTGATCGCCCGCTCCTGCGGGGTCATGCGGGCGACGGCCTCGGGATCGGGGATGCTCGCCCCGTTCACGTCGCCGTGGAACTTCACATAGCCGCCGAGGGGGATGGCGCAGAGCTTCCAGCGCGTTCCGCGCCGGTCGTTGAAGCCGAACAGTTCCGGGCCGAAGCCGAGGGAGAAGGCATGCACGCCGACGCCGCACCACCGCCCGACCAGGAAATGCCCCATCTCGTGGACGAAGACCACCACGGTGAGCACGAACAGGAACGGGATCACGGCCCCGAAGAAGCCGCCGGCCGTGCCGCCCATCGCGTTGAGGAAGTCCATGAGCCGATCCCTGGCCACCTTGGCGCCGGCATCCAGCTCCGGCGCATCCTACCATCCTAGCAGATCGGAGGGGCGCACCGCCAACGCAATCCTGGGCGGGATCGCGCAGCGCCGCGCCGCCCAGGGAGGGCCGGCCAGGGAGGGCCGGCTGCGCCGTCCGCTCCGTCAATGGCCCCCGCCGCCGCCGGGGCCCCCGCGCGGGCGCCGGACCAGCGGCACCGCGCAGGCCATCGTCAGGAACAGCACGGTGAGGGCGAGGAACACGTCCTCGAAGGCCATCACGAGACCCTGGATCCGCACCGTGTCGGTCATGGCTCTGAGCGCCATACCGGGGGCGGCGCTGCCGAAGGACTCGAAGCCGCGCTGCAGGCTGTCGAGGCGCTCCAGAGCGGCGGTGCTCGTCCAACTGAAGCGCTCGTGCAACCGGGCGAGATGCAGGTCCCACCGGTCGTTCAGCACCGTGTTGATCAGGGCCAGACCGACGGCGCCGCCGAGGTTGCGGGTGAGGTTGAACAGGCCGGAGGCGTTCTTCATCCGAGCCGGCGGCAGGGTGCCCAGAGCGATGTTGTTGATCGGGATCATGCACAGCATCAGCGAGCAGCCGCGCAGGATCTGGGGCAGCAGCAGCTCCCAGAAGTCCCAGTCCCTGGTGAGGCCGGTGACGATCCAGGTGCCGCAGGCGAAGCCCGCGAAGCCGACCCCCATCATGATCCGCGGGTCGACCTTGCCCGAGAGCCGGCCGGCGATCGGCGCGGTGATGAACATGAACAGCCCGGAGACGAACATCGTCTCGCCGATCATCAGCGCCGAGTAGCCGCGCACCCGGGCGAGATAGACCGGGTAGATGTAGGTCAGCCCGTACAGCCCGATGCCCAGAACGAAGCTCGCGACGCAGCCGCTGGCGAAGTTGCGGTCGGAGAAGGCGCGCAGGTCCACGATCGGCTGCTTCGCGGTGAACACCCGCCAGAAGAACAGCAGCCCCGAGACGGCGCAGATCACCGCGCAGGCGAACACCGCCTCGTCCTGCAGCCAATCGTGGTTCGGGCCCTCCTCCAGCACGTATTCGAGGCAGCCGAGGAAGCCGGCCATGAAGGCGAGGCCCGGCCAGTCGAAGGCCTGCAGGAGCGCGTGGTTGGGCTTGTCGAAATCGACCAGGATCCAGGTCGAGACCGTCACGAGGATGCCCGGCACGACGTTGATCAGGAACAGCCAGTGCCAGGACATCAGGTCGGTGAGGTAGCCGCCGACCGTCGGGCCGATGGTGGGCGCCAGCGTCGCCACGAGGCCGATCATCGGCGAGACGATGGTGCGCTTCGAGGGCGGGAAGATCGTGAAGGCGGCCGCGAACACGGTGGGGATCATGCCGCCGCCGATGAAGCCCTGCGCGGCGCGCCAGACGATCATCTCGCCGATCGACGAGGACGTGGCGCACATCAGGCTCATCAGCGTGAAGCCGCCTGCCGAGATCGCGAACATCCAGCGGGTCGAGAGCACCCGGGACAGGGTGCCCGAGAGCGGGATCGAGATCACCTCGGCGATGAGGTAGCTGGTCTGGACCCAGGGGATCTCGTCACCGGAGGCCGACAGGCCGGCCTGGATCTCGTTCAGGGAGGCCGAGACGATCTGGATGTCCAGGATCGCCATGAACATCCCGAAGACCATGCAGACGAACGCCACCATGCGGCGGCGGTCCAGCGGCGGCTCGGCGGCACGGGCCGGGGCACCGGGCGTCAGGGCGGCGGTGGCGGCCATGGCCCGGCTCAGCGGCTCACGGTGCTGACCGGCGGCGCAGCGGTGGCCCGGTCGAGGACGGAGCGGTCCGCGCCGACGCGGGTATCGACCCGCACCACCGCCGACAGGCCCGGCCGCAGCAGGCCCTCACGGGCCACGGCCTCGGGCACGCGCACCCGCACGGGCAGGCGCTGGACGATCTTGGTGAAGTTACCGGTGGCGTTGTCGGGGGGCAGCAGGCTGAACACCGACCCGGAGGCCGGCGAGAACGATTCCACCACGCCCTGGATCTCCCGGTCCGGATAGGCGTCGACCGTGACCGTCACCGGCTGGCCCGGGCGCATGCGCTGGACCTGTGTCTCCTTGAAGTTCGCGTCGATGTGGACGCTCTGGAGCGGCACGAGGGCCGCGATCCGGGTTCCGGGTGCGACGTAGGCGCCGGCCTCCACGGCCTTGTTGCCGACCACGCCGTCGAAGGGCGCGCGGATCACCGAGAAATCCAGGTCGCGGCGCGCCCGGTCGACGGCGGTACGGAGCTCCGCCGCCACGCTCTCGGCTTCGCGCTTCTGCGCCTGGAGGACGTCGACATTGGCCCGCGCGGCGGCGAGGCCGGCCTCCATGGCCTTCACCGAGGCCTCGGTCCGGTCGCGGTCGGCGCGGGTCTGGTCGATGCGCGACTTGGCGACGTAATCCGCCTGCATCTGCATCGACCGGGCGAAATCCGCCTGGGCGCGGACGGCGTCGGCACGGGTCGCGTCGAGCTGCGCGGCGGCCTGGGCGACCTGCGCCTGTGCCGCCTCGGCCTGCCGGGCGATCCGGGCGATGGTGCTCTCCTGGGTGGCGAGCTTGTCCTGCGCCGCCTGGAGCGCGAGGCGGTAATCGCCGTCGTCGAGCTTGGCGATCGTGTCGCCTTTCCTGACCGACACGCCGTTCACCACCGGGACGGATTCGAGGTAGCCGGAGACCTTCGCGGCGAGCACCGAGATGTCGGCCTGCACGTAGGCGTCGTCGGTCGCGACGAAGAAGCGGCCGACCGTCCACCATTGCCAGCCGACAGACGACCCGATTCCGAGCGCGGCCGCCAGCACGGCGAAGAGGACGACCCGCTTGAGCGGGCGCTTGCGCGCGGGGGCCGCATCCAGGGCGGGCACGGTCGGCTCTGGCGCGGCGGGGGCGGGCGCACGCGGTGTCGCGGTCTCGGCGCGCGTCTCGTCACCGATTTCGCCGGTGGGGGACGGCCGATCGGCCTCCTCGCGGAGAGACATCGCACCACCTCGCGGATAGTGACCGAACCGTTCGGTCAAAAATTCGGCACCGGCTTGACGGGAGTCCGAATGCGTCTCAGGTTACGTTGACCGAACGGTTCGGTCAAGCGTGACGGCGTCTCGGACGCGGAGCGAAACCATGGCGCAGGGTGCGGTGCTGGAGCGGGGGCAGGCCCAGCACGAGGGCGACAAGCGTCGGCAGATCCTGGACGGCGCCCGCCGGGTGTTCCTGGCATCCGGGTTCGACGGCGCCAGCATGGGCGAGATCGCCCGGTCCGCGGGGGTCTCCAAGGGCACGCTCTACGTCTATTTCGACAGCAAGGAGGCGTTGTTCGAGGCTCTGACAATACAGGAGAAGAGCCGCCTGGCCGAGGCGCTGTTCACCCTCGACGCGGACGATCCCGACGTCCCGGGGGTGCTAAACCGGCTCGGCGTGAGCTTCCTCGACGCGATGTGCCGACCGGAACACGTCTCCCTGGTCCGCATGGTGATCGGGGCCAGCGAGAAGTTCCCGCGCTTCGGACAGGTCTATTACGAGGCCGGGCCGGCCTGCGGCGTCGAGCGTCTGTCGGGTTATCTCGACGCGCAGGTCCAGGCCGGTCGGCTGAGGATCGCCGACACGGAACTCGCCGCCCGCCATTTCCTGCATCTCTGCCAGGCCGGCCTGCTGACACGCCTCCTGTTCGGCGCGGGCGGCATCGCCGACGCGGCCGGGCGGCAGCACCAGGTGGACGAGGCGGTGCGGATGTTCCTGGCCGGATACGGGCCGACGCGCTGAACCCGCGCCGCTCTCAGCCGGCGGCGCGCAGCTCCGGCAGGGCCTCGGTGCTCCAGGCCCGGACATGGGCATCGATGGCCAGCGCCTCGTCCACGTCGGCCGGCGCGGTCCGGTACGGGCCGGCGAAGTGGCCGCAGGCCCGCTCGACGAGGTCGCTGATCCCGTAGAAGCCGATCCGGCCGGCGATGAAGGCCGCGACCGCGATCTCGTTGGCGGCGTTCATCACGGTCGGGGCCGCGCCGCCGGCCGCCAGAGCGGCCCGGGCGATCCGCAGGCAGGGGAAGCGGTCCTCGTCCGCGGGCTCGAAGGTCAGCGCTCCGAGCTTGACGAGGTCGAGGGGCCGGCCGCGGGCGATGGTCAGCCGGTCGCCGAGGCCGAGGCAGTGCGAGATCGGCACGCGCATGTCGGGCAGCGCCAGCTCGGCGGTCACGGCCCCGTCCAGCCAGTAGACCATCCCGTGGATGACCGATTGCGGGTGCACGACGACGTCGAGCCGTTCGGGCTCGATGCCGAACAGGTGGTGCGCCTCGATCAGCTCGAGGCCCTTGTTCATCAGGCTGGCGGAATCGATGTTGATCTTCATGCCCATCGACCAGGTCGGGTGGGCGGCGGCCTCAGTGGCGGAGGCGGCGGCGATCCGCTCGCGGGTCCAAGTCCGGAACGGGCCGCCCGAGGCCGTGATCATCAGGGTGCGGACGTCGGCCAGCGGCCGTCCGGCGAGCGCCTGGTTCAGGGCGTCGTGCTCGGAATCCATCGGCAGGATCGTGGCGCCGTAGCGCGCGGCGTCGC
>CAXTCV010000225.1:0-5953 GCA_964242725.1 uncultured Methylobacterium sp.
AAGCCCCTCGACGTGACCCGCTACGGCGCGCGGATGCGGCTGCACCCGTACAACAACAATTGCGAGAAGAAGGTGCTGTTCACGCCGCAGTTCTTCGATCCCGAGGAGCGCGCGCTCCTGCAGGAGCGCCTGCCGGAGGACTGCGTATTCCTCGATATCGGCGCCAACATCGGCGCCTATGCCCTCTGCGTGGCCGCCTTCTCGGGCCCGGCCGCGCGGATCGTCGCCGTCGAGCCGCAGCCCGACGTCTTCGACCGCCTGACCTACAACATCGCCCAGAATCCGTTCCACACCGTCAAGGCGGTCGCGTGCGCGGTCGCCGACAAGGCCGGCGAGCTGACGCTGTTCATCGATCCCCGCAACCGCGGCGAATCGAGCCTGCGCATCGTCGGCACGAACGAGGGCGCCCGGATCATCGTGCCGGCGGTGACGCTCCTCGACCTCCTGCGCAGCGAGGGCTTGTCGCGGGTGGACGCCGTCAAGCTCGACGTGGAGGGCGCCGAGGACCTGATCCTGGAGCCGTTCCTGCGCGAGGCACCGGAGGCGCTGCTGCCACGCATCCTGCTGATCGAGAACGGGACGGGGCAGTGGCAGCTCGACCTGCCGAAGCATCTGGAGGGCTACGGCTACCGCGAGATCGCGCGCTCGCGCCTGAACCTGATGTTCGAGCGCCCGGGCGTCAGGGGGGCGTGATGACCGGGATCTCGTCGGCGATCGTCACGCCTGCCGGCCCGACGGCGCAGCGGTAGGCGCGGACAGCCACGCCGGCCGCCCGGGCGTCACGGAAAGCGCGATCGAACTCCGGATCGATGTCGCGGGCGACGTCGAACGCCTCCGCCTGCATCTGGACCACGATCACGACGAGGGCTCGGCCCCCCTCGGCCACCACCTGGGCGAGATCCCGCATGTGCCGCGCGCTGCGGGCGGCCTTACAGTCGGGAAACTCCGCGAGCCCCGCCCGGCGCATCAGGTGGCAGTTCTTCACCTCCACGTGGCACGGGCCGCCCTCCGCACCGCTCGCCAGGAAGTCGACCCGGCTCGCCTGGGCGTAGCGCACCTCCGGCTTGAGCGCGTCGTGACCTTGGAGGGCCGCGATGGTGCCCGACCGGAAGGCCTCGGCGACGAGGGCGTTCGGGCGCAGCGTGTTGAGGCCGACCCATTGCGGGCCGCCCGGTAGGTCGGCCTCCACGAGCTCCCAGGTCAGCGGCAGCTTGCGCGCCGGATTGCCCGAGCGGGAGAGCAGCACGCGCGCGCCGGGCGTGTTCAGGCCGAGCATCGCGCCCGGATTGGGGCAATGCGCGGTGACGAGCCCGTCGTCGGTCTCGATATCGGCCAGGAAGCGTTTGTAGCGCTGGACGAGCCGTCCCGGCAGCAGCGGCGCGGCGAACTGCATCGGATCCTCGGGGTTTGCGTAGTCTCGGGCTGCAGTTGCGCTATCTGCCCGTCAGACCCGTCCGACACCAGAGTTCCATGACCCAGCCTTCCGATTCCGTCACCGCCGCGATCCTCGTCATCGGCGACGAGATCCTCTCGGGCCGCACCAAGGACAAGAACATCGGCACCATCGCCGATTTCCTCACCGCCGCCGGCATCGACCTGCGCGAGGTGCGGATCGTGCCGGACGAGGCCGCCATGATCGTGGAGGCGCTGAACGCGCTCCGAGCCCGCTACACCTACCTGTTCACCACCGGCGGCATCGGGCCGACCCACGACGACATCACCGCTGATTGCGTGGCCGAGGCTTTCGGCGTCGGGATCGATGTCGACGAGCGCGCCCGGGCCATGCTGCTGGAGCGGCACAAGCCGGAGGATCTGAACGAAGCGCGCCTGCGCATGGCGCGGATCCCGTTCGGGGCCGACCTGATCGCCAATTCGGTCTCCAAGGCACCGGGCTTCCGCATCGGTAACGTCCACGTGATGGCCGGCGTGCCGGGCATCATGCAGGCCATGCTCGACGCCGTCGCCCCGACCCTGAAGGGCGGGACCGCGATGATCTCCGAAACGATCGAGGCGGCCGGCCTGCCGGAGGGGAGCTACGCGGGCGAACTCGGCGCCATCGCCAAGGCGCGCCCCACGGTCGCCATCGGCTCGTATCCGGCCATGACGCCGGAGGGGTTCCGCAACCGGATCGTGGTGCGCAGCCGGGATCCCGACGCGCTGGCCGAGGCGCGAGGCGCGGTCGAGGCCCTGCTGGCGCGGCTGTCGGCCTGAACCAGGGTCGGGCATCCGATCGGATCGAGTGGCGTAGCGAGGCTGAGCGGATGGTGCGGGACAGGGACAAGCGGGCCGATCAGGCGGCCCGCCGCGACGAGCTGCTCAAGGAGGTCTCGGAGATCGGCCGGCCGGACGCCTACGTCCTGCACGAAGTGATCCGCCTGGAAGGCGACGAGGAACTCCGGCGCCAGGGGCTCGCGCTGTTCCTCTCGGCCTTCGCGGCCGGGCTGAGCATCGCCCTGTCGCTGATCGTGCCGGGCGTCCTGCGGAGCCACCTGCCCGACACCGACTGGGCGAAGGTCGTCAGCTCGATGGGCTACGCGGTGGGGTTCCTAGTCGTCGTGCTCGGCCGCCAGCAGCTCTTCACCGAGAACACCATCACGCCGATCCTGCCGCTGCTGCACGACCGCTCGGTCAAGACGGCCCTGCGGGTGGTGCGGCTCTGGGCGATCGTCCTGTCCGGCAATATCCTCGGCACGCTGGCCATCGCGACGGTCATCGCCCATTCCGGCGCGTTCGAGCCGCCGGTGCTCAAGGCCTTCGCCGAGATCAGCCACGACGCCATCGCGCACGACTTCTGGGCCACGTTCGTGAAGGCCATCTTCGCCGGCTGGATGGTCGCCCTGATGGTCTGGTTCCTCCCGGCCACCGGCAGCGCGGCCCCCTTCGTGATCCTGCTGATGACGTGGCTCGTGGCGCTCTGCAGCCTCGCGCATATCGTCGCCGGCTCCGTGGAGGCCTTCTATCTGGTCGTCACCGGCGCGGCTTCGATGGGCGATTACGCGCTGAAATTCTTCCTGCCGACCCTGCTGGGCAACGCCTTCGGCGGGGCGACCCTGGTGGGGGTGCTCAATTACGGGCAGGTGGCACCGGAGGTGGAGCAAACGAAGGCGGTCGAGGGCGAGCGCCCCGATTGACGTGGGTCGTTCGGCCCGTCTCAGTCGAGGCGGACGGGTGGGCTGATCAGGCGGTCGAGATCATCGAGGACCCATGTCAGGACCCCGCGCAGCGGCCCTTGGAGGCCGATGTGGTGCTGGCGATACAGCAGGTCGTGGGTCAGCCGCGCGGAGAGCCCGTTCAGGCGGCCGCCGCCGAACGTGTAGCGGCCCAGCGTACCCCACCCGTTGAAATCCGCCAGCGAGACGATGGCGCCCGTCTCTGCGTAACGGAACGGCGGGAGCTCCGCCGCGTCCGTGTCGCCGCGGGCCAGCGCGCGGGCGAGATGACGGCCGAGGTGCTGGGCCATCTGCCGCGCAGCCTGAGCGGTCGCCGGGACGGGCTTGCCGGAGCGCGGGTCGCTGAGGCTCGCACAATCACCCAGCGCGATCACGGCCGGATCGCGGGTCGTACGCAGGTCGGGGCCGACGACGAGCTGGCCGGTCCGCGATCGATCCAGACCGTCGAGACCGGCGAGCACGTCCGGCGCCTTTACACCGGCCGCCCAGACTCTCAGCCCGGCCGGGATGCGGGACCCATCCCTCAATGAAAAGCCGGCGGCATCCGCCCCGGTGACCATCGCGTTCGTCCGCACCGCGACGGCGAGATCCGAGAGGGTGCGGGCGGCGGCCCGCGAGACTGTTTCGGGAAAGGCCGCGAGCAGGCGCGGGCCACTCTCGATCAGCGTCAGGTGCAGCCGCTCCGGGAGGTCCGGCGAGCCGTAGGCCGAGAGCAGGTTGATCGCGTGCTTCAGCTCGGCGGCCAGCTCGACCCCGGTGGCGCCCCCGCCCACGATGGCGATCTCCAGCATCCCGCCGCGATCGAGCCGCGCCAGCAGGTGACGCCGCAACTGGGTGTGGAACTGTTCGGCCTCGGTCAGATCGTCGATGGTCAGGCAGTGCTCGGCCACGCCCGGTGTGCCGAAGTCGTTGGCGCGGCTGCCGATGGCGAGGACGAGCAGATCGTAGGCGACATCAAGCTGCGGGTGCCCGTCCGCGGCCTCGACGGCCAAGCGTGTGCGCCGCGACCGCAGATCGATGCCGACGAGGGCCCCGGGCTGGAAGCGGAAGCAGTTGCGGCGTGCCTGGGCGAAGAAATCCACCTTCTGCCGGTCGGCCCGGGCCGTACCGGCTGCGAAGGTGTGCAGCATCGGCTTCCAGACGTGGGACAGGCTGCGGTCGACCAAGGTCACGTCGGCATGGCCGCCGCGCCCGAGGCGGGTGGCCACCTCGATGCCGGCGACGCCACCGCCGACGATCACGATCCGCGCCCGATCCGTCATGATGTCTCCGCGTTCACACGGGTCGGGAACGCCGGCAGCGGCGCCGGTGTTCGCGGCGGGCGACGCGGTGCGTCGTCGTGAGCGCAGCAAAGCAACTCCCCGAAACGCTCCACCTTGGGGTACGCGCGGAGCCCTGGGGGTGCTTCGCTCAGGCTCGCAAAGACGAGGGGGGTCTAAAAACGAAAAAGCCGCCCCGAGGCGGCTTCTCGTAACTGCATCGCGGGGATGGAATCAGGACCGAAGACGGGTTCGGACCTCGCCGAGGCTCGCGCGGATCAGGCCCTGCGCAGCCTCGCCCTGCATCCGCTCCCGGAGGATCGTCTCGGACACCTTCACGGCGGCATCCGCGGCGGCGGCGCGAACCTGGGCTTCGGCTTGCGCCTCGGCCTGAGCGATCTTGGTCTCGGCGGCCTTCGTGCGCCGGGCCAGGAAGTCGTCGAGCTTGCGATGACCCTCCTCGGCAGCGCGCTCGGCCTCCTCGCGGGCGCTGGCGACGATCGACTCGGCTTCCTTCTCGGCCTCGGCGCGGCGGCGCTTGTAGTCGGCCAACACGGCGGCCGCCTCCTCGCGCAGGCGCTTGGCCTCGTCGAGCTCGTGACGGACACGGTTGGCGCGGCCGTCCAGGCCCTTGGTCATCGCGGTGAAGCCGCCGACCTTCCAGGCGATGCCCACGAAGATCACGAACGCGACGGCGACCCAGAATTCGGCTTCGAGCAGCATCGGGCGGTTCCGTCTAGTGTGCGGTGGCGTCGAGGGCGCGGTCGAGGCTGGACCGGTCCGGGGCCTGACCCGTCAGGCGCTCGACGATCGCCGTCGCGGCCTCTCCCGCGATGGAACGGACGTTGCCCATCGCCGACTCGGTCCGGGCGCGGATCGTCGTCTCGGCGGCGGCAAGCTTCCCGTTGAGCTCCTGCTCCAGCGCCTTGCGCTTGGTCTCGGCCTCGGCAGCCAGCGTGTTGCGGGTGGTCTGCGCGATGTCCCGGGCCTTGCCCTGGGCATCCCGGAGGGCCGTCTCGAAGGCCACGCCGGCGGCATCCGCCTCGGTCTTCATCGCCTGCGCCTGATCCAGATCGGCACGCAGGCGCTCGGCACGGGCGTGCAGGATCGACTGGATCCGGGGCAGCGCGACCTTGTCCATCAAGTAGTAGAGGAGGCCGAAGGCCAGGGCGAGCCAGATCAGCTGCGCCAGGTAGCCGGAGGTCTCGAAAGGCGGAAAGGCGCCGGTATGCGCCTCCGTGTGCTCGACATGGCCCGGCACGATCTGCGTGTCGTTGCCCGGAGGCGGCGTGGTGAGGGGATTGGGCTGCGCCATGAGACCGCTACACTGACACCGTTGGCTGAGGCCACCGCCGGGGCGGTGACGGACCTGGGCGGACGCCCGCGGGGAGCGTCCACCCGTTCACCGGCCGGAGGTCGCGAGGACTCGCGGCCTCCGGCACGCCGATCAGACGGCGAAGAGTAGCAGGAGCGCGATCAGCAGCGAGAAGATGCCGAGCGCCTCGGTGAGGGCGAAGCCCAGGA
>CAXTCV010000226.1:0-5930 GCA_964242725.1 uncultured Methylobacterium sp.
TCCTCGTCGCGCAGCCAGGTCATGCCGCCGACCATGTCGACCGGCACGTATTCGGCCAACGCCGGGCGCAGGGACACGCCCTCGATCAGGCTGCCGAAGCGTGTCGCCGCGAGCCGCGTCGTCTCGAACACGGAGGGCAAGGCGTCGTGCATCGCGACGGGAACGAGCAGGGTCTTCATGGCAAGGGCCTCCTCGGGGGCGAGGCTAGCGCATCGGCCCGGATACCGGAACCGGCACGGCGCGCTAGCTTTCTGATCCGCATCGTTTTTTTCGAAAGTCGGCCGTCACCGTTCGGGACGATGCCCTAATCCGGGCGGCCCCGGCGGGGAACCGGGACCGGCGCGGCGCGCACGCGGTTTCGCGCGTCGCCGGGATCGAGCCGGCTCCGGAGACGGCGGGTCAGCGGCCTCTCGATGAGCCGGTGGACGAGGATGGCGGCCGCGACGCTCGCCGCCAGCATCAGGAGCATGGCGCCGAACGGGTGCAGGGCGGGCGCGACGCCGAGCCGGAGCAGGACCTCGCGCGCAAGGCGCAGCGCGAAGGGATGCACGAGGTAGAGGGCGTAGGAGGCATCCCCGAGGTGCACGAGGGCGCGCATCGGGCTCGGCAGCCGCGCGACTTGCCCGGCGTCGCGCTCCGGCCCGAGGGCGGCCGCCACGAGCAGGGCGGCCGGCACCCCGACGAGGAGCGGGCGCACGAAGCCATCGGCCTCGCCGAGGCCGGCGAGCAGGCGGGCCGCCAGGATCAGGCCGAGGGCTCCGAGCACCGCGAGCCCGGCTCGGACCGGCGGCGCAGGACGGATACCCTCCCGGTAGGCGAGGGCGAGACCGGCGCCGGCGGCGAATTCGAGCACGATCGGGTTCGCCCAGAATCGCAGGGGCAGGGGCAGGTCCGGCAGGACGGCCCCCGCGGCCACGAGGAGCGCCAGGACGGCGACGAGCCAGGCCACGGCGCCCCGCCGGCCGAGGCCGAGGCCGGCGGCGAAGAGTGCGTAGAAGAAGGCCTCGTAGTTCAGGGTCCAGCCCAGCCCGTAAAGCGGCTGGACGATGCCGTCGGGCCGGGCGGCCGGCCAGAACAGGAAACCGGCCAGGAGCGCGGCGGGCGCGTAGAGCAGGGCGGCGGCCTCGCCGAGGAGATCGGGTCGCGCCACGGCAAGGGCGAGGTAGAGGAGGCTCACCAGCCAGTAGAGCGGCACGACCCGGGCGACCCGGTGGGCGAGGAAGCGGATCCGGCCCCCGGGCATCCGGAACAGGCGCCCGCTCGCCAGGACGATGACGCAGCCGGAAATGACGAAGAACAGGTCGACGCCGCCCCACCAGGGCAGGAGCGTGCCGGGATCGAGGGCCGGACCGGCGCCGCGCTCGGCCAGCATTCCCGCCTCGTGCCGGGCATGGTGCCAGACCACCATGAGGGCGGCGACGGCACGCAGAACCTGGATCGGGACGAGGGTCATCGGGCGCTCCGCCGCACGTAGAACGGCAACGGGGGTCGCGCCGCCGGCGACCCGCGACGGCCGCGACCGGGCGACGGCTCCGGCCCGCCAGGCCGGGTCGTGCTGCACGGAATCCTCATCGGCGGCGCCGGTTCGAAGCAAAAAAGACAGGAACCATAGGCCGATGGCCCCGTTGAAGCACCAATTCGCGAACGTTCGGCGTGAGGTTTCCAAGTCTCCGCATGTGGCATCCCTTGCCAGTTCGCGCGTCCATTTCGAAACGAGGTTCCTGATGCTGAAGAATTATGCTGCCGCCTCCGCGTTGGTCCTGGCCCTGTCGACGCCGGCTCTGGCGCAGAGCGCCAACGACTTCCGCGTGCAGTCGATGCAGGCGAACGCCTTCGAGGTTCAGTCGTCGCAGATCGCCCTGTCGAAGTCGCGCAACCCGCGGATCCGGTCCTACGCCCAGGAGGTGATCCGCGATCACCGCGCCGCCAACGTGGCGCTCGCCGGCGGTCAGTCCGGCGCCATGGCGGCCGGCGATCAGGGTCTCGGTGGACTGATCACGGCCCCGATCGCGGTGGCCGGCAGCGCCGTCGGCGCGGGCGTGGGCGCGGCGACCGGCGTGGTCGGCGGTACCCTCTCCGGTGGTCCGGTCGGTGGCCTCCAGGGCGCGGGTGCCGGCGCGGCGAACGGTGCTGCGGCGGGCAGCCAGTTCGGACGCGGCGAGATGATGACGACCGGCGCCTCCGCGATCGTGCCGCCGAACCCCGAGCAGCAGGCGATGCTGTCCGAGCTGTCCGCGACGCCGGCCGGCCCGCGCTTCGATCGCGTCTACGCGGCCCAGCAGATCCAGGCTCATCAGATGACCATCGCGATGACCCAGGCCTACGCCCAGGGCGGCCCGAACCCGGCCCTGCGCAACTACGCCCAGCAGGCCCTGCCGGCGCTGCAAATGCACTACGACCAGGCCCAGCGTCTGCCGGGCGCGATGTAAGTCACGGCACATTGACGTGGGACCGGCTCCGGCCGGTCCCGGAGAACGGGCGGCCGGCGCGAGCGGGCCGCCCGTTTTCGTGTGCGTCCGGACCACCGCGAGGCCGGTTTGGGGAGGGACCTCTCGACGCCGCATCGTGGGCTCGGCGGCATCGCATCCGAGCCGGATCGGAAGACAGGCGGGCCCAACCGCGTCCCGTCCCCACAGGGCTGCCGTATTCACAGATCGGGTTTGGGGTCATTGCCCGGTCGACGGGTTTGACAGTCCTGAGCCGCCACGCGCGCTCCATCCCCCCGCTGCGGGGAGGGGTGGCCCCAACCTCGGCAGGGGTCGGGCCGGGATGAAGTCCCGCAAGAGGGGACCCGGTTTCAGGAACGGACAGCGCGGGTTCGAAGGCCACGGTCTTATCCGGCACCGTCGCTCCCCTCTCCCGACCACCTTCGGGCGTCTCCCTCCCCCGCAGAGGGGGGAGGGAGACGCGCCCGGGGCCGGCCATCGCGCGCATCCGGAGGCGATGTGCGAATATCGCAGCCCCGGGCCGGGGCGGCCGGGCCGTCACCGGGATTGCACGACTTGCGGGCAGGGCACGATCCGAACCGCCGCGGACCGGTGCCTAGCCACGAAACCCGGATCGATCGGCCTCAATCGCACGCGATGGCGGCGATCGAGCGGACCGGCAGGCCGGTTCCGTCGATCGGCGAGACGAACTGCCCCGTCTGCGGGTCGCGCACGAGCAGGGATCCGCTGGCCACGCCGAAATGCGCCCCATGCAGTTCGAGGCGGCCATCGTCGACCCGCTCCTTCACGAACGGGAAGGTCATCAGGTTCTCGAGCCCCTGCGCCACGACGGCGTATTCCAGGCGGGTGAGATAGTCGGGCGTCCCGGGATCGCCGGCCTTCGCCTCGGCCTGCCCCACGAGGGAGACCCACTTGCCGATGAAATCGCCGGGGGAGAGCGGCTTGGCCCGGTTGGCATAGGCCTTCACGCCGCCGCAGGTGGCGTGGCCGAGCACGACGATGTGCTTCACCTCCAGGGCCTGGACGGCGAATTCGAGTGCCGCCGAGGTGCCGTGGTAATGCTCGTCCGGCATGTAGGGCGGCACGAGGTTGGCGACGTTGCGGATCGTGAACAGCTCGCCCGGTCCGGCGTCGAAGATCGCGCTGGGGGAGACCCGGCTGTCACAGCAGCTGATGACCAGGATCTCCGGCTTCTGCGAGTCGGCAAGCTGCGCGAAGCGGCGGCGCTCGGAGGGAAACCGCTCCTGCAGGAACGACCGATAGCCCTCAGTCAGGTATATGGGAAACATCGCATCACCTCCGGTTGAACCATACGCCTCGGCGCGGCCGAGTTCAGGGTTGTCGCCATGCCAGAACGCGGGGCGCGGCGGGCATAATCCCGCGGGCGAGATCGGCCGCGAGATCGGCGAGGCCGGCCGGCTCGACCCGTTCGCCGCTCGCCCGCAGCTCCGCGATCGGCCACCAGCGGGTGCCGAGCACCGGGTTGTCCTCGGTCTCGGCCAGCCGGCCGGTATCGACCCGATCGTCGGGCAGGCGGACGAGGAAATAGCGTTCGCGGGCGTCCCGGGACTGGCGGAACAGGTGGAACGGTCCGTCGCAGGCGGCCACCTGCGGGCCGATCGCGACGTCGCCGCGGCCGATCTCCTCCTCCAGCTCCCGGCGGCAGGCGGTGACGTGGTCCTCGCCCGGCTCCAGGCCGCCGCCGGGCATGAACCAGAACCGGAGCGGCGCGCCGTCGGGCCCCTTGGCGTGGACCGAGGCGTAGGCGATCAGCAGGATCCGGTCCTCCGGATCGAGGACGATCGCCCGGGCGACGTGGCGAATCGGGAGGGACGGGGATGCGCTCATGGGAAAACAGCTAGCGCGCTCGGGCGCGGATGGACACACGTGTCGCCCGCGAAAGGCCGGCCCTATGATGGCTCGGGCCCATCGTGCCGCTCGGCCGGCGCCCAGATCACCACCGGCAGGCCGTGCGCGTCGCGCTCCGGCGCCTCCGGGAGCGGCACGGCGCGGCCGGCCAGGATGTCGCCGGCCACGACAAGGGCCGCCAGGGCGTCGAGGTGATCGTCCTCCGGGACGCCCCGGGTCCGCACGCCGATCAGGGTGTCCGGCAGGCCCGCGGCGGCGAGGAGCTTCCGCCGCAGATCGAGCCCGTCCCGGGCGCGGGGTCCCTTCTTGGGCAGGCCGAGCGGCCGGCCGCCGTTGAGCGCGTGGAAGGCCACCTCCGGATGGACCTCATGGACGCGGTCGCGCAGCTCCGGCCGGGCCCGCAGCAGCCCGTCGACCGCGCGGACGTAGGGGAAGATGTTGTAGCCCTGGATCGAGGGCGCGAAGGGCGGGTCGCTCGAAGCCCGCGCGGCGGCCTTGGCGGCCTCGTAATCGGGGGCGTAGACGGCCGCCCGGGACGGCATCGGGAAGACCGAGGCGCGCCCCGGCCCCAGACGGGCGCGCGCGGCCCGGTCGGCGGAGCGGCCGCCGCCGAGGATCCGGTCGGGGAGGCCGATCGGGACGTCGATCCCGATCACGAGGGGCCGTTCCGGCCCATCGAGGAGGGCGGCCACGTCCGGGAACAGGGCGCAGCGGTGCCGGGCGGGGTCGTCGAGATCGATCAGCGCCCCCGCCCAGGCCCCCCGGCAGCCGTCCAGCCCCGCCACCCACCGCGTCATCGCGATCCCCCCCTCGTGGAACCCCGCCCGCGCTGCGTCCTTGTCCGTGTCGGCGCGGACGGCTATCCGCAGCCCGAGTGCGTCGCCGCCGACCCGGGAATAGCGTGATGAGCGAGATCCGTCCCCGCCGCAGCGTCCTGGCGATGCCGGGCTCCAACGCCCGGGCGCTGGAGAAGGCGCGGACGCTCCCCGCCGACGTGATCCTGATCGACTTGGAGGACGGGACCGCACCGGACGTCAAGGCGGCGGCCCGCGTGCAGGTCGCCGCCGCTTTGGCCGCCCCGGGCTTCGGACGGCGCGAGGTCGTGGTCCGGATCAACCCGCCCGAGACCGACGACGGCGAGGCCGATCTCGTGGCCCTCGCTTCGGCCGCCCCGGACGCGATCCTGGTGCCGAAGGTGCGCAGTTCGGACACGCTGATCGCCGTCGGCTCGCGCCTGCGCCGGCTCGGGGCGCCGCAGGCGACCCGCGTCTGGGCGATGATCGAGACGCCGATGGCGGTGGTGAACGCCGCCGAGATCGCCGGCGCGGCCCGGGACGTCGACGGGCGGCTCGCGGCCCTGGTGATCGGCCCGAACGATCTGCTGAAGGCGGCCCGGATCCCGCCGCCGGGGCGCGCGGCCCTCGTCCCCTGGCTGATGACCGTGCTCGCCGCCGCCCGGGCCTACGAGATCGAGGCGATCGACGGCGTCTTCACCGACCTCCACGATGCGGCCGGCTTCGCGGCCGAGTGCACCCAGGGCCGGGACCTCGGCTTCGACGGCAAGATGCTGATCCATCCGAGCCAGATCGGCCCGGCCAACGCCGCCTTCGGGCC
>CAXTCV010000227.1:0-5918 GCA_964242725.1 uncultured Methylobacterium sp.
GATCTCGACGATCATGCCGGGCCATCCGGTGCAGCTGTTCGAGCCGGACGAGACCGCCGAGAAGGCGTGATGTCCGGGGCAGGGCGGCCCTTCCCCGAACGGCCGTGGGCTCGGACGGCGCGGGTCTGGTCTCCCGGGCGGGCCGGCGGGGTTCACAGATCGGGATTTGTATCGGTCCGGCTGGGCTTCAGGCCCGCTCCGGAGCTGGCACCCGCCCGCCCTCCCCCTCTGCGGGGGAGGGAGATGCGCCTGGGACCGGCCCCTGGCCTCGTCCGGAAGGCGAAGCGTGAACCGCGTAGACTCCGCGGGGGCGGGTGTAGACTCCGCGGGGGCGGGTGAAGGCCCCGTCCCGCCGCGGGATATCTGCGGCCGTTCCCGGCCGGCATCTTGGCCCGGCCCGCCCGCATCCCCATTGTGACGAGTCCGACTTCTCGAACGAAGCCGCCGGCGTTCCGGCGGCGCTAAAGGCTGCATGAGCGAGACGCTGACGTCCGGTGAAGCCCGCCTCCAGGCGCAGGCCGCCCCCGAGGGCGAGATCGCCGCGGCGACCCACACCCTGGTGATCGGCCCCTACCTCGCGCGCGGCGCATCGGGGTCCGGGCACGGGCCGGCGACCCCCACGCGCTCCGTGGAGGCGCGCCTCGACGAGGCGACCGGGCTCGCCGCCGCCATCGAGCTCGACGTGGTCGAGAGCCTCGCCGTCAGCCTGCCGCGGATCCGCCCCGCGACCTATCTCGGCAAGGGCCGGGTCGAGGAGATCGCCGGCCTGATCCGCGCCCGGGAGATCGGCCTCGTGGTGATGGACTGCGCCCTGTCGCCGGTGCAGCAGCGCAACCTGGAGAAGGAATGGGGCGCGAAGGTCATCGACCGGACCGGCCTGATCCTGGAGATCTTTGGCCGCCGCGCCTCGACCCGGGAGGGCACGCTCCAGGTCGAGCACGCGCACCTCGCCTATCAGAAGTCGCGGCTGGTCCGGTCATGGACCCACCTGGAGCGCCAGCGCGGCGGCTTCGGCTTCCTGGGCGGCCCCGGCGAGACCCAGATCGAGGCCGACCGGCGCATGATCCAGGAGCGCATGACCCGGATCGAGCGCGACCTCGACGCGGTGGTGCGCACCCGCGGCCTGCACCGGCAGAGCCGGGCCCGGGTGCCGTACCCGATCGTCGCCCTGGTGGGCTACACGAATGCCGGGAAGTCGAGCCTGTTCAACGCCCTGACCCGGGCCGAGGTCACCGCCAAGGACATGCTGTTCGCCACCCTCGACCCCACCGCCCGGGCGACCAAGCTGCCCCACGGCGAGACCGTGATCCTGTCCGACACGGTGGGCTTCATCTCCGACCTGCCGACGCCGCTGATCGCGGCCTTCCGGGCGACCCTGGAGGACGCCATCGAGGCCGACGTGCTGCTGCACGTGCGCGACGTCAGCCACGTCGATTCCGAGGCCCAGGCCGAGGATGTCGGCGAGGTGCTGCGGGAACTCGGCATCGAGACCAGTGCCGAGCGGATCATCGAGGTCTGGAACAAGGCCGATCTGCTCGACGACGACGAGCGCACCCGGCTGATGAACCTCAGCGGCCAGGGCAAGGTCCGCAACGACCGCGACAGCGCCGCGCCGGTCCTGGTCTCGGCGCTGACCGGGGAGGGGCTCGCCGCCCTCAACAGCCGGATCGAGGCCCGGATCGGGCGCCACCGGGCGAGCTTCGCCGTGGCGCTGCCGCCGGAGGACGGGGCGGCGCTGAACTGGCTCTACGAGAACGCCGAGATCCTCGACCGGCGCGCGGAGGCGGACGGCACCCTGCACCTCGCGGTGCGGATCGCCCCCGAGAAGGAGCCGCGCTTCCTCAACCGGTTCGCGGCGGCCCGGCGCCTCGACCGGGGCGGCTGATGGTCCCGGGCGGCGCCGAGAGGCCGCCGCTTCCCGCCCCGCTCCCCGCCCGGGTGCAGGCCGAGGGCCGGGCGGCCGCGGGTTCGGACGACGCGGCGGTGCTGCGCGCCATGCAGGCGGGCGGGGGCCTGCGCCTGCTCGGGCTGCGCGCCATCATCGTGCTGGTGCTGCTGATGGCGGCCCAGGCCTATGACGGCTCCCTGCACGCCCTCAGCCACTGGTTCATCCTCGGCCTCTACGGCCTCGGGACGGTCTGGTTCGGGCTCGGCGAGCGGAGCGGCGGCGCGCGCGCCACACTCTGCAGCTGGGCCGGCACCGGGCTGAATGCCGGGCTCGCGGTCTACGTGATCATCGAGCACATGCTGGCCGGGGGCGGGGCGGGCCTCGGCGCCGACGCGGTGAGCCGCCTGCCGGCCTTCCTGCTCCTGCTCCAGACCGGCCTGAGCATGCGGGTGGCGCAGACCCTGGTCTTCTGCGGGCTCGTGACCGCCTGCTGGAGCGCGGCCTTCCTGGTCGGGCTGATGCGGCCGGACCTGTTCCCGGGGCCCGACACCTTCCCGACCGCGCAGGTGACCGGGCTCGCCACCTTCGTGGCGGCGGGGCTCCTGGTGGTCGACGGCGTGAGCCGCCTGCGCGGGGCGGTGACCCGGGCGCTGCGCATGGAGCACCAACGGGCCCGGCTCGCCCGCTTCGTGCCGGATCCGGTCGCCCTCGATCTGGCCGCCGAGGAGGGCGGTTCGGCGCCGGGCGTCCACCGGCGCCACGCCTGCCTGATGATCCTCGACATCCGCGGCTTCTCCCGGCTGTCCCGCGAGCACCCGCCGGAGACCATGGTGGCGGCCCTGCTCGCCGTCCGGGCGGCCGCGCAGGCGGCGGTGGCCGAGCGGGGCGGCCTCGTGGACAAGTATATCGGCGACGCGGTGCTGGTGCAGTTCGTGGTCGGCCCGCCCGACGCGCAGGCGCGGGCGGCGCTGGCCTGCGCCCTGTCGCTCCGCCGGCGGATCGCCGCCCTCAACGAGGCCCGCGCGGCGGAGGGGCTGTTCACCCTGCGGGTCGTGGTCGCCCTGCACGCGGGCGATCTCCTGGTCGGGGTGTTCGACGATGGGGTCCGGGCCGAGTACACGGTGCTGGGCCCGGCCATGAACGCCCTGTCGCGGATCGAGGCCCAGGCCAAGGCGGCCGAGATCGAGGTCGCCGCCTCGGGGGATCTTCTGGATCTGCTCCGGGGGGGCCTGCCGGCCGGCACCCGGGCCGTCCCGGTGCCGCAGGCGACCCT
Organism: uncultured Methylobacterium sp.; assembly: GCA_964242725.1. Taxonomy (GTDB): domain Bacteria; phylum Pseudomonadota; class Alphaproteobacteria; order Rhizobiales; family Beijerinckiaceae; genus Methylobacterium. The sequence goes on from CAXTCV010000227.1 coordinate 3,162, forward strand.
GCCCGAGCCGCTCACCCTGTTCGCCATCGCGGCGGATCCGGGGGCCTGATCCGGCCCCGCGTCCGGGCGCGGGGCCCCGCGGCCGGCCCCGGCCCTGCCTCAGGATGACGCGCCGCGATTCCGGGCCGCATCCGGAACCGGGTCGCCCGCAACCCGTTCGGTCGGCGCGGCGCAGGGTCGCGGAGAGATACTCGTCCCATGAACAAGATCATCCTCGGCGCGACGCTCGCGCTCGGCCTCGTCCTCGGCACTGCGGCCCCGGTCCTGGCCGCCCCCGGCGACGGCCTCGACCGGAACGCCACCGCCACGGGCAACAGCAATTTCGGCGGCATGCACCGCAACGCTCGGATGCAGTCGGGGATGATGCGCCATCGCATGATGCACCGCCATCACCGCCACCACATGATGCGCCGGCACATGCGCTGATCGGCGGCCCCCCGCCCGCCCCACCAGGCGCGGCGGGCAGGGGGCCTCGACCGGGCCCGGGCGCGGCTCTACCGCCGAGACGCGGTGACCCGCCTCACCACTTGTAGCTGACCTTCGCCAGGACGCGCCGGGCATCGCCGTAGAAGCAGGAATTCTCCGCCTGGCAGGAGGAGACGAAGCGCCGGTCGGCGAGGTTCGTGGCGTTCACCTGGAAGCGCCAGTTCGCGTAATCGTAGTGGACCTGCGCGTCGAACAGCACGTAGTCGGGCAACCGCAGGGTGTTGGCGACGTCGGCGAAGGAGCGCCCGATGTAGCGCACGCCGCCGCCGAAGCCGAAGCCGCGCCAGTCGCCGGTCGGGATCGTGTAGTCGAAGAACAGGTTGGCGAGGTTCTCCGGCGTGTTCACCGGGACGCGGCCGATCTGGTCGGCGTTGCCCCGTACGCTGTTGATCCCGAACACCGTGTAGGAGGCGACCACGTTGAGGCCGTCGAGCAGGTTGGCCACCAGCTGCGCCTCGAAGCCGGTGGAGCGCACCTCGCCGATCTGGGTCTGGAACAGCGTGTTGACCGGGTTCGGGGTCTGCACGTTGCTGCGGTGGATGTCGAAGCCGGCCAGCGTCAGGAAGTAGCCCTGGCCCGGCGGCTCGAACTTCACGCCGCCCTCGATCTGGTCGCCCGTCTCGGGCTTGAAGGTCTGGCCGTTGATGTCGGTGCCGATCAGCGGCTGGAACGAGGTCGCATACATCACGTACGGCGCGAGGCCGAAGTCGAAATTGTAGATCGCCGCCGCCCGGTAGGTGAAGGCGCTGTCGGTGCGGCCGTTGGTGTTGGCGGGCGTCAGCCGGTCGTAGACCGTGTTCTCGACGAAGTCCTGGCGGCCGCCCAGGATCAGGCTCAGCTCCGGGGTGAGCTTGATCTGGTCCTGGAAGTAGAGCCCGATCTGCTGGAACGAGTCCGCCTGGATCAGGTAGGGCGAGGCCGAGACCGTCTGCGGGCCGTAGATCGGCGCGAGGATGTTGAGATTCGGGGCGGGGAAGCCCGAGGCCTGGTTGTCGTGGATCTGGAAGTTCCGGTACTCGACGCCCATCAGGACATCGTGCCGGAAGAAGCCGTCGGAGAACTTGGCCTCGGCCTGGGTGTCGACGTCGAGCTGGGCGACCTTGGCGTGGTCCCGGAACAGGTAGCGGGCGAGCTGGGTCTGCTGGGCGTCGGCGTAGCCGAGCTGGCCGATATAGGAATTCTGGTTGCTCTCCGCGAAGGCGTAGCGGGCGTTCTGGCGCACCGCCCAGGTGTCGTCGAAGACGTGCTCGAACTCGTAGCCGATGGAGGCCTGGTCGCGCTGGAAGGTGTTGAAGCCGGCATCGCCGACGTTGAGGGAGCGCGGGATGCGCAGGCCCAGCACCGTGGGCTTCACCGTGCCGTAGTAAGGCAGGAAGTTCGAGGTCACCGCCGTGTTGTCGTGCTGGACGCTCGACAGGATGGTGAGCTTGGTCGACCCGTCCGGCTTATAGGTGAAGGCCGGGGCGATGTAGTAGCTGTCGTCCGGCGCGCCCTGGACCTGCGTGCCGCCGTTGCGGGCATAGCCGGTCAGGCGGGTGAACCAGTGGCCCTCCTGGTCGGCCGGGCCGCCGACGTCGAAGGCGGCGTAGCGCTGGTCGAAGGAGCCGCCGCCGACCTCGATGGAGCCGAACGGGGTCTCGGTCGGACGCTTGGTGACTTGGTTGATCAGGCCGCCGGGATTGCCGGCGCCGAACAGCACCGCGGCGGGGCCGCGCAGCACCTCGACCCGCTCCAGCCCGTAGGTGTCGACCCGGTAATAGGCGAAGCCGTAGTTCAGGAGCTGCAGGCCGTCCCGGTAGAGGCCGTAATCGCTGGCCACGAAGCCGCGCAGCTGGAAGTAGTCGAGGCGCGTGTCGGCGCCGAAGGTGCCCGCGTAGGTGCCGGCGACGTATTGCGTCGCCTGCTGCAGGGTCTGGGCGTTCTGGGTGTCGAGCTGCTGGCGGCCCACCACGGTGATCGATTGCGGGGTCTCGATCAGCGGCGTGTTGGTCTTGGTGGCGGTGGCCGAGCGTCTGGCCACGTAGCCGTCGACCGGGCCGGTCGGGCTCTCCACCGCCCGCGCGGTCGCGCCCGCCCGGGCCACGGGGACCGGCGCGCCGCCACCCTGGCTCTCGACGCTCAGTTCCCCGAGTTGCACGCTGCTCCCGGCCGGCGAACCGACGCCGCGGCGGGGCGCCTCCTGGGCCAGGCTCGGCGTGGCCTGCGCCAGGACCGCGAGCGAGGCACCGGCGAGCAGGGCGCGGGCAAGCACAGCGCGGGCAAGCGGGGCGT
>CAXTCV010000228.1:0-5917 GCA_964242725.1 uncultured Methylobacterium sp.
GCCCCCGCAACCAACACCATCCCACACCACAACAGCCCCGGAGCCTCACCGCGCCGGGGCCGTCGCGCGTTCAGGGCCGCGCTGGCCGAGGCTCGCCCGACAGGCTGTCGCGGAGACCCGCAGGCCCCAGGGCAGGGGGGTGTGCTGCGGCGACCCGGACCGTGAGCAGGGATCGTGATCCGGTCGATCATGCTGCGCACCATATCGCGCAGCTTCGGCGCGTCGGGGTGAGTCGGATGGCCGATCGCAGGTTCGATCTGCTGCACCGCGGCTTGGATCACCACATCGACGTCCTCCGTCATGTCGACCGGAGGAGCAGGACGGTCGCCCGTGTCACATCTTGCGGAGCAGGATGCTGGCGCCGGCGATGTCGCTGCCCTGGGAGGTGATCGTGATCGCCTGCTGCGTGCCGTTGGTGCGGGCACCGAGTTCGAGACCGCCGCCCATCGTCTGCAGGCTCGCCTGATAGGTGTTGGGCGCAGGGATGCCGCCGGTCAGACTGCCCGAGACTTGGCGCGTGGTCTCCTGCCAGGATCCGCTGAACGTGTCGCCCTGGACGTCGACGTTGCTGAGGATGTGAACCCGGTAGCTGTCGCTGGCGCAGAGGACGTTGATGGCGAGAGCGTCGCCTCCCGCTCCGATCTTGTAGCGCGCCTTGCAGCGGATCGACTCCCGACTGCCGTCCGCCATCGCGATGGTGCCTCCGCCGTGCCAGGTGCCGGCGAAGCCGGAGAAGGGGCTCCCCGCGATCGCGGGGCCGGTCAGCACTGTCAGACCTGTCGCGATCATCGCCAGGAGCGCCACCCGGCTCCTTCGCGTGTGTCTGCGACCGGCCGTCGCCTTGTCCTCTCTGCCTGATCTGCCTCGGTTCATGGCTGAACGAGCTCCCGTGCGGGCCTGTGACGCGGCGAAGATCGGCGCCGTTGGTCGGATGCGCCACGCGATAACAGCACCCACGGATTGCACGCGTCAATGTATGATCCTGCGCTCATCGGAGCAGCCAGCACGGGCGGATCGAGAGGTGATCGTTCCGGTGCTCTCGCTGATCAAAGAAGATCTAGTTACACCGATGCAAATTGCTCCACGTAGAGACGAGAAGCGCGCTTGGTCCCTCGAAGTCTAGCCGTCAATCTTCGATGATCAAAGTCTACGAAACGGACCTACACATGCCGACGGCCCGAGTGTCTGTCGGAGCAACCACGCCATCCCCACTCCTGATCCTGCCGCAGCTCTCCGCCGGCATCATCGCTTTCTGTATGGACCGCTTGTGCAAGGCCGACCGAGACGATCTGCTGGTCCTCGATGATGCCCCGCACCATGGCCGGATCCGACAAGACCGCCGCGGCGCGACCACAGAATGAGCCCGATGCAGCCGTCCTGGCGCTCACGGTCGATAGCCATGTTCGCAACCTCCGGTGCGAGCTTAGCCCATGTCTGCCGCTCACCGTCGATCGGCGAGCACCATCTCGGCGCCCTTCTCGGCGATGGCGGCGGTCGGAGTATTTGTGTTGCCGGACGTGATCGTCGGCATGATCGACGCGTCGATCACCCGCAGCCCCCGCATCCCGAAGACGCGGAGCCGGGCATCCACCACGGCCTCCGGGTCGTCGCCCGTGCCCATCTTGGCGGTGCCGACCGGGTGGAAGATGGTGGTGCCGATGTCGCCCGCCGCACGGGCCAGCGACGCGTCGTCGTCGCCGACGGAGGGGCCGGGCAGCACTTCCTCCGGGCGGAACCGCGCCATGGCGGGCTGAGCCATGAGCCGGCGCGTCGCCCGGATGGCGTCGGCGGCGACGTGACGGTCCGCCTCGGTCGACAGGTAGTTCGGCGCGATCATCGGCGCGTCGCTCGGATCGGACGAGCGCGGCCGAACGGTGCCGCGCGAGGTCGGCTGGAGATTGCAGGCCGAGAGCGTGATGGCCGGGAAGCGGTGCAGCGGCTCGCCGAACTTGTCGAGACTGAGCGGCTGGACGTGGAACTGCAGATTGGCGCGGTTCTGCTCCGGCCCCGACCGCATGAAGATGCCGAGCTGCGAGGGCGCCGCCGTCATCGGGCCGCGGCGGCGGAGCGCGTAGTCGAGCCCCATCAGGGCGCGGCGCGGCAGCGAATGGTAGGTCTCGTTCAGCGTGCGGACGCCCGTCACCTTGTAGATGGCGCGCTGCTGCAGGTGGTCCTGCAGGTTGGCACCGACGCCGCGACGCTCCAGCACGGTGGCGATGCCGAGCGGCTGCAGCCAGTCGGGGCGGCCGATGCCGCTGAGCTGGAGCACCTGCGGCGAGCCGACCGCCCCGGCGGCCAGGATCACCTCGCCCGAGGCCCGCGCGGTGATCTCGCGACCGGCCTGGCGATAGCGGACGCCCGCGGCGCGGCCGTCCTCGACGAGGACGCGGTCCACCGTCACACCGGTCTCGAGCCGCAGGTTCGGGCGGCGCAGCGCGGGCTTCAGGAAGCCGCGCGCCGACGACCAGCGGCGACCGCGCCTCTGGTTGAGGTGGAAGTAGCTCGCGCCCTCGTTGTCGCCCGTGTTGAAATCGGCGATCGGCGGCACGCCCATCTCGCCCGCCGCCGCCCGAACGGCGTCTAGGATCGGCCAGGACACGCGCGCCTCCTCGACGCGCCAGCCGCCACCCGTCCCGTGATGCTCGCCGTCGCCGAGGAAGTGGTCCTCGAGCCGTCGGAAGGAGCCCATCATGTCGGCCCAGCCCCAGCCGGGCAGGCCCTGGGCACGCCAGCCGTCGTAATCGGCGGCTTGGCCCCGCATGGCGATCATGCCGTTGATGGCGGAACAGCCGCCGATGACCTTGCCGCGCGGATAATGCAGGGCGCGGCCGTTGAGGCCGGGCTCCGCCTCGGTCCGGAACATCCAGTCGGCGCGGGGGTCGCCGATCGCGAAAAGATAGCCGACGGGGATGTGGAACCAGATCCAGCGGTCGCGGCCGCCGGCTTCGAGCAGCAGCACGCGCGTCTTCGGGTCGGCGGACAGGCGATTGGCCAGGATGCAGCCGGCCGTCCCGGCGCCGACCACGATGTAATCGTACTCCCCGTCGAGCTGCTCCACGCCGCGTCCCCCCTTGCCGCCGCCGTTCGCGCGCCGTGCCACCCGGCCGACCATAGGGCAGACCGGGCGGGAAGGGGAGGCGGCCGTGGGTCTCAGCGCTGCCCGAAGCTCGCGTCCTTGAACAGGTCCTTGAACGCGCGCGGCTGCGATCGCCAGTACTGCTTCGGCGCCCGGACCTGCGCGCCGAGTTCCGCCGCGGCATGCCAGGGCCAGCGCGGGTCGTAGAGCATGGCGCGGGCCAGCGATACGGCGTCGGCCAGGCCCTCCGCCAGGATGGCTTCGGCCTGCGCGGCTTCGGTGATCAGCCCGACCGCGATGACCGGGATCCCGACCGCATCCTTGACCGTGGTGGCGAAGCCGACCTGGTAGTTCGGCCCGAGCGCGATCTGCTGGCGGGGCGACACGCCGCCCGAGGAGACATGGATGGCGGCGCAACCGCGCCGCTCGAGCGCGCGCGACAGCGCCACCGTGCCGGCGATGTCCCAGCCGCCCTCGACCCAATCGGTGGCGGACAGGCGCATCCAGACGGGCCGATCGGCCGGGAAGGCAGCCCGGACGGCGTCGAACACCTCCAGGGGAAAGCGCATGCGGTTCTCGAGCGACCCGCCGTAGTCGTCCGTGCGCCTGTTCGCGAGCGGCGACAGGAACTCGTGGAGGAGATAGCCGTGAGCGCCGTGGATCTCGATGGCTTCGATGCCGAGCCGCGCGGCGCGCGTCGCCGCGGCGACGAAGTCGCCCTTGACCCGCGCGAGGCCCGCGCTGTCGAGCGCCGTGGGGGCGTGCTCGTCGTCCCCGTGAGGGACGGCGGAGGGCGCCTCGGTCTGCCAGCCGCCCGGCTCGTCGGGGCCGATCTGCTGCCCTCCGTCCCAAGGCGCGTGGCTCGACGCCTTGCGGCCGGCATGCGCCAACTGGATGGCGACGGGCATGGGGGAGTGCTTGCGCATGGCCGCGAGCACGCGGCGGAGCGCCGCCTCCGTCTCGTCGGAATAGAGGCCGAGGTCGTCGGGCGTGATGCGTCCCTCCGGCGACACCGCGGCGGCTTCGGTGACGAGCAGGCCCGCCCCCGACAGGGCGAGCGTGCCGAGATGCATCATGTGCCAGTCGGTGGCGCAGCCGTCGTCCGCCGAATACTGGCACATGGGCGCGATGACGATGCGGTTCTCGAGGTCGAGCGACCCGATCTTCAACGGTTGGAACAACGAACTCACGGGTCTCACCTCATCGTGTCAGGGCGTCGTCGGGCGTCCGGCCGCCCGTCCTGTCCCGCTCGGCTCCCGCCGGTCGAGGCCGACGACGAAGCCGGTGCCGTGCCGTCCTGTGGACCCGGGCGGGCCGCCTCGTCCAGCCCCGCGCGCCCCGCCTCGGCTCAACCCTGGCTGTCCGGCGGCAGCGCCGGGCCGCGGCTCGTATCGAGGCCGTCGACCTTGGGCAGGGCGACAGGCTGCCCCGTCTCGGCCGAGCGATAGACGGCTTCCATGATGCGCTGGTCCGCCAGCCCTTCCTCGCCCGGCGTGCGGGGCCGCCGGCCGGTCGCGATACACTCGGCCATATGGTCGAGCTCCAGCGCGAACTGGTTCTTCGCCGCGATGCGATGCTGGGTGATCGCCTCCGCGTCGCCATCGCGCCGGGCGATCTGCAACCTTTGCCCCGTGTAGGAAAAGGCATCGGCGAAATCCACCGCGGCCGCCGGCATGCCGAGGCCGAGCCGGCGGTTCTCGTGCAGCCCGTAGGAGGCCGCGCAATTGGCGACGAGCCCGCTCGGGAAGCGCAGGGTGAAGGTGACCTGCTCCTCGACCTCCTTGAAGCGCGGGTCGCCCGGGGTGGAGAACGTGTGGGCATAGACCTCCGTCGGCTCCTCGCCGCTCAGGAAGCGTGCGGCGTTGAGGCAATAGAGGCCGATATCGGGCAGGGCGCCCCCGCCGGCCAGGGCCTTGCTGAAGCGCCACTGGGTCGGCGCCGCCATGTTCTGCGTGTTGACGGCATCGTAGAGCAGGGTCGCGCCGAAGCGCTTTTCGCGCACCATCTCCTGAAGGGCGCGGTTGTTGGGCTCATACTGGCAGCGATAGGCGATCATCAGGTGGCGCCCCGCCTGCGCACAGGCGTCGATCATCACCTGGCAGTCGGCGGACCGCGTCGCCATGGGCTTCTCGCAGAGCACGTGCTTGCCGGCCGCCGCCGCGGCGAGCGTCGAGTCCTTATGCAACGCATTGGGCGTGACGATGTAGACGGCCTGGATGGCGGAATTGGCCTTGATCCTGTCCCAGTCGCCGTAGCCGTAGACGGCCTCCGGCGCGACCCCGTATTGCCCGGCGATGAGCTTCGCCTTGTCGGGCGTACCCGAGATCAGCGCGACCAGCTTGGCGCGCTTCGACTGCGCGAAGGCCGGCAGGATCTCCTCCGTCGCCAGCCGTCCGAGACCCAGCACGGCGAAGCCGATCCGCTCGGCCGGGGGCAGGGGGGCCGGCGGCGGGGGCGTGGGCCGGTCGGTCGGCGCGGTCCAGGTCGGGAATTCGAGCTTGCCGCCCTGGACCGCTCCGGTGTCGACGACGGGTTCGGCGGCCTCGGCGGCTGCGGATCCGGCGAGCGCCGCCCCGGCGGCGGCAGCGGCGAGCTTCAGCATCTGGCGGCGATCGGCATCGGGCATGGGTCGGCTCCGGACAGGGGTCAGCGAGCGCACAACGCCCGCCCGGCCTCCGCGGTCCGTCCCGGGTCATCGCGCCGCGGCGAGCGCCGCCCATGCGCGCGCTTGCCAGCCCGGTGCGCCTAGGGTTATACGGACCGCACGCGCGGGGCGCAGCCCCGTTCGTCCGCGCCCATCGTCTAGCGGTCCAGGACGTCGCCCTTTCACGGCGAAAACAG
>CAXTCV010000229.1:0-5859 GCA_964242725.1 uncultured Methylobacterium sp.
CGCTGGTCTTCCCGAGCGTCTGGTACGAGGGCCAGCCGCTCACCGTCTACGAGGCGCTGGCCTGCGGCACGCCGGTGATCGTCAGCGACGCCTGCGCGGGGCGCGAGGCGGTGGTGGACGGCGCGACCGGGTTCTGGTTCCGCTCCGGCGATCCGGAGGCGCTCGCCGCGCATCTGCGCCGCCTGTCCGACGACGGGCTCGCCGCCCGGATGGGCCGGGCGGCGCACGCGCGCTACTGGGCGGCGCCGCTGAGCCTGGACACGCATCTCGACCGCCTCGGCGGGGTCTACGAGACGGTCATGCGCGAGGCCGCGGCGCGGCGGCGGGCGGTGCAACCGCGCCCCGGCCGGGCGGTCGCGTCGGCTTAAGGCGGGAACGATCGGAAACACCGGGCCCCCGTCGCGTTGATGCGTACAGGCACCGCGCGTGCCCCCGTCACGGACGAGCGACCCACATGGCCGAGGATCACAAGCCGAACGAGACCAAGCCCGGCGTCCAGCAGGGCAGCGCCACGCCGGGCGACGCCAAGCATCCCGAGAACAGGCAGGAAAAGCTCGACGAGCGCCTGGACGATGCCCTGGAGGAGACCTTCCCGTCGAGCGACCCGGTCTCGGTGAAGATCACGAAGTAGGGGCCGAAGGGCGCACGCCCTTCGGCGGGGTTATCGGGGCGGAGCCCCGGTGCAGCCGGGCTCGGCCCGGCACCCGCACGAGGTCCCGGACCGTGCGGATCCGGGATCTCAGGCGGCTTCGAGGAGCCGCCGGGCGATCACCTGGGCCTGGATCTCGGCCGCACCCTCGAAGATCGACAGGATGCGGGCGTCGCACAGGATCCGGCTCACCGGATATTCCAGCGCGAAGCCGTTGCCGCCGTGGATCTGGAGGGCGTTGTCGGCGGCCGACCAGGCGACGCGGGCGCCGAGCAGCTTGGCCATCCCGGCCTCCAGGTCGCAGCGCTTGCCGGCATCCTTCTCGCGGGCCGAGAAGTAGGTGAGCTGGCGGGCGATGTTGATCTCCACCGCCATCATGGCGAGCTTGTCGGCGACCCGGGGGAAGCTGACCAGCGGCTTGCCGAACTGGACCCGCTCCTCGGCGTAGCGCAGGCCGACATCGAGGGCCGACTGGGCGACGCCGATGGCGCGCGCGGCGGTCTGGATGCGGGCCGATTCGAAGGTCTGCATCAGCTGGGCGAAGCCCTTGCCCTCGACCTCGCCGAGCAGGTTGGCGGCCGGCACCTCGAACCCCTCGAAGGCGAGCTCGTATTCCTTCATGCCCCGGTAGCCGAGCACCTCGATCTCGCCGCCCGACAGGCCCGGGACCGGGAACGGCTCCGCGTCGGTGCCGCGGGGCTTCTCGGCGATCAGCATGGAGAGGCCGCGATGGCCCTTCTCCTCGGGCTTGGTCCGCACCAGCACGGTCATGATGTCGGCCCGGACCGGATGGGTGATCCAGGTCTTGTTGCCGGTGATCTTCCAGACCTCGCCGTCCTTCACCGCCTTGGTCCGCAGCGAGGCGAGGTCCGAACCCGTGTTCGGCTCGGTGAACACCGCGGTCGGCAGGATGTCGCCGCTGGCGATCTGGGGCAGGAAGCGGTGCTTCTGCTCCTCGGTGCCGCCGCACAGGATCAGCTCCGCGGCGATCTCCGAGCGGGTGCCGAGCGAGCCGACGCCGATATAGGCCCGGGACAGCTCCTCCGAGACCACGCACATGGCGGTCTTGGGCAGGCCCATGCCGCCGTATTCCTCGGGGATCGTCAGGCCGAAGACGCCGAGCTCGGCCATCTTGGTGACGATCTCCATCGGGATGTATGCGTTCTTCAGGTGCCACTCGTGCGCCTGGTCGACCACCTCGGCCTTGCCGAAGCGGCGCATCTCGGAGCGGATCGCCTCCATGTCCTCGTCGAGGCCCGAGGCGCCGACCGTGGCCGAACCGCCGCCGTCGCGCATCAGCGCCACCAGGGCGGCGCGGTTCTCGGGGGTGTTGCCCTCGGCGATCAGGGTCTCCACCGCGTCGGTGCGGTATTGTGCCACCTCCTTGGCGGTGAGGCCGAGCGAGCCGGTGAGGCGGACCATCTCGCCCTGGCTCATCGGGATGCCGGAGAACAGCTGGTCGAGATACTCGCCGGCGCCGATCCGGACGAGGAGCGCCTCGGTCTCGCCGAACCGGCCCTCGGCCTGGAGGCGCTCGGCGTAGCCGCCGAGCTCGCTGACCGCCTCGGCGTAGGTGGCCAGCCATGCGAGCCCGTGGGCGGCGTGCTGCTGCTGCTCGAGCTTGCCCGCGTCGATCCGCCCGTCGCTGCCGAGGATCCGTGTCCGGACCCGGCGCGTGGCGTCGGCCAAGAGGGCCTTGGCGGTCTCGCCGGCGGCCCTGGCGAGGGCGGCGATATCCTGCGGCTCGGTCTGGATGGCGGGGGATGCGGACATGGTTCTGACTCGCCTGGCGTTTTCTTGGATCGTGCCTTTTAACCTGTCCGCGGCACAAGCCGAAGCAGATTTCGTTTGCGGTGTCTTGAACTCAAGTTGAACACCGGGCGACCTGGCAGACGTCCGCGCGTCTTGGAGGGCCTGATCCCGTCAGGATCCCGACTGTCGTCCTTTGGCAACCACCTGCGCCCGGGCCGCGCGTCTGCCGCCCTCCCCTGCGGGGGAGGGAGAGACGCGGCGCCGTTCGCGTCCGTTCCTGATAATCTCAGTGCTTCTGCTCGCAGCGCGTCTTGACGTAGGCGCCGTCCTCGCCCCGGAAGCCGGAATTGGCCGCGAGGACCGGCCCCTGGATCAGGCATTCCTGCAAGGTGTGGGCCGGGCCGGTGACCACGTCGATGGCGGTGTCGCGGGAGCAGTCCGGGGCCTGGACCGAGGCGGCGCAGATGAGGGCAACGACGAGGATCTGGTTCATGCGACCTCCCGGGTCGGCCCGGCTTCTTTTTTTCGGCGGGCATCAGGCGAAAGGCGCCGGTGCCGGTTCGGGTTCCATCAGACCAGCGCGGGGAGATCGGCGCCGCCCGCGATCGCCTCGGGGGTCGGCACCCGGTCCTCGCCGAGGAGGTGCAAGAACGCCGTGAAGGGCGCGTTGCGGCCGATGCTGCAGGCCGCCACGGCGCGGCCCTCCCGGACGTAGTAGGCGATGAAGTCCAGCGCCTCCGGATCGCCCTGCAGGATGATCCGCTCGAACCCCGGGGCGTAGCCCCCGTAATCAAGGCGCTTGTCGCCCTGGTTGCTCCAGAAGAACGGCGCGCCGGAGAACCCGCCCGCGCCGCCGAGGATCGCCCGGGCGACGTGCGTCCCGTGCTGCTGGGCCAGCCGCCAATGCTCGATCCGGGCGGTGAGGCCGCTGCCGCGCTCCGGAAAGGCCGCGATGTCGCCCGCGACCCAGACCCCGTCCGCGAGCCTCAGGTCGGCGCCGACCCGGAGTCCGCCGGTCTCGTCCGGCTCGACGCCGGTGACGATCCCGGTCTCGGGGGCGGCGCCCGCGCCGATCAGGACCAGATCGGCCGGCAGGCTCTGGCCCGCCGTGGTCTCGACGGCGGCGACCCGGCCGGTCCCGGCGATCCGGGCGACGCTCCCGGTCACGAAGGTCACGCCGTTGCCCGCGTGGTAGCGCTTCAGGGCCGCCCCCACGGCCTCGCCGAAGCGCTTGGCGAAGGGGATTTCCTCCCGGGACAGGACCGTCACGGCGAGGCCGCGCTTGGTCAGGAAGGCCGCGGCCTCCAGGCCGATGAAGCCCGCCCCGATCACCACGACGCGCTGGGCCTCGCCGGCCGCCGCGCTGAGCCGGACCGCGTCGTCGAGGCTGCGCAGGGTCATGACCCCGTCGCGGTCGTGGCCGGGGAAGTCCGGCACCACGGCGCGGCTGCCCGTGGCGATCAGGAGCGCGTCCCCGGTGAGCGTGCGCCCGTCCGCCAGGGTGACGCGGCGGGCGGCGGGATCGACCGCGGTCGCCGCGGCCTCGACCCGCTCGACCCGGTGGGCGGCGGCGAAGTCCGGCTCCAGCAGGGTCTTCTCCGCCGGGGTGGGCTTGGCCAGGAACTGCTTGGACAGCTTGGTCCGGTCGTAGGGCGGGTGGGCCTCGCGGCCGACCATCGTGATCGCCCCGGAAAACCCCTCGCGCCGGAGCGTGGTGACGCAGGCGACCGCGGCCGCGCCGGTGCCGACGATGAGGACGCGGGCGACGGGCGTCTCGGCGCGCTTGGCGGGCACCGGCTCCGGGGTGAGGGTCGCCACGGCCTCGCCGCCCTCGATCCGGACGGGATAGCGCGTGAGACCGTCCAGCGCCGGCGGCTCCTCCAGGCTGCCGTCGGCGACCGCGAAGGCCGCCTTGTGCCAGGGGCAGTAGAGCCGGCCGCCGCAGATCTCGCCCTTGGCGAGCGGCGCCCCGAGATGCGGGCACTTGGCCTGGAAGGCGCGCACGCCGTCGGCGTCGCGCACGAACAGGACGGCGTCCTCGCCCGCCTTGCCCTCGGCCTTGCCGCCGAGGGGGATGGCATTGAGGGCGATCCGGATCTCGCGGGGCTTGTCCTGGTCCATGCTCGCCTCGCTCGGTGCCGCCCCGGGCCGCCGCGGCCCGCGCGCACCAAACCGCCAGGCGGCCCGGGGTTTCCGGGGCGCGGGGTCGCAGGCCGGCGCGGGCCCGGTCTCGCGGATCCCGCCCCCCGGTCTGGCACCGCGCGGTCCGGCCTCAGCCCCGGTTCGCCACCGCGACCCCGAGGGCCGCCAGCGCCATCCCGGCGCCCTGGAGCGGCGTCAGCACCTCGCCGAACAGGAGGTAGCCGAGCACGGCCGCCACCGGCGGCACCAGGAAGAACAGGGCGGCCACCCCCGCCACCGCGCCCCGCCGGATCAGCGCCAGCAGGAGCAGGATGCCGGCCACCGAATTGATCAGGACCGCCCAGGCGAGCCCCAGCCACAGGGGCGCCACCGGCTCGAACGACGCGCTGCCGAAGGCCAGCGCCAGGGGAATCGCGCAGGCCATGCCGCCGACGAACTGCAGCGTCGCCCCGGCGAGCAGATCGATCCGGCCGCCGGTGCGCTTCTGCCAGAGGGTGCCGAGCGTCAGCGCCAGGACCGCCAGGAGGCTGACGACGAGCGCCCCGGGCGGGATCCCGGACGGATCGGTGGCGCCGAGCTTCGGGGCGAGCACCAGCCCGGCCCCGGCGAAGCCCATCAGGATGCCGAGGGCCCGCCGGCCGCTGACCCGCTCGCCGAGCAGCGGCCGCGCCAGCAGCGCGGTCAGGAGCGGCTGGAGGCTGCCGACCAGCGCGGCGATCCCGGCGGGCAGCCCGTGGCCCACCGCCCAGAACACGCCCGACAGGTAGATCCCCTGCATCAGGAAGCCCGCGACGACGGGATCGCGCCAGCCGGCCCGATCCCCCGGCCAGCGCACCCGGGACGCCGCCGCGATCCCGGCCAGCACCAGGACGACGGCGGTGAAGCGGACCGCCGTGAAGCCCAGCGGATCCGCGTACGGCACCACCGCCCGGGCGGAGACGAAGCCCGTCGCCCAGATCGGCACGAACAGGGCCGGGAGGGCGCCGGCGGCGCGCGTCGAGGGTCGCGGGGGGGTCAGCATGGCCGGATCTTAAGGCGCCTCCGGCCCGCGCGTCGCAACGGCGATCCGATGGGCCGGTCCGGCGTGGCGCGGGCGCGTCACCGCTTCGTGTTCGGGACCGGATCGCGTCGTCCGCGTTGACGGGCCGGCCCCGGCACCGTTCATCGGCGTGCCGCGCCGCTCCCGAGGATCGTTGGACACCCGTGAAACCTCTCCGCAGCGGATTACAGGTCATGGGCGTCGCCGCGCAGCGCTTCGTCTCCCATGACGGCTGGGCGATCGCCAGCCACATCGCGCTCTCGACCCTGACCTCCCT
>CAXTCV010000230.1:0-5844 GCA_964242725.1 uncultured Methylobacterium sp.
ATGATCGAGAACGCCCACAAGCACCTGGAGCGGGCGCCTCGCGGCAAGCCCAGGGTCGAGATCCTGGTGGAGGCGGCGGCGGAGGTCGGCCCGTCCCTGTTCTTCTCGCTCCTCATCATCACGGTCTCGTTCCTGCCCATCTTCACCTTGGAGAGCCAGGAGGGCCGGCTGTTCGGGCCGCTCGCCTTCACCAAGACCTTCGCCATGGCGGCGGCCGCGATCCTGTCGGTGACCCTGGTCCCGGCCCTGATGGTGCTGTTCGTGCGGGGCCGGATCATCCCGGAGCATCGGAACCCGCTGAACCGGCTGCTGATCTGGGTGTACCGGCCGCTCATCGCGGGCGTCCTCCGCGCCCGGCTGCTGACCGTCCTCCTCGCCCTGGGCGTGCTGGCCGCCACGGTCTGGCCGGCCCGGCAGCTCGGCTCCGAGTTCATGCCCGACCTCAACGAGGGCACGCTACTCTACATGCCCACGACCCTGCCGGGCATCTCCGTGACCAAGGCCGGCGAGCTCCTCGCCACCCAGGACCGGATCATCAAGTCCTTCCCGGAGGTCGCCTCGGTCTACGGCAAGGCGGGGCGGGCCAACACCGCGACCGACCCGGCGCCGATGGAGATGTTCGAGACGGTCATCGCCCTGAAGCCGCAGTCCGAGTGGCGCCCGGGTGTGACGCTCGCGAGCCTCAAGGCCGAGATGGACCGCGCGCTGCAGTTCCCGGGCGTGTCGAATGCCTGGACGCAGCCGATACGGGCTCGCATCGACATGCTCTCGACGGGCATCCGCACGCCGGTCGGCATCAAGGTGCTGGGCACCGACCTGAAGGAGATGGAGGGGGTCGCCCGCCAGGTCGAGGCGGTGGTGCGCAACGTGCCGGGCACATCGAGCGCCTACGCCGAGCGCGTCATTGGCGGGTACTTCCTCGACATCACGCCGGACCGCGAAGCGCTCGGCCGCTACGGCCTGATGGTCGGGGACGTGCAGGACGTCATCGCGACGGCGCTCGGCGGCCAGAGCGTCACCAACACCGTCGAAGGACGGGAGCGCTACACCGTGAACGTGCGCTACCCGCGCGCCTTCCGCTCGGACCCGCGGGCCATCGCCGACGAGGTGCAGGTGCCGCTGCCGGCCGGCGGCACGGTGCCGTTGCGCGAGGTCGCCAAGGTCGAGCTCACGCGCGGCCCGACCTCGATCCGCACCGAGAACGGCCAGCTCGCGGTCTACATCTTCGTCGACATCGCGGGCCGGGACCTCGGGGGCTACGCCGCCGACGCACGGGCCGCGGTCGACAGCGAGGTCAAGCTCCCGCAGGGCACGACCCTGCAGTGGAGCGGGCAGTACGAGTACCTGGAGCGGGCCGAGGCGCGCCTGAAGGTGGTGGTGCCGCTGACGTTGCTCGTCGTCTTCCTGCTGCTCTTCATCAACTTCCGGCGCCTGACCGAGACGCTCATCGTCATGCTGTCGCTGCCCTTCGCCCTGGTCGGCGGCATCTGGCTGATGTGGTGGATGGGCTTCAACATGTCGGTTGCGGTGGCGGTCGGCTTCATCGCGCTCGCCGGCGTGGCGGCCGAGACCGGCGTGATCATGCTGGTGTACCTCGACCATGCCCTCGACGAGGTCCGGGCCGCGTGTGACCGCGAGGGGCGGCCCCTCGCCCGTGAGGACCTGCGGCGGGCCATCATGGTCGGCGCGGTCGAGCGGGTACGGCCGAAGATGATGACGGTCACCGCGATCATGGCCGGCCTCATCCCCATCCTTTGGAGCACGGGCGCCGGCTCCGAGGTCATGCAGCGCATCGCGGTGCCGATGATCGGCGGAATGGTCTCCTCGACCGTGCTGACGCTCGTGGTGATCCCGGCCGTCTACGCCCTGGTCAAGGGCCGGGGCCTGCCGCATGCCGAGGTGCGGCGGGTGCCCGCCCGCGCGACGACGATGCCCTTGGCAGCCGAATGAGCGACCGCCGGAAGGCCAGCCTTCGGCTTATCGCCCCGCACGCGCCTTCCGGCGCGGTGCGGGAGGCTCGGTCGCTCCCGAGGCGGCGCGTGGGCGGCAGCCGGGCAGGTTCGCGCCCGTCTCCAGTTCCGCGATGATGGGGCAGTCCGGCCGCTCGTCGCCGTCGCAGGCGAGGGCCGGGCCGCGCAGGACGTCCGCCATCTCCCGAAGGTGGCGGGCCTTTTCTTCGAGTTCCGTGACGTGGGTCAAAGCCAGGGCCTTCACCTCCGCGCTACTGCGACCGGGGTCGCCCCACAGGCCCAGAAGCACCCGGATCCGTTCCAGGGAAAACCCAAGGTCCCTAGCCCGGCGGATGAAGCCGAGCCGGTGGACGTCCGCCGGGTCGTACTCCCGATAACCGCTCTCGCGGCGGTCGGCCGGAGGCACCAGCCCGATGGCCTCGTAGTGCCGGATCATCTTGGCAGAGACCCCGGAGGCCCGGCTAGCCTGGCCGATGTTCATCGCATCCATGTCCCCGTTGACCTTACCATGATGGGAAGGTGCACAACGGTCCACAACCCCAGTCGACCGGTGCCCCTCCGCCGCTTCGATCCGGAAGCGCGCGGAGAACACTTGGTCCCGCATCACAGCCGGAGCCTCCGATGCAAGCCACAGCCGGCCGCAAGGCCGACCTCTACCGCATGGTCACGCCCGAACACACCTGTCCCTACGGCCTGAAGGCCAAGGACCTCCTCGAACGCCAAGGCTTCGAGGTCGAGGACCATTGGCTGACGACCCGCTTCGAGATCGACCGCTTCAAGGACGAGCACCAGGTCAAGAGCACCCCGCAGACCTTCATCAATGGCGAGCGGATCGGCGGCTTCGACGACCTGCAACGCCACTTCGGCAAGGCCGCCAACGACCCGAACGCTACGACCTACAGGCCCGTGGTCGCGGTGTTCCCGATGACCGCCCTGATGGCCCTGGCGGCAAGCCAGGCCGTCTACGGAACGCCCCTGACCATGCGCGCGGCCGAGTGGTTCATCGCTTTCAGCATGTGCGTGCTCGCACTCCTGAAGCTGCAGGACGTCGAGACCTTCTCCTCGATGTTCTTGGGCTACGACCTGCTGGGGCAGCGCTGGGTGCGATACGCCTACGCCTACCCCTACCTGGAAGCCGGGGCCGGCGTCCTGATGGTGGCGGGCGCCCTGAACTGGCTCTCGATCCCCGTGGCCCTGTTCATCGGCACCGTCGGCGCTGTCTCGGTGTTCAAGGCCGTCTACGTTGAGGGGCGCGACATCAAATGCGCCTGCGTCGGCGGGTCGAGCAAGGTGCCGTTGGGCTTCGTCTCACTGACTGAGAACGTGATGATGGTCGCCATGGCCGTCTGGATGCTGGTGGCGCACCACTGAGCGGATGAACGGCGACAACGGGCGAAGGCGAATGTCGGCTTTCGAGTGATGGCCCAATGACGGCTCACCACTCACAGCGGACCTTGCATCACGCGCGCTCCAGCAGGTCGACGAGCAATGACCCAGCCGCCGCGATGACGTTTCCCCGCCCGCGCCAGGGCAGAACGATGGGAGCGGCTTGGGTCTGGGACGCCCTGTGATGAACTAGACCGCGCGAAAGGCACATTCGCTCAACACGACCGATCTTGAACCTCGCTGACTACGCCTGCCCGCTGTCGGCCGCCATCGCATAGGCGCGGCCCCCCTCGACCAATGCAGTCTCCTCGTTGCCTGCTGGGTCAGGCGGCGTTCCGTCCCCAAGGTAGCCGCGCCCAAACACGCTCGTGCACGTAGAACAGCGCGATCTTGGTAAAGACCTCGATCGCCGAGATCGTCCCAGCCATTTTACCGCTCCCGGTGACTAGGTAGCTCAGGATGAAGGTGTCCACGCTTCCGGTGAGGCGCCAACTAACGGCCTTGGCCAGCGACCTCTGGTGCGTCTCAGCTGCCATGCCAATCGCTCCCTCAATGCCACACGAAGGCAGCAGCATCGGAATCGACTGTGTTCACTTCGGTATGGCCTGTCACCCTCCCGTCGATCGCTCCAGCGCCTCGTGAAATCTGGGATAGACAGAGATCTCTGTCCGTCTCCCTCACGCCTGCCCGCTGTTAGCCGCCATCGCGTAGGCCCGGCCGCTATGCCTCGGCCAGTTCCGCTCGCCGCATGGTCCAGACGATCCGCCCCGCATCGTCTCTTAGGGTCGCAACCCCTGACCGGTGGGCGAGCAGGCGTGTGAACCAGGCATCGGCGGCAGCGACCGCTTCAGCCTCCGTTGGCGCAATGATCGGCTCATAAGCAATCGACAAGCCGCTCACGCATTGCCGATATATAGAGCATTCAAGATGGAATACCGCCATCCGGCGATGAAGCAACAGGTTTGCCATTTGGTCCAATCGACCGACGCATCCGGACGCCCATGAAGAAGCCCGCCGCGGCGAACCGGGCGGGCTGAGGAGGTTCGTGGTCTCTGGAACGAACTAAGATCTGCCTAGGGCAAAAATTGATCTATGCCTGTATCTGGAAAGTCACTTCCCACTCGGAGCAGCAGTGCTGCCCGTCGCGCCGTTGCCGCCGCCGCTACCGGCCGGCGCACCAGGCGTCTTGTTGTTTACCCCGCTGGCGCCGGGCTTCATCATCTGGGAGTTCGACATCATCGAGCTCTTCTTGCGATGGCGCTTCGCCCGCACGGTGGTGAGCATATCGGACGGCGACGAGACGCTAGCGACCGGACCGGCGGGCACCGCGGCGGCCGGGAATGACAGGATTGCCGAACCGGCTGCGGCGAGCACGACTAAAGTTAGGACGCGCATATGACATCTCCTTGCCGCGATACGAGAAATTGCATCCGGCTCAGCGGAGGTAATTCAGGCGCCCGCCGCGTCAATAAGCTTCGTCCACCTGCCCGAGCCGTCATCCGGCTCCTTCTCATAGAGCCATTCCAGAAAAGTTGCGGGAGGTAGAGCTTCAATCCGCCTTCCACATCTGCGCGCCGCTACGCTGGACGAGAGTGCGGAGCCGTCGCTCCGGCGCGAACGACCGATGCCCTACTAGGATGCGCAATGCCTTCGCAACTCAGGCATCTGCCATCGGCACGTCAGGCCCGTCTTCGCTCGGCGTGCCGTCATAGCCATCCAGCCACGCCTGACGCTCAGGCATGTCCGCATCATAGGGACAGCTGTCCTTCGGCAGGCCGATGGCCCGCGCGTGCGCTCCCTCCGCAATCGCTTCGATGATTGTGGGGTGGCGCGTGTCCATTGGATCCTCAAGCCGTTCGGCGCCGCTCGTTCCGCCACGCCGCCACGGCCGCGTTGCGTGCCTCAAAGGCCTGACGCAGTCGCGTTCCGGGTGCGCCCTGCCGCTCGGTCCCGAAGCCATGGAGCAGAACCGCGTCCAGTCCGAACGCCCGCCGCATCTCGGCGCGCCACAGCCGGTCCGTGACGGCGAGCGCACTCTCGGTCTGGGCTAGACGAACAGAGTTCATGAAGGGCTTCCTCGACCCTCGGCTGCAGCAACAACGCTGCCAACCGACCCGGGCTCCAGCTTCGCACTGAAAGACGAGCGTTCAACGGCCCGAGGCCGTTGAACAGATCAACGTCCGGGTCGGAAATGGATCACCGTCTCAGAAGGTTTTGCCAGTAGGCCGGTTCGCGGTGGGTCGCCGTGCAGGACAGCCCAACGATCTCCAATCGCCGAAGGATGAGCTGAAGCCCGAGCCTTGCGAGCTGCTGCTAAATCGATAGGTCGATCAGAAGTCTGCACGTCGCCCTCCAACGGGTTCGATGCCGAAGGGAAAACTATCGCCTCGTGACGTTGAAAGATGGTTAACGCATCATGATCGGCTCAATCTGGCCTCGCCGTCTCCCGCCCATGGTTCTGCACCACGATGCGGAAGGGGTCGCCAAT
>CAXTCV010000231.1:0-5803 GCA_964242725.1 uncultured Methylobacterium sp.
CCTGCTCCTGCTCCATCCAGTCCATGGTGGCGGCGCCGTCATGGACTTCGCCGATCTTATGCGACTTTCCGGTGTAGTAGAGGATCCGCTCCGTGGTCGTGGTCTTCCCGGCATCAATGTGGGCCATGATGCCGAAGTTGCGGTAGTCCTCGATCGCGTGCGTGCGGGGCATCGGATTGCTCCTGAGAGACGGCGGAACCGCTTACCAGCGGTAGTGCGAGAAGGCGCGGTTGGCTTCCGCCATCCGGTGCGTGTCTTCCCGCTTCTTGACGGCGTTGCCGCGATTGTTGGCGGCGTCGAGCAGTTCGGCGGAGAGCCGCTCGACCATGGTGCGGTCGTTGCGCGACCGGGCGGCCTGGATCAGCCAGCGGATCGCCAGCGCCTGGCGGCGCTCGGTGCGCACCTCGACCGGGACCTGGTAGGTCGCGCCGCCGACGCGGCGGGAGCGGACCTCGATCATCGGGGCGACGTTGTCGAGGGCGGCGCGGAACACCTCGATCGGGTTGGCGCGGGCGCGGTTCTCGACGATGTCGAAGGCCCCGTAGACGATCCGCTCGGCGGTCGACTTCTTGCCCTCGTACATGATCGAATTCATGAACTTGGTCAGCACCACGTCCCCGTACTTCGGGTCCGGGATGATCTCGCGCTTTTCGGCAGAGTGACGACGGGACATTCTATGACGGCCTTCAGTGCAAACTTCTGAAGCACCCGACGCAGGCCGCCTTGAGCCTTTCGGCCGGCGACATCCTTGTCAGGCGGTGGAAACGGATCGTGGTCGTAAAAGCCTACTTCGGACGCTTGGCGCCGTACTTGGAGCGGCGCTGCTTGCGGTTCTTGACGCCCTGCGTGTCGAGCACGCCGCGCAGGATGTGATAGCGCACGCCCGGAAGATCCTTCACGCGGCCGCCGCGGATCATCACCACGGAATGCTCCTGAAGGTTGTGACCCTCGCCCGGGATGTAGCCGATCACCTCGAAGCCGTTGGTCAAGCGAACCTTGGCGACCTTACGGAGCGCCGAGTTCGGCTTCTTCGGGGTCGTCGTGTAGACCCGGGTGCAGACGCCGCGCTTCTGCGGGCAAGCGTCAAGCGCCGGAACCTTGTTGCGGCTCCGCTGGATCTTCCGCGGCTGGGCGATCAGCTGGTTGATCGTCGGCATCCTGTGCCCTCTTCCTCGGTCACCTTGGCCGGATTGCACGGGGCAATCCGCAAAACGAATATGCGCCGGAGGTCCTGTCACGGACCCTCGGCGCGGTGTGGGTAGAGGAGCACGCCCGGGACGGACGCGCTCGTACCTACGGATCTGACTTACAGCGTCAGGCGATTTGATCCCTCGGTGCGCGGGCGATGGCGACGGTTTCCGTGGGCAAACCCGAGGGACCGTCGGCAGCCGATGGCCGTCCGAAGTGGAGGCGCTTCTAGACGCGGTTGCTCCGCAGGTCAATGCGGCCGAGGCGGAAATCTTCACCGGATGGGAGGTTAAGGATCGGTCAAACGGCGGACCTGAGCGGGCGGGACGTCCCCCGGAAGCGCCGACGACCGGCCTCGGCCGCGCAGCCCAGGGCATCGCCGACGATTGGCAAGCAATCAAGGTTAGCTTGACCTGCGTCGGACCGCGCGGGGCATATTTGTCGGGCGACCCGCGGTCGATCGGAGTCGAGATATCCATGATCCGCGAGAATAGGAAACTCTGATCTGTTGCTTTCCCTCGTCGCGGCCGGGATCACGGGCATGGAGGGCACGGACGCGCCGGGTACGACGTCGTCACGGCCCGACGTGGCACGATCGACAGCGGTGGACGCCCGCGCCAGATCTTGGGTTCCCTCCGCCTGATCAGCGCGGCCCGGGCCGACCGCCTGGACGAAATCCGCAAGGCCGGCATGCTCCGGGTCGCCGCCTTCGACAGCAACCCGCCCTTCGGCGTCCCCGACCCCGCCACCAAGCGGGTCGCCGGGCTCGACCTCGATTACGCGCAGGCCATCGCCGACACGATCGGCGTGCCGCTCGAGATGCGCCCCACCAACCCGGCGAATCGCATCCCGCTGGTCACCCCCGGCAAGGTCGATCTGGTGCCCGCGAGCTTCACCATTGCGGAGGAGCGCGCCCGGCAGGTCGATTTCAGCATCCCGTCTTTCGTCTTCGACCAGCAGTTTCTGGCCAAGAAGGGCACCTTGTCCTCATCCGAGCACTTGAGCGGCCTGCGCATCGGCGGCCTGCGCATCGGCGCCGAGAAGGGCACCATCGACGAGATCGTCCGGCGCCGCGACTGCCCGAAGGCCGTGGTGGTCGCCTCCGGTGACACGCCCTTCGCCTTCACGGCCCAGCGCAACAGCAGCGTCCAGGCCATCACCCAGGACGGGCCGAAGCTGGTCGGATTGCCGGCGAAGGTGCCGGATCGGGGATCCCGGCTCGGCTCGCCGCGACGGCCAGGGTGGTCCCGCTGTTCGGCGAGCTTCTGGCGCCGCGATATCTTGCCTGATGGCTCGAGGGCTTCGAGGTCACCCGCGCCCTGTCGGCCGCCGTATGCGTCGCCGGTACGATGCTCGGGCCCGCGGCGTGCGTCCTGCGCGAGGCGGGCGGCGCACCGGCCCGCAGAGCCGTGGCGGCCTCCGTCGGCCTCGTCCGCAACACCCCGCTGCTGGGAGGAGGGCCGGGCCGGAATCAAGGGCGTCCACGCGGCCCAGCGGCAGGCGGCCCTCGCCCGTGGCCTGACGCCGCTCCAGGCCTTCCGTCCCATCGTGCTGCCGCAGGCCCTGCGGATCGCCTGGCTGCCGATCACCTGGCTGCCGATCGTCGGCCGGTATCTCGACACGATGAAGAACACGTCGCTGACCTTGACGATCGGCCTGGCCGAACTGTCCTACGCGTCCCGGCAGGTTGAGACCGAGACCTTCATGACCGTCCAGGCCTTCGGCATCGCGACGCGGCCCTATGTCGGCGCGGTCGCCCCGGCGGAGGCCCTGGGCCAGGCGACGGCCCGCCGCGCCGCACCGCCGGGTTCGGGCCGATGAACCGCGCGGTCATCGCCGACGATATCGATTCCCTGCCGGTCGGGGCCTGGCCCGACGGGCCGATCGGCGGGCTGGCGCTGACGCTCGTTCTGTCCGGCCTGTCCGGCATCGCCTCGGCCGTGCTCGGGCTCGTCCTGGGAACCGGGCTCGCGATAAGCGGGGGCCCGGTGCGCCGGGCGCTCGCCCTGGGGCTCGGGTTCTTCCGCGCCCTCCCGATCGTGATGCTGATCTTCCGGAGCGACTTCCGGCTGCCGATCCTGTTCGGCGTATCGGCGCCGAAGAACGGCACCGTGGTGGCGGCCCTGTCGCTCGTCGGGGGCGCCTATCGCTCTCAACGGGGTGGCGGCGGGGATCGTGAGCATCGGGCGCGGCCAGTGGGCGGCGGATCTCGCGCCGGGCTTCTGCCGCTCGCGGGTGCTGCGCGTCGTCGTGCTGCCACAGGCGCTGAGGGTCATGGCCCCATCCTTCGTCAACCCGTGGTGCGCGCTGATCGAGGACACGTCGCGCGCCTCCGTCATCGGGGTCCCCGCGCTGTCCGTCGCGACCGCTCGGCCCGGCCGCTCCATGGTCGCTCCCGGGATGCGCTGATTCCCACGCCCGCGGGCGTCCGGGACCGGCCCGACGCGGGCCGGATCCTGCGGGGCTGCCCGCGGCGCCGTGCCGGATCGGGGCAGGGGCGCGCCGTCACGGTCTACGGAAGATTAAAGCGAACCGTCGAATTGTCGTGATCGTCGGGCGGCCGGAAGGGCGCCCCGGGTTCGCGTCAAGGATTCTGCGTATGGGTTGCGTCGCCGTCAGCAACGTCGTTCCGTTCCGGCGGCCCGTCCCCGCTCAGGCCCCCAGCGAGCGGGACGCGCGGGATCGCCGCCGCAGCGAGCAGCGATCGCTGCTGGACGCGGTCTACGCCACCGGCAGCATGATCCTGGCCGCCGAGGATCGTGCGACCAAGCTCACCGCCTCGCGCCTTCAGGTCTACGGCTTCCTGGCGATCGAGGAGTTGCGGTCGGACGGTACCGTCCGGCGGCTGCGCCCCTCCGAGGCGATCCGCGCCCGCTCCGAGCATCCCTGGCGGCTGTCGAAGCCCGCCGGCGGCACCGCGGTGACCATTCCAAGCCTGGAAGGCTTCCTGTTCGAGCCGGCCGGCCAGCCCGCCTGATCGCGCCGGATACCGAACCACGATCGGGTCCGACTCATCGAGGTCGACCCGCGGGACGGCTCGGCGCGCCGCGATGCGTCCCGGTCATATCTGTCCCGTCACGCGCAGGCCGCGTGACGGGCCTGTCCGGGCCCCGGTCGGCGACCTTTTCCTGACAGTCGACACACCGGTTCCGTCGGCATTCCGCCCGCTGCCGGCCGGGCCGCAGGCACCGCCCGCCGACCGCGAAACCGCATCTCCGCCGCGCCCGCAACCCCCGGATTACGGTCCGTCACGCTTGCCATCGCCGGCGGAGCGTAGTATGCGCCCGGCCTTCGCGACATTTCCGATGGGTGCTCGCACCCTGCGAACGCGGTGACCGCGCCGGTGTCTCACGACACCGACAGCGCGGTCGAACACATGAGCCGGGGATTTCAGGTCCCCATCAGGCGTCGTCCGCCGGGCAATACCGCCCGTGTGCGGAAACCCGCCTGAAACAAGGAGTCACGCACGTGATCCAGATGCAGACGAATCTGGACGTCGCCGACAACTCGGGTGCACGCCGTGTGATGTGCATCAAGGTTCTCGGCGGGTCGAAGCGCAAATATGCCGGCGTCGGCGATGTCATCGTCGTCTCCGTGAAGGAGGCGATCCCGCGCGGTCGCGTCAAGAAGGGCGACGTCATGAAGGCGGTCGTCGTGCGCACCGCCAAGGCCGTGAAGCGCGTCGACGGGTCGGTGATCCGCTTCGACAAGAACGCCGCCGTCCTGATCAACAATCAGAAGGAGCCGATCGGCACCCGCATCTTCGGACCGGTGCCGCGCGAGCTGCGCGCGCGCAACCACATGAAGATCATCTCCCTGGCTCCGGAGGTGCTGTGATGGCGGCCAAGATCAAGAAGGGCGACAAGGTCGTCGTGCTCACCGGCCGCGACACCGGCCGCTCGGGCGAGGTGATCCAGGTTCTGCCGAAGGAAGGCCGGGCCTTCGTGCGCGGCATCAACCTGGTCAAGAAGCACCAGAAGCAGACCCAGAACCAGGAAGGCGGCATCATCTCCAAGGAGGCCGCCATCCAGCTCTCGAACATCGCGGTCGCGGATGCCAACGGCAAGCCGACCCGCGTGGGTTTCCGCATCCTCGAAGACGGGCGCAAGGTCCGGTTCGCCAAGACCACGGGGGATCAGATCGATGGCTGAGGCCGACAAGAACGCCTACACCCCGCGTATGCGCAAGCACTACGACGAGGTGGTTCGCCAGAAGCTCATCGAGGAGTTCGGCTACAAGAACCTGATGGAAGTGCCGCAGGTCACGAAGATCGTGATCAACATGGGCGTCGGCGAATCCACCGCGGATTCGAAGAAGGCCTCCGTGGCGGCGGGCGACCTCTCGCTCATCGCCGGCCAGAAGCCGGTGATCACCCGGGCCCGCAAGGCCATCGCGACCTTCAAGGTCCGCGAGGGCATGCCGATCGGCTGCAAGGTGACGCTGCGCAAGCAGCGCATGTACGAGTTCATGGACCGGCTCATCACCATCGCGCTGCCGCGCGTGCGCGACTTCCGGGGCCTGAACCCGCGCTCGTTCGACGGCCGCGGCAACTACGCGCTGGGTCTCAAGGAGCACCTCGTGTTCCCGGAGATCTCCTACGACAAGGCCGAGCAGA
>CAXTCV010000232.1:0-5776 GCA_964242725.1 uncultured Methylobacterium sp.
CCGCAGGTTCCCGTCCCTCCGCCGGTATGAGCCGGATCAGGTTCAAGGGTCAGGGCAGCGTGCCCAATCTCAGCCCCCTGCGGGGCCCCCCTCGGAACGGTCCGAGACTCACAACTACCGACGCCTTTGTCAATGCTGGCCGCGCGCTGGAACATCCGTCCGCGAAACCCGGTCCGGAGCCCCGACGGAAGTGCCGCGTCATCCCACTTCCATTGGCCGGGGCGGTGCAGCGCAGCGTCTTGCAGGGCGTCCGGAGGTCGCTCTAGGAAAGGGTCCCGACGCGCCCTGTGCCCGCCAGCCGATCCACATGCGCCTCCTCGCCGGCCTCGGGCTCGCCCTTCTGCTGCTCTACGGGTTGGCGCTCGCCGCGCTCGCGCTCGGTCAACGCCGCTTCCTCTATCCTGGCGCCTATCGGCCGTCGGCGCCCTGGCCGCTCCCCCCGGGGGTCGCGGAGATCACGGTCGCGACCGCGGACGGTGACAATCTCCATGCCCTGTGGCGACCGCCGCGTCCGGGCTGCGGGATCGTCGTCACCTTCCACGGCAACGGCTCCCGTGCCGAGCCCCATGCGGCCCGCTTCTCCGCAGATCCCTGGCGCGCGGCCGGATGGGGCCTGCTCGCCCCGACCTATCGCGGCTATCCGGGCTCGACGGGCCACCCGAGCGAGGACGGACTGATCCAGGACGGTCTGGCGGCTGTGGCGACCGCTGCGGCATTGGCGCCCGGAGCGCCGATCCTGCTGCATGGCCATTCGCTGGGCGCCGCCGTGGCGGTGGCGGTGGCCGAGCGTGTGCCGCCGATCGGGGTCTACCTGGAGGCACCGTTCGACTCGATGGTTCATGCCGTGCGGCTCCATGTCCCGCTGGCACCGTCCTGGCTCCTGCGCGACACCTATCGCTCGGATCTGCACATCCGAAGCGTCACCGCGCCGATCCTGATCGTCCAGGGTGGCGACGATCCTGTCGTGCCGGCCAAGCTCGCGCTGGCGCTCGCCGCGGCGGCCGGGCCGCGGGCGCGGTTCGTGTTGGTCCCGGGCGATCATGTCTCCATCCTCGGTGTCCGGGATCGGGAGGCCGAGGCGCTCTTCGGCGCGCGCGCCGGTCCCTCCTGCGTCCCCGCGTCAGGGACCGTGAGGTGAGCGCCTGAGCGAAGGAGGTTGTTAGTGGTGGGACGGCGATCCCGGCGCTGGAGCGCCGATGATCCCGATCATCAGGACGGCGCGCCACGGTCCGACCCGACCTGTCCGCTCTGCGAAAGGCCGATCCCGCCGCGCGCCCGCTCGAGCCTCCATCACCTGACCCCCAGGCTGAAAGGCGGCACGCATCGGGGCACCGTGCGGCTGCACCAGATCTGCCACTCGGCCATCCACGCCCGGTACAGCGAGGCCGAGATCGCCAAGCGGCTCGCCGACGTGGCGGCGCTGCGGCTGGATCCGGAGATCGCGCGGTTCCTCGTCTGGGTCCGCGGCAAACCCGATGACTTCCACGCCGCCACGCGCATGACCCGCGACCGGAAGGGAGCCAAGCGCCGGACCTGAGCGGCGGGTGTTTACCCAGTCTTCGCCACGTCGGCAGAAGTCGTGCGCGGCGAGCATTGCCGTCAACCTCACTTGGTCCAGGATCACCCCTGTCTCGTGGGGTACGGTGATGGCTGGGGCAGGGGACGCGCGGGATCGACTCGCCTGGGTCGACATCGCCAAGGGGATTTGCATTCTCCTGGTGGTGATGATGCACGCCGTGACGGGCACCGGCGAGGCCATGGGCGGCGAGGGCTTCCTTCACCCGGTGGTCGCCTTCGCGAAGCCGTTCCGGATCCCGGATTTCTTCCTGCTGTCGGGCCTGTTCGTGGGGCGGGTGATCGACCGCGACTGGCGCCTGTTCTCCGACCGGCGCGTGGTCCACTTCGCGTATTTCTACCTGCTGTGGCTCGTGATCCAGTCGGCGGCCCGGTACGGGAAGATCGTCGGCGATGACGGTCCTGCGGCCTTCGCGGCCCATCTGGCCCATGCCCTCGTCGAACCCTATTCCACCTTGTGGTTCATCTACCTGCTGGCGGTGTTCTCGGTGGCGACCAAGGCCCTGCGCCACGTCCCGGGCGGCGTGCTGCTGGCGGGCGCGGCGCTGCTGCAGATCGCCGACATCCGCAGCGACTCGACCTTGATCGAGGAATTCTGTGCGCGCTACGTCTACTTCGTCGCCGGGTACCTGTTCGCCGACCGGATCTTTGGCTTGGCCGATACCGCCCGCCAGCGGGTCGGCCCGGTGCTGGTCGGCCTCGGCATCTGGGCCGCCCTGGAGGCCTGGCTCACCCTGACGCCGTCGGGCGATCCCGCCCATCCGACCCTCGCCGGCCTCCCTGTGATCGGCCTCGCCCTCGGCGCAGCCGGTGCGCTGGCGATCGTAGTGGCGTCCGCGCTGATCGGCCGGGCGGGCGGCCCGGTCGCCGAGGCGATCCGGATCTGCGGGCAGCGCTCGATCGTCATCTACCTCGCCTTCTCGCTGCCGATGGCCGCGACGCGGGAGATTCTGGTCCGGACCGGGATGGTCGCCGATGTCGGCGTGGTCAGCCTGATCGTCATTATGGTCGCGGTGCTGCTGCCACTGGCGCTGGAGCGGCTCGTGCGCAACACACCCCTCGGCCTGCTCTTCGTCCGGCCCGCGCGCTTCCACCTCGCGGCGGCCGGCGCGCCGGTCAATCCGGGTCTGCCGGCGATCTGACGGGATATCTCAGCCCTCGAAGGCGATGCCGATCCGGCGGCTGCGCCGCCAGGCCACGGCGGCCGGCCGCGGATCGCCGCCTTCCGTGAGCCGCAACGGGAAACGATCCGGCACCGGCTGATCGGTCTCGACCTCGATCTGCGCGCCCGTCTCGGTCGCGTCCCAGACCAGGCAACCGACCTCGCCGCAGGCGAGCAGAAGAGAGCCGAAGGTGAAGGCATTCCTGCGGAACGTGCCGCGGCGATCCTCCGTCATGCGCGTCTCCCTCGGCCTCGCGACCCCGCGGAGCCCGGCTCCGCGGCACGGGATGATGCCGGTTGCCGGTTAACAGGCCGGATACGGTGCAGTACGCGTTCCTGAACGCTGGTGATCAATAATCGTCCGGGGCGCCCCGGTAGCGCCGCGGCGCGGGGCCGTAATCCTCGTCGTCGCGGCGGCGCACCGGCGGGCGATCGTAGTCCCGGCCAGTGGTCCGGCCCGCGGCGATGCGCGGCGCGGACCAGCAGCTCCTCGGCAGGCCCCGGGGCGGGGTCGCCGAAAGTCTGGTTGTTTCAGGGAACCATGCCGCCCTGCGGGAACGGGCGGGCGTTGGTCCCGCCGGGGACCCCGTAACAGACGTTGGCGGGGTAGGGCATCCGGCAGTCGCCGCCGTCCTGGGCGCAGCCGGCGAAATTCACCGTGTCGCGCCGGTAGGCATGGGCCGCAGCGAGTCCCATCAGGCTCGCCCCCAGCCAGCCGGCCGCGACGGCCAGAGCGATTCAATTCCACACGTCCCCGATCCCCCCTTGGTGCGAGATGACGGTGCCGCTTGAATAGGCCGACGGCTTCCGGCCAGCCACGGCGCCCGTTATGGCATGGCCGGGCGTTCGATCTCACGCGCATGCGCGGATCCACCGTCCTGAAGACGTAACGCGTCGCCCCGGTGCCCGCCGGAGGTCGCCTCGGGAGGGCTTGATGAGGGATACGTCCGCGCAGGAACTCCTGCTCCTCAGCGCGCTGCAGGAATGCCGGATGCAGCTCGAGGTGGCGCGGCGGGACGAGGCGGGCCGCGCCGCCTTGCGACGCGAGCTGGATGACGCCCTCCGGCGCGAGAAAGCGCTCGCGGCCGAGATCGTTCTCGAGCGGGAGCGGACCGAGGCGGTCCGCCTGGTCCTCTCCGCGGCAGTGATGAGCCTCTGGCGGTTCGGCCTGCGCCGTCGCCTGTTCCTGGCCCGCATCGCCCGGCTCGGCCGTGAGACGCCGGATTCGGGTCCACAGGCTGCACGGCATCAGGTTCTGCTCGCCGAGGCCCGGCGCGTGCTCGGCGCGGCGCCGTCGCCCGACCCGGCCTCCTGAGCGCAGGCGCATCCGTCCGGCTGCGGGGAACGGGAGACGAACGGTTCGATAACGGCCCCTTAAACCGCCGCATTTAGCGTGCGGAAACCGAGACGCGTTTCGGGCGACGCGCGCCGGTCCGATCAGTCACAGACGGGATGCATGGCCAAGGGTCGGGGCAGGATTGAGCCGAATTTCGACGTGCCCGAGGGGCGCGTCCGTGAGCGCGGCGAACTCGATCTGCGCCTGTCCCGGGATGACCGTCCCAAGGCAGGAGACGGCGTGGGCAAGCGAGCGGGTGGTCCGGCACGGAAGCCGGGCAGGGCGGCGGCGCGTCCGAAGGCGTCGGGACGGCGGCGGCGCTCGTGGCTGGGCCGGCTCGTCTACGCCACCGTGGTGCTCGGCCTCTGGGCGGTGATCGGGCTCGCCGGGCTCATCGCCTACCACGCCTCGCAGTTGCCGCCGATCGACCAGCTCGCGGTGCCGAAGCGCCCGCCGAACATCGCCATCCTGGCGAGCGACGGCTCGCTGCTCGCCAACCGGGGCGAGACCGGCGGCCGGGTGGTCTCGATCAAGGAACTGCCGCCCTACCTGCCGCGCGCCTTCGTGGCGATCGAGGACCGGCGCTTCTACCAGCATTTCGGCGTCGATCCGGTCGGCATCCTCAGGGCGATCGGCCAGAACCTGACCCGGCGCGGCGTCGCCCAGGGCGGCTCGACGCTGACGCAGCAACTCGCCAAGAATCTGTTTCTGACGCCCGAGCGGTCGGCATCGCGAAAGATCCAGGAGGCGATCCTCGCCCTCTGGCTGGAGCACAAGTACAGCAAGGACGAGATCCTCGAACTGTACCTGAACCGGGTCTATTTCGGGGCCGGCGCCTACGGGGTCGAGGCGGCCGCGCAGCGCTATTTCGGCAAGCCCGCGAAGGAGGTCTCCCTGGCGCAGGCGGCGATGCTCGGCGGCCTCGTCCAGGCGCCCTCGCGTCTGGCCCCCAACCGCAACCTCCCGGCGGCCCAGGCCCGCGCCGCGCAGGTGCTCGCCGCCATGCAGGATCTCGGCTTCGCCTCCGCGCAGGACGTGAAGGTG
This sequence comes from uncultured Methylobacterium sp., assembly GCA_964242725.1. GTDB lineage: Bacteria > Pseudomonadota > Alphaproteobacteria > Rhizobiales > Beijerinckiaceae > Methylobacterium. Next base: position 5,118 of record CAXTCV010000232.1, read on the forward strand.
GCGCTCGCCCAGCCGGCCAGGCCCGCCAACGCCCGCGGTGGCGGCTCGGCCAACTACGTCGCCGACCTCGTGATGGACGTGCTCGACGATTACGTCGGCAAGTTCGACACCGACATCACCGTCCAGACCACCGTCGATACGGGCCTGCAGGCCACCGCCGAGAAGGCGCTGACGGAGGAACTGAACGCCAAGGGCGCGCGCTACAATGTCGGCCAGGGGGCGATGGTGTCGATGCGCCCCGACGGGGCGATCCGGGCGCTGATCGGCGGCCGCGACTATGCGCAGAGCCAGTTCAACCGTGCCACCACGGCCAAGCGCCAGCCGGGGTCGTCCTTCAAGCCGTTCGTGTATCTCGCCGCCGTGGAGCACGGGGCCACCCCCGACACGGTGCGGGAGGACGCACCGATCCGCATCGGCACCTGGGCGCCGGAGAACTATTCCCACCGCTACGAGGGCCCCGTGACCCTGCGCACGGCGCTGGCGCAGTCGCTCAACACCGTGGCGGTACGGCTCGGCCAGGAGGTCGGCCCGAAGGCGGTCGTGCAGACCGCCCAGCGGCTCGGCATCACCTCGCCGCTCCAGGCCAACGGCTCGATCGCGCTCGGCACCTCCGAGGTGACCCTGCTGGAGATGGTCGGCGCCTACGGGGCCTTCGCCAA
>CAXTCV010000233.1:0-5728 GCA_964242725.1 uncultured Methylobacterium sp.
TTCGCAAGTCCTTTCGGGTGCGCAAGTCCTGTCCGGTTCGCAGGGTCGTTTCGCGCGCGGCCATCCGGCGAGGTCCGGCGCGGTGCCGGCGGCGCATCCGGTTGGTCGCGTCCGGGATCATCGCCCGCTCGACGGGGGTGGCGCGCCAGAGCGGCCAGGCGCACGCCCGCCCCCGCGAAGGAGGAAGGGGACGCGCGCCTCGCACCCGCCGTTGCCCCCATCCGGCGGCGATTACGTGAACCTCGTCGCCCCCCGCGGAACCCAGCGGAGCCGGCCGGACCGGTTCGTCCCGGCCCGCCCCCTTGTGCGGGGCGCAGGCCGTGTCGGACCGTGGCACCGGCACGCCGGTCGGAACCGATTCGGGATGCCGGAGGGGGACGAGAGTCATGACAGGATCCCGATCATGGTCGCGGCGGACCGCCCTGGCGACGCTGGCCGCCCTGGCGCCGCTCGTCCTCGGCATCCCCGCGCCCGGCCGGGCCCGCGCCGCCGAGAGGTCGGTCACCTTCGCCCACCAGGCCATGGTGCCGCCGTTCCGGGCCCTGATGGCCTCGGGGGCGATCGAGAGGGCCACCGGCTACACGGTGACGTGGCGCAAGTTCGGCGGCGGCGGCGACGCGATCCGCGCCATGGCGTCGGGCAACGTCCAGATCGGGGAGGCGGGATCGAGCCCGATCGCCGCGGCGGCCTCGCAGGGGCTCGACATCCAGCTGTTCTGGATCCTCGACGAGATCGCCGAGGCCGAGCAGCTCGTGGCGCGCAACGGCAGCGGCGTCGGAAGCGTGGCCGACCGGCGCGGCAAGACCGTCGCGGTGCCGTTCGTCTCGACGTCGCACTACCGGCTGATCGCCGCCCTGGCGGCGGCCGGGCTGAGCCAGAAGGACGTGGCCCTCCTCAACATGCGCCCCCCGAGATCGCCGCCGCCTGGGAGCGCGGCGACATCGACGCGACCGTCATCTGGGATCCGGGGCTGGCCCGGGTGAAGAAGTCCGGCACGGTGGTGATCTCGGCCGGCGACATCGGCCGCCAGGGCAAGGCGACCTTCGACGGTCTCGTGGTGGACCGGGCCTGGGCGGCGCAGAACCGGGATTTTCTGGTCACGCTGGTGAAGCTGATCGCCGCCCAGGACGCCGCCTCCGCGGCCGGGCCCTGGGCGCCCGATGCGCCGGAGGTGACGGCGGTGGCCCGGATCACGGGCTCGGCCAGCTCGTCCTCAACGCCTCGAACTTCCTGCGCACCGACGTGGTGGTGATGGGGATCCTGCTGATCGGCCTGTTCGCGACCCTGTTCGAGTTCGCCCTGCGCCGGCTCGAAGGCGCGCTGGTGCCCTGGAAGGGCAAACAGTCGAGCATCTTATCGACGGATCGCGACAATATCGCCCGCCCCGTGAGCCGGGATCGGACGGTCCTGGTTTCCGAAGGTCCGCGTCTCAGGAGCTCCGCCCCCGAACCGCGCCGAAGGGCCGAGCCCTCTGGACATCCAGGATCCGGCGCGGGCTCATCAACCTGCTGCAAGAACCGCGGAAATCGCTGTCTCTGTCAGCTAATGGACTGACATTCCCTGGTCTCTAGGCTAAGCAGTTTCCATCAGGAGGCCGCGATGACCATGCCAGCTCCTGCGCTGGCCGCGCAGGTTCCGTTCGCCAGTAATCTGCTGCTTCAGGCCCTGACCGACAGCGACCGCGCGCGCGTCGCTCCGTATCTCCAGCCCGCCGCGTTCCTGCGCGGCGACATCCTCTTCCGTGTCGGCGACGATGTCTCGCACGTCACCTTCCCCCTGAACCGGACCGTCATCACCTTCGTCCTGCCGCTGCGCGAGGGCAAATCGGTCGAGACCGCCACCGTCGGCCATGAGGGCGCGATCGGCGGCGTGGTCAGCCACGGCTACCTGCCCGCCTTCAGCCAGGCGGTGGTCCAGGTCGGCGGATCCGTCCTGCGCATCGAGGCGGAACGCCTGAACGAAGCCAAGACGGCCTCGCCCGCGATCCACGATCTCTTCGTGCGCTATGCCGATTGCCTGATCGCGCAGCTGCTGCAGTCGGTCGCCTGCAACGCGGTCCATCCGATCGAGCAGCGATGCCTGCGCTGGCTGCTGACGATGCAGGATCGCCTCGGAACCGACGATCTGCCGGTGACGCATGAGATGCTCGCCGAGATGATGGGCGTGCGCCGCGCCTACCTGACCAAGGTGCTGGGCGAGATGCAGCGCGACGGGCTGATCCGCATCGGCCGCGGTCGGCTCAAGTTCATCGATCGCACCCGCGCCGAACGGGCCGCCTGCGAGTGCCACGCCAGCGTGCGGCGGCACTTCCGGGAGGTGCTGGGGGCCGTCTACGGGCGCACGGGCGAGATCGTGGCGCTCGGCGCGGGACGCCCGGGGAGCCTGCAGCCGCCCACCCTCGCGGCGTCCCTGAAGGCGGTGCCTCCTCCGAAGATCCCCAAGCCGTGATGCGCAAGCCCTCCGACATCCCGGCCGCGGCGGCCGACGCGCACCGGCTCGCGGCCCTCGAGCGCTACGGGATCCTCGATACGCCCCCCGAAGAGGGTTTCGACGACATCGTGCTGCTGGCGTCCCAGCTGTGCCGGGCGCCGGTGGCGCTGATCAGCCTCGTGGCCGCCGACCGCCAGTGGTTCAAGGCGCGGGTCGGGTTTCCGCTCTGCGCGACCGATCTGAACGCCTCGGTCTGCGCCCACGCCCTGTCGGCGCCGGACCTGCTCGTCATCCCGGATCTCACGGCCGATGCCCGCACCCGGGCGAACCCGCTCGTCACCGGCGAGCCGCATATCCGCTTCTATGCCGGTGCGCCGCTGCGCACGTCCGGGGCGCAGGTCATCGGCAGCCTGTGCGTCATCGATCTGGTGCCGCGGCCCGAGGGCCTGACGGCCGATCAGGCCGGCAACCTGCGGGCGCTCGCCCGCCAGGTGATGAGCCAGCTCGAACTCAAGCGGGCCCTGGCCGGGCGCGACGCGCTGCTGGCCGATCAGGACGGGATGCAGCGCGCCCGCGACGCGCTCCACCGCGTCCAGGGCGCGATCTCGGAGGCCGAGGGCGACCTCGGCGTCATCCTGAACACCATCGTGGCCGGGGCCATGGAGGCGACGCCGGAGGCGGACGGCTGCGCCATCGAGCTGATCGCCGACGAGGCGCTGGAATACCGGGCCGTGGCCGGCACCCTGGCGGCCTTCGCCGGACGGCGGGTCTCCCTCAAGGGAAGCCTGTCGGGCGCGTGCTTCAAGTCCGGCGCGCCGATGATGGTGTCGGACGTGCGGGGCGACAGGCGCGTCAACCAGGCCCTCGCCGCGCGGATGAAGCTGCGCGCGTGCGTGACCGTCCCGGTCTTCCGCGGCCGCCGGACCATCGGCGTGCTGAAGCTGCAATCGAGCCGGCCCGGCGCGTTCACCGAGCTGAACCTGCAGGCCGCGCGCCTGTTCGCGGGCGCCGCCTCGACCGGTCTGACCGAGGCCCGCGAGGCCGCCGCCCAGCGCGCCATCCAGACCAGCGAGATCCGCTACCGGGCGATCTTCGAGAGCGCGACCGACTACGCCATCGTGGTGATGGATCTCGGCGGCCTGATCACGAACTGGAACGCGGGGGCCACCCGCATCCTCGGCTGGACGCCCGACGAGGTGTTCGGCAAGCCGGCCGACATGTTCTTCACGCCCGAGGATCGCGCCGCCGCGATCCCCGCGCAGGAGATGCGCAGCGCCCTGGCCGCGGGGCGGGGGGTCGACGAGCGCTGGCACCTGCGCAAGAGCGGCGAGCGCTTCTGGGCCAACGGGGAGATGATGGCCCTGCGCGGGGATGCGGGCGGGGTCATCGGCTTCGTGAAGATCCTGCGCGACCGCACCGAGCAGCGCGTGGCGGGCGAGCGGCTGGCCGAGAGCGAGGCGCGCTACCGCTCCCTGTTCGAGACCATCGACGAGGGCTTCTGCGTCATCGAGTTCATCGACGGGCCGGAGGGTCCGCTCAGCGATTACCGGCACGTCGAGGCCAACCCGGCCTACGCGCGCCAGACCGGCCTCGCGGACGTCGTCGGGCGGACGATCCGCGCGGTGGCCCCCGAGGAGGCGGACGGTTGGGTGGCCCTCTACGGCGAGGTGCTGCGCACGGGGCAGCCGGTGCATGTGGAGCGCGCGTTCGGCCGCGCGGGCGGCTATATCGAGGTCACCGCCAACCGGGTCGAGCCCGTCGAGCGACGACAGGTGGCCATCCTGCTCAACAACATCACCGAGCGGGTCCGGGCCGCCGAGCATCAGGCGATCCTCAACCGGGAACTCAGCCACCGGATGAAGAACACCCTGGCGATCGTCCAGGCCATCGCCACGCAGACCATGCGCAACGCGCCCGACATCGAGGCCGCCAAGGAGGCGCTGAGCGCGCGGCTGATCGCCCTCGGCAAGGCGCACGACATCCTGCTGACCGGGCGGGGGGAGAGCGCCGACCTGCGCGCCGTGGTGGACGGGGCCCTGCAACTCCACGAGGACCAGCAGCAGCGGCGGTTCCACCTGGACGGTCCGCCCCTGCGCATCAACGAGAAGGCGGCCCTGTCGCTGTCGCTGATGGTGCACGAACTGGCGACCAACGCCATCAAGTACGGCGCCTTGAGCACGCCGCACGGGACGGTGCGGATCGATTGGGCGATCACGGGCGCCGCCGGGGCCGAGACCGTCCAATTGCGGTGGCGCGAGAGCGGCGGCCCGCCGGTGGCCGCGCCGAGCCGGAAGGGATTCGGCTCACGCCTGATCGAACGCGGGCTGGCCGGCGCGGTCGGCGGCGCGGTTCGGCTGGACTACCCGATCGAGGGGGCGGTCTGCGAGCTGATCGCGCCCCTCAAAGGCTTCGAGGTTCCCGCATAGGACCACGTCCCGCCGATCCCGACCCGTGGTCGCGATCGGCGAGGTCCGTTGGGCGAAGGCCGCCGCGCGGGCGAGCCGGGGCAGCCATCCGTCCTGCGGAGGGGCGCCGGCGCCGGGGCGCCGGAACCCTGCGCCGAGGCAGGACGACGCGCGCCCGCCTCGGCCCTGAAAGAGGCTCAGGCGCCCTTCAGATTGCCGGCGCTCTCCTTGCCGCTGCGGCGGTCGGCCTCGACGTCGTAGGAGATCTTCTGCCCCTCGACGAGGTTGCGCATCCCGGCGCGCTCGACGGCCGAGATGTGGACGAACACGTCCTTGCCGCCGTCATCCGGCTGGATGAAGCCGTAACCCTTGGTCTCGTTGAACCACTTCACAGTACCTGTAGCCATAGGAATGTCCCGAACGTAGCCGGCATCGCTGAAACGGCGAGCCGCCCAGCTCGAACGGGGAACGCAGCCAGCTGTTCCAAAAAAGCCGCGGAACCCGCGTCGGGCCGGTCGCCCGGAGGGCCTGAAGCGGTCCGGTTCGGATGCGGCGCGCCCGGCGCCGGGGACGGTCCCGGCACCGCGCAGGCGGATGTCCCGGCCGGACGGGCGTCCGCGATCCGGTCGGGCGCATCGCCCCGAACGGGGGCGGCCGGCTTTCGGACAAGACGATGCGCATCAGAGCGTTCGTGACGGCGCGCCGATTCCGGTTCCCGGGACGATGCGCTAGGCTGCCGAGGAAGCGCACCAGACGCTGTTCGGGAGAACGACCATGACGAAGCTCGCCGGGGCCGGCGCCTGCGCGCTGCTGTGTCTGATCGCGGGCGCGGCGCCCGCGGCCGCCGGGGAAACGCCCCCGGCCGCCGGGGAAACGCCGGCCGTCTTCCGGCC
>CAXTCV010000234.1:0-5711 GCA_964242725.1 uncultured Methylobacterium sp.
TGGACCGCCTCGTGATCGCCATCGGCGTCCATCCCGGCAAGGCGCCGCTGTTCTCGGCCGAGGAGCGGGCCGCGCTCCTCGGCGAGACCTGCGGGCCTGTGGCTGCGGCGGAGGGCGCGACGCTCGAGATCGCCACCTTCGACGATCTCGCCGTCTCGGCCGCCCGGCGCTGCGGCGCTGCGATCTTCATCCGCGGCCTGCGCGACGGTACGGATCTCGATTACGAGATGCAGCTCGCCGGCATGAACGGCGCCATGGCGCCGGAGGTGCAGACCGTGTTCCTGCCCGCCTCGACGCAGGCGCGGCCGATCACCGCGACGCTGGTGCGCCAGATCGCCGGCATGGGCGGGGATGTCTCGCCCTTCGTGCCCGCCGCCGTGGCCGCGCGCCTCCGGCAGCGCTTCGCCGCGCAGTCCTGAACCCGAAAGGCCTTCGATGAACCGACGCCACGCTCTCCTCGCGCTCGCCCTCACCCTCGGCACCGCCACGGCCGCCCGAGCGGTCGATGCCAACACGGTCTACCTCCAGACGAAGGACGGGCGGATCACCATCGAGCTGCGGCCGGAGCTCGCGCCCAAGCACGTGAAGCAGATCAAGACGCTGGTGAACCAGGGCTTCTACAACGGCCTGAAGTTCCACCGCGTCATCGACGGCTTCATGGCCCAGACCGGCGACCCGAAGGGCAATGGCACCGGCGGCTCCAGCCTGCCGAACATCCCGGCGGAGTTCTCGCAATCGGCCCAGTTCCGCCGCGGCACGCTCGGGATGGCCCGCTCGCAGGATCCGAACTCGGCGAACTCGCAGTTCTTCATCTGCCTCGCCGACGCACCGAACCTGAACGGCCAGTACACGATCGTGGGCAATGTCACGGACGGGCTCGACGTGCTCGACAGGATCAAGAAGGCCGCCCCCGGCGCGCCGGGGGGTGCCGTGCAGGACCCCGACAAGATCGTCAGCATGACGATGGCCGAGAAGGCCAAGTAGCGGATCGATGCTGGGCCGGCGCGCCGCCTCGATCCTCCTGCTGACCTTCGCGCCGGCGGTCGCCCGGGCCTATGAGGGCGGGCCCTTCTACGGCTACGCCCTCGAACCCGGCGGCGCCTATCCCCTGAGCCTGCCGCAGACCCTGCGCGCCACGATCGCGGTGCCGGTCTCCCGGGTGGCGACGAAGCCCGCCGACACCCTCGTCGAACTCTACCCGGCGCTCGCCGCCTGCTGGCAGGTGCCGGCCGGGCTCGGACGGCCGACACCTGAGTCCGACGACATCGAGATCACCCTCCGGCTGTCGCTGCGCCGCGACGGCAGCCTGATCGGGCCGCCCCGCGTCACCTACGCGGCGGGCGTGTCCGGGGATCAGCGGACCACCCTGGTGCGCGGCACCCTCGACGCGATGGCGCGCTGCACCCCGGCCCACATCACCCTGGGCCTCGGCCGCGCCATCGCCGGGCGGCCGGTGGCGCTGCGCTTCGTCTATCGCCCGCCGGCCTGAGCGCCGGCGATCCCCTCACGGGCGCTGGCCGGATCCGGCGCGCGCCGATACAGTTCCCTCAACCGGAAAAGGATAGATCTATGGCCGACAACGAGACCATCGTGCTGGAGACCACCAAGGGCCGCGTCGTGATCGCGCTGCGCCCCGACCTCGCCCCGGGCCATGTCGAGCGGATCAAGACGCTGGCGGCCCAGGGCTTCTACGACGGCGTGCCGTTCCACCGGGTGATCGAGAACTTCATGGCCCAGACCGGCGACCCGACCGGCACCGGCTCGGGCGGCTCGGAGCTGCCGGACCTGAAGGCCGAGTTCAACGCCGAGCCGCACGTGCGCGGCACCTGCTCGATGGCGCGGACCAACTTCCCGCACTCGGCGAACTCACAGTTCTTCATCTGCTTCGACGACGCGCGCTTCCTCGACAAGCAGTACACCGTCTGGGGCAAGGTCGTGGAAGGCATGGACGTGGTCGACACGATCAACAAGGGCGAGCCGCCGCGCTCCCCGGACAAGATCGTCAAGGCGACGATCGGCGCGGCCTGAGTTTCGAACCGCCCGCTCGATCACGCGCGGGCGATCTCACCCCTCTGCATCCCGGCCCGAGGTCTCGGATGGGATACCGCCTCAGACGCCGATTGTGAGACTGATGGCCTCCGCGGCCGCCAGATCCTCCGGCGTGTTGATGTTCAGAAACGGGTCCACGGGCTCGGCCGGCCAGGATGCCGAAGCCGCCCCGTGGCGGGCGATGAACGCACCGACGCGCCGCTCGCCCTGTTCGAGATAGGTCCGCAGAGCGCTGCGCAGGGCCGCCGGCCAGAGCGCGATCGTGTAGTGCTGCCGCGCCCCGGACGCCGCCAGCGCGACGCCGGCCTCGGGCGCGACCGCCGAAAGCCGCGTCACGAGATCGACCGGTAGGAAGGGCGTATCGCCCGAGACGCTGATCACCCGCGCGATGCCGCTGTCCGCGGCGTGATCCAGCCCGGCGAGGATGCCAGCGAGCGGCCCGGGCGTCCCCGGCAGCGGATCCGGCAGGACCGGCCCCGGAAACCCGGAAAACCGCGCCGGATCGCCGTTGGCGCTGAGCGCCAGCCCCGCCGCGCATTGCGGCCCGAGCCGCGTGACGACCCGCTCCAGCAGGGTCCGGCCGCCGAGCCGGAGCAGGGGCTTGTCGCCCCCGCCCATGCGCCGGCCGAGGCCGCCGGCGAGGATCAGGCCCAGGATCGGCGGGCGGTCCAAACGATCACTCGAAGACGATCGTCGGCGCCGTCCGCCCGGCGGGCGCCCCGGACAGGTTCGCCCAGAGCTGCGCGGCGATGGCGCGGTAGACCTTGGCGTGGGGCCCCTCCGGGTCGGTCGCCACCACGGGCCGGCCGGAATCCGAGGTCTCGCGGATGATCATGTCGAGGGGCACCTCGCCGAGGAACGGCACGCCGAGGCGCTGCGCCTCGATCCGCGCGCCGCCATGTCCGAAGATATGCGAGGCATGGCCGCAATTCGGGCAGACGAAGGTCGCCATGTTCTCGATCACGCCGAGGATCGGCACCGCGACCTTCTTGAACATGGTCACGCCCCGGCGGGCATCGATCAGCGCGAGATCCTGGGGCGTCGAGACGATGACGGCGCCCGAGAGCGGCGTCGCCTGCGCCATGGTGAGCTGCGCGTCGCCGGTGCCGGGGGGCATGTCGACGATAAGCACGTCGAGTTCGCCCCAGAGCACGTCGCGCAGCATCTGGGTGATGGCCGATTGCACCATCGGCCCGCGCCAGATCATCGCCGTCTCGGGCTCGATCAGGAAGCCGATCGACATGACCTTGAGGCCGTAGCCGACCATCGGCTCCATGGCCTTGTTGTCGACGACGGTGGGCTTGCCCGACAGGCCGAACAGCTTCGGCACCGAGGGCCCGTAGATGTCGGCATCGAGCAGGCCGACCTTCAGCCCCTGGGCGTGCAGCGCCAGGGCGAGGTTGCAGGCGGTCGTCGACTTGCCGACGCCGCCCTTGCCGGAGGCCACCGCCACGATGTGGCGCACGCCCGGAATCTGCGGCCCCTGGTTCGGCGGCGCGCCGGGCCGGGGCGGGGCGACCGGGGGCGGGGTCACGGGGCGCGGGGCGGCAGCGCTCTGGGCCGGATGACCCGGGCCCCGCTCGGAGGTCAGGCTCGCGAACACCCCCGAGACGCCCGGCATCTGCAGGACGCGCCCCTCCGCCTGCCGCCGCACCGGCTCGAACCGCTCGGCCTCGCTGGCATCGACCAGGATCGAGAACATCACCCGGTTGCTCGGATCGACCACGACCTCCGACAGCCGGCCCGAGCCGGGCAGGGTGGTGCCGGCGGCATCGACGGTGACGCTGGCGAGCGCCTTCAGCACGTCGTCGCGGGTGATCGCCAAGTCGTCCTCCACGGGGGAAACAGGTCTGCCCGCTGCATGTAACCAAGCGCCGCGAGAACACCAGACCCAGAGCAGCAATCGGAGGCTGCGCCAAACGCCCACGTCCCCGCGCTCATCCGGGCCGGCCCGCGCCCGGCCGGAGCGTCTACGGCCGTGAGGTCGGGCGCGCGATGAGGGGGTGCAGGGCTCCATCGGGCCGGGCACCACGGTCCCGTCGCCGCGCCTGCTGACGCCGTGGCGCTGGTCGCGTAAGCCGAGCGGGCCGCGAAGCCGCTTCACGCGCTCGCTATGGACGCTGCCGGAGCGCCGGTGCGAGCAGGCGTGGCCGGCGATGCCCACGCCCCGGCCGAAGCGCACCTCCGCGCCCGCCGTCAGGACGGAGAGGCCCGGCGCATCCGGCACCAGCAGCGCCGCGCCGCGGTTTCCCACCCGGACGGGCCCGATGCGAACCTCCCTCGCCGCGCGAGCACGCTGAACCAACGGGAGATTGGCCCGTTGTCGGGGCAGCCTTCAGGCGGGGACCTCTCCGGCGCGCGCCCGCGCACCGGAGAATCGCCGTCCGGACAGATCGACGAGACGTGTCAGGAGACCACCTTCATGCATCAGGGCAACCACCGCGACCACGAGGGCGCGAAGAAGCTGTTCGAGCTCATCAAGGACGTGAAGATCGCCATGATGACCACCACCGATTCCGACGGAACGCTCAACAGCCGACCGATGTGGAACAACGACGCCGACGAGAACGGCGACCTGTGGTTCTTCACCAAGCTGCACTCGCCCAAGACCGAGGAGATCAGCAAGGACAACCAAGTGAACCTCGCCTATTCCGACCCGTCGAGCCAGACCTACGTCTCGGTGGCCGGCAAGGCGGAGATTGTGCGCGATCAGTCCAAGATCGACCAGAAATGGAATGAGAGCCTGAAGACCTGGTTCCCCAACGGCAAGAACGATCCCGAGGTGGCGCTGCTCCGCGTCCATCCGGAGAAGGGCGAATACTGGGACAGCCCGAACAGCACGATGCTGCACCTCTACGGCTACGTGAAGGCCTCGCTCACCGGTGAGAGCCCCAAGACCGATACCAAGAAGGTCGACCTCGCCTGATTGGTCACGTTGGGACGGCGACGTTGTCGGGGGCGGCGCGCCGGATCGGCGGGCCGCCCTTCTTGTTGACGCGTGCGGGTGCGGCATGCGCTCTGAGCGATCGAAGCGCGGCAGAGTGCCAAGAGAATGCTCGATCTGGCGAAGCGGGTGTACGATCACAGCTTCCGCATCGACCCGGTCGTGCGGTCGCTGCTCGACACGGATTTCTACAAGCTGCTGATGGCGCAATCGATCCTGCGCCGGCACCCGGACATCCGCGCCACCTTCGGCATCACCAACCGGACGCGCCGGATCCGCATCGCCGACGACGTCGATGCCGGGCTGCTGCGCGAGCAGCTCGACCACGCCCGCACGCTGCGCCTCAGCAAGGGCGAGGTGACGTGGCTGCGCGGCAACGTCTTCCGCGGCCAGGGCCGGATCCTCGAGCCTGAGTTCGTCGCGTGGTTCGAGGGGTTCCGGCTCCCGGACTACGAACTCGCCGTCCGGGACGGCCAGTACGAGCTGACCTTCCACGGCCCCTGGGTCGAGACCACCCTATGGGAGGTGCCGGCGCTGGCGATCCTCAACGAGCTGCGCGCCCGGGCCGTGCTGCGCGGCCTCGGCAAGCTCGACCTGCAGGTGCTCTACGCCCGGGCCATGACCCGGGTCTGGGAGAAGATCGAGCGGCTGCAGAGGCTGCCGGACCTGTCGGTGGCGGATTTCGGCACGCGCCGCCGCCACGGCTTCCTCTGGCAGG
>CAXTCV010000235.1:0-5678 GCA_964242725.1 uncultured Methylobacterium sp.
GACTAGCACCTCAAGCTAGCGCGTCTACCAATTCCGCCATGGCCGCATCGGACGCGAAGACCCGCCCGCTCGCTCGACCGGTGCAGCCGCGGGAGAACCCGGAGCCGCCGTCGTGTCGCGCGGCGCAGCGGATAACAGATCGCCCCGCCTCCGACAAGCGCTTCGCTCACGCGGATTCGAAGCCGCTCTCCAGCAGCGCGGCCGCACCGTCGCCGATGCTGGCGCCGGGCTCCACGATCGAGGCCGCCTTTCGGATCAGTTCCGTCACCTCGACGGAGATGCGGTCGCCGGTCACCACGATCTGCCCGCGGGCGATCGGATGGCCGTTGGCCAGGATCTCGACCATGTCGCTGTCGCTGGCGTCGAGTTCGATCACGGCGCCGCGGCCCATGCGCAGCAGCATGTGAAGCGGCATGCGGGTGCGGCCGAGCACCACCGTCAGATCGACCTTCAGGGTCTCGAAGACCGCCACAACCCGCCATCCCTCTCGCGGCCGAAACCTTGCAACCGCAGGCCGCGGATGTTGAAGGCTTCGACCATCGACGCAGGATGGTGAAGCCTTGGTAAACACGCCCCGCCTCACGGTCAGTCCCCACGCCTTCCCGAAGCGGGCCGGCTCCGGTCCGGTCGCGGGGCCCGTGGGCTGGCGCGTGAGCGACGCGTCCGTGAACTACGATGCGGCGGTGGCCTGGATGGAGGCCCGCGCGGAGGCCATCGCCCGCGGGACGGCGCCCGAATGCGTCTGGCTGCTGGAGCATCCGCCGCTCTACACGGCCGGCACGTCGGCCCGGCCGGAGGATCTCGTGGCGCCGGGCCGTTTCCCGGTCCACGCCACGGGACGGGGCGGCCAGTACACCTATCACGGCCCCGGCCAGCGCGTGGCCTACGTGATGCTCGACCTCGACCGGCGCAGCCGCGACCTGCGCGCCTACGTGGCGAGCCTGGAGGCGTGGCTGATCGCGACGCTCGCCGCCTTCAACGTCCGCGCCGAGCGGCGGGAGGACCGGGTCGGAGTCTGGGTCCGCCGCCCCGAGAAGGGGCCGGGTGTGGAGGACAAGATCGCGGCGATCGGCATCCGGGTGCGCCGCTGGGTGAGCTTCCACGGCATCAGCCTCAACGTCGAGCCGGACCTGTCGCATTTCGACGGGATCGTCCCCTGCGGCGTCCGGGAGCACGGGGTGACGAGCCTCGTCGATCTCGGCCTGCCGGTGAGCTTGGCCGAAGTCGACATGCAGTTGCGGGCCGCCTTCGAGGATATTTTCGGGGCGACCACGCCGGAGCCGGCGGAGTAGGGCCGCCCCGTCCTGTCCGGGACGCGCGGCAGAGCCTTGGCGTCTCCTATCGTGAGGGAGGGGCGGGTCTGCCGATGCGATCGACACGATATGCCGATGAGATCGCCAGCGCGGACGAGGGCGGCGGCGAGGCCTATGAGGTGGCGTTCGCGGGACCGGTCCACGCCGCGGCGACGGTCCGCGCGCCGAGCTTGTCCCGGGCATAGGTCCCGTGACCGAGACCGTTCCGCCGCGCATCGTGCCGCCGGCCAAGCTCACCGAGGATCTGCTCCGGCCGGACCATCCGGTCGGCGGTGCCAAGGCGAAGTTCTTTCGGGCCTTCGGCTTCTCGCTCGATCGCCGCGACACGGTCAGGGCCGCCCCGTCGCGCATCCCGATCACAATCCGGTCTCGGAGACGGAGCGAAGCCGTCGGGGTATGAAGTACACGGTCCGTTGCCGTATCCGAACGCCGGACGGTCGTGATCCCCGCATCCTGACGGTGTGGATCGTGCCGCCGGGCGAGCACGAGGCGCGTCTCGTCACGGCTTACCCGGACGGGCAGATCTGAGACGGTCGCCCTCCGGCCGCTCAGAAATCTGCGTGGAGCCGCGAGGCGAAGAAGTGGGCCGGGCCGCGGTCGCGGTTGTAACCGGGATTGTCGATGAACTGGTAGTCGAAGGTCAGGGTCACGAACTTGGTGAGGTTCAGGGCGTAGTAGGTCTCCAGCGCCCGCTCGGTGCCGTAGTTGAGCCGGCCGTCGCCGATCAGCAGCCCGTAGAAGCCCGCCGCGAAGGCGGCCCGGTGGGACGGCGAGAGCCCGTTCATCGCCGCGCCGATCCCGACCGTGTCGTCCGGCCGGTCCCAGGCCTTGCCCTTCAGCGACAGGCCCCCCGAGAAGCTCTGGTCGATGTCGGTGAAGGAGATGTTCTCCGTGCGCCCGTCGTTCAGGCTGGCCCGGGCGAACAGGCCGAGTTCGGGCGTCAGCGCCTGTTCCAGGTTGACGTAGCCGCCGGTCTTGCGGCGGGGGCGCCGGGTCGCCGCGGCCGCGTCGTTGATGTCGTCGAAGGCGCCGAGCTGGGTGAGGGTCACCACCTCCCGGTTGTTGGCCGAGACGCCGACATTCGAGAACAGCCCGAAGCGCAGCTTGCCCGGCTGGTCCAGCCCCGGCAGGACGTAGCGCTGCTCGAACTCGGCGTTGAGCCCGGCGCGCCGGAACACCCGCGGGTCGAGCACGTCGCTCGACGGCTCCTTGGGCACCTGCGTGTAGGCGGCGCGGATGGCGAATTCCGGCCGGTTGTACTCGGCGTAGACTCCCTGCGTGAAGCCGGGCAGGTTCGCCGGGAAGTCCCAGGCCGAGGAGCCCCACAGCGACCAGTTGAAGAAGTCGACCCGCGGGTCGTGCGCGTAGACGTTGCCGTCGAAGAAGTCGCCGAGCGCGAATTTTCCCGCGATCAGCGTGATCCGCTCCGAATCGTAGCGGGTCGCGACCTGGTTGGGACCGTCCGGCACCTCCACGGTCTCGCCGCCGAGGTTGATCGTCTGCTTCACGTAGTAGCGGTTCGAGCGCAGCTTCGGGAACGGGGCGCCGGCCTTCTGGGCCTCGCCGTTGACGAAGCCGGCGACGCCGAGCGTCCGGGACAGGCCGAAGCCCTGGCTGAATTCGGGGTTGTAGTAGACCTCGGTCGTGTCGGTGAGCTTGAGCCCGAGGAAGATCGTGGCCGTGGTGGTCTGCCGGGCCTGGTTCGGAATCACGCTCTGCGCGCCGACATAGGGGGAGCGGAAGCCCGGCGTGCCCTGCGCGATCAGCGTCGTCTGCCCGTGGAGCGAGAAGCGGCCGGTATCGCCGTTGTCGGGGTCGTGCGGGGCGGTCTCGTCGGGATCCGGCGGCACCCTCAGCCCGTCCGGGAACCACATCAGCCGGGCGAAGACCTGATTCGAGGTGAAGCTCGCCCGGGTCGTGACCGGGCCGCCCGCATCCCCGGGCACGACGCCCAGCGCGAAGCGCCGGCTGCCGCCGAGATCGACGTAGCGGTATTCGATGCCCAGGGCGAGATGGTCGGTGATGGCGTATTGCACCCCCGCGCCGAGGGTGAAGCCGACATAGCCGAGTTCCCGCCGCGCCGTGGTCTGGCCACCCGTGTCGAGATCCGGATAGGTCGCCTGGAAGCGCGCGTTGGCCCCCGTGAGTCCGAAGGCGCCGTAGATCAGGTACCGGTCGAAGCTGTAGCCCATGCGCGCCCGGAGCGAGCCGTACAGGTCGGTCCGGGCGCGCACGATGGTGAAGGCCGGGTCCACGTCCGCGTAGCCGAAGCCCGCGATGGTCGAGGCGACCGGCCGATCCAGATTCGCCGCGTCGAGATTGGCCTCGACCCCGTAGACCCACGGTCCGGTCTGCCAGGTCCAGCCGCCGAAGAGGCCGCCCACCGCCGTGGTGGCGTTCCGCCCCTGGTCGCTCCGGCCGGTGGAATCACCGCTCCTGAAGGCCGGCACGGGACGGCCGCCGACCGTCGTCGGCCCGAAGGCGTAGGCGCCGTAGGAGCCGCTCGCGCTGCCCTCGAGGCCCAGATAGCCGCCCGACCAATCGGCATAGGCGGCGCTCTGCGCCGCGGGCCGCGGTGCGGCAAAGTCCGCCGCGCGCACGGACGCGGGCAGGCCTATGATCAGCAGGAGGGCCACGGTGCGGGCCGGGATCACGGAACGGGTACGCATCGGCTCTGCAGCAAGGTATAGCATTGGCTAAGTCGTGTCCCGCCGCAGCGCAAGTCCTGCCCGCCGGGACGGGAACTCGACCGCGCGGAGACCGCATCGCTCGTCCCGACCCGCGACCATTCTCCGGCCCGCGCGTGGCAGTGGCATGACGATCCGCAGTCGGGCGGGTTCGGTCAAGATCATACCGGTCACATGGCAGTGAATTGTTGTCCGCCGCGAAAGGATATCCCTTGTTTCCGGATTGAATACCGGAACAAGACAACCTGCTGTCGGGGAAAGGCTTTAGATTAGAATTGTTATCATTTAAGAACGGCGTAATTTCTGTTTGAACTTCGCCCGCGACGGATTATGTGCAGGGTCATGCGCGCGCCCAACCTCGTTCCGATTCTCCCGATTCCGATCCTCGGCGGAATGGCCCTGATCGCCGTCCTCGCGGGGCCTGCCGCCGCCAAGGAGGTGCCGATCGGTCCACACGTGACGCGGAACGGCCTGGAGGTCTCCGCCGTCTACCTGCAGCCGATCGAGATGGAGCCCGCCGGCATGATGCGCGAAGCCGCGCAGTCGGACCTGCACCTCGAGACCGACATCCGCGCCGCCAAGGACAACCGCAACGGCTTCGCCGAGGGCGACTGGGTGCCGGCGCTCGACGTGCGCTTCGAGGCGGTGAAGCTCGAGGGCGACAAGCCCACGGACAAGAAGGTGTCCGGGATGCTGATGCCGATGGTGGCCAATGACGGGCCGCATTACGGCGACAACGTCAAGCTGTCCGGTCCCGGTCGCTATCGCCTCACACTGACCGTCGCGCCGCCCGGCAAGGCCAGCCATTTCGGCCGGCACGTGGACAAGGAGACGGGCGTCGGGCCGTGGTTCGAACCCTTCGACGTCGTTCAGGACTTCACCTTCGCGGGCGTCGGCAAGAAGGGCGCCTACTGAATCCCGGGGAATCCACGTGTCTCGTCCGTCGCGTCCTGCCCGCCTCGCCGCCGCCGCCCTGCTCGCCACCGCCGGGGCGATGACGGTCGCACGCGCGGACGACATGCCGGTCATCAAGGTCGAGATGCGGGACGGCGTGATCCTCCCCGCGGTGATCGAGGTGCCGGCCAACACCCGGTTCAAGCTGGAGATCGCCAATACCGGCCAGAGTCCCGCGGAGTTCGAGAGCGCGGATCTGAAGCGCGAGAAGGCGCTCGCCGCGGGCTCGACCTCGGCGATCGTGTTCCGCACCCTCGATCCCGGCACCTATCAGGTGTTCGACGACTTCCACCCGGACGCGAAGGCGACCCTGGTGGCCAGATGAGCGCGTCGACCGCCGCGGCGCCGCCGCTCGACCTCACCTTGGCCGCGCCGCGCCGCGCCGCCCTCGATGCGCGGCTCGCCCGCCTCGGGGACGGGCTGCGCCGGTACGGCTGGGTGATCCGGGCGGTGCAATGGCTGATCATCGCCGTCTACGCGGTGCTGGTGATCGTGCCCGCCTTGCTGCCGCTCCCCGACAACGCCGCCCATATCTGGACCAACCTGACGCTCGCCGCGCAGTTCGCCTTCTGGGGGATCTGGTGGCCGTTCGTCCTGGTCAGCATGGTGCTGGTCGGCCGGGCCTGGTGCGGGGTGCTCTGTCCGGAGGGGGCGCTCAGCGAGGTCGCGAGCCGCTGGAGCCGCGGCTACGCGGTGCCGCGCTGGATCACCTGGCAGGGCTGGC
>CAXTCV010000236.1:0-5675 GCA_964242725.1 uncultured Methylobacterium sp.
GCACGGCGCCCACCTCCGCATTCGGCTCGGTGGTCAGGAAGGCATACAGGTCGTCGGTCGTCTCGCCGTCCTTCACCTTCCGCACGCTCTGCCAGCCTTGGACCAGGATGCCCGGCGGCAAACGTCGAGCGGATCAGCCAAAGGATGGCGATCCCATAAGCGAAAATTAGCGCTGCGGCGTCTGCCTCAGCCGCACGCCCGGTCCCTCGCCGTTCTCCTCGATGAAGATGACGCCGGCGGCTTCGAACCGAGTGCGATGCCGTGCACGCACAACCTCGCCGCCTTACCGGTGCGGTCCAGTTCAGAGGTCGGGCACAGTCGCGTCGAGCCACTCCGCAGCCCCCAACAGCGTTGGGAATGTGTGCTTCACGCGCTCGAACGGCGGCGGGAAGGGCGGGTTGTCGTCGAGGGTCTCGGCCATCCAGTCGCCCTCGTGGCCGTCTTTGGACACGTCTCTGACAAGGCTACCGACGACCTTGCCGTCGAGGATAAGATCGAAACTGCCCGGGGCGAGGCGTTGAAGGGTGTAGGCCATGGGGTTTCCAGAATGGACGCCGCGCCACGCGACATCAACGCCGCAACGTCGGGCAAGGATGTCAGTTCGCCCCCTCGGGATCCTCGCGGTGCCACACGCAGCCCTGGCCGGTGAGCCAGTCCATGAGGTCGTGGCGAATCGCCTCCCGGGCGCTGTCAGCGAATTGAGACATGGCCATCGATGTCGCCGGCCGAGCCATCGGGATAGATGACGAGCACACGGAAAGTATCGAGACCCTCATACCCTTCCGTAGCCTCATAGTTTAACCGCATGCCCGGCACGCGCTTCGTGTTGCAGCCTGCAACCGGTGAGGCTGCCGCGTATCTGGGAAACGAGGTGCCCTCCTCGAAAGTAATCGTGCCGTGTAGCGGCTTCCTAAGGAGGCGCATGACGATCGGGCCCTGGGGCGAGCAGTCAGGGAAGAGTGCGGGAAAGAAGCCGATGGTCCGACGCTCACCAACTGGCACAATCCGGTAGTACGAGACCGGATCTGGGCCCTTAAACGCCCCTTCGGTGATCCGTTCCGGTGTTGCTGCATCCGTAGAAGTTGGAGCCGTCTCTGCGTGGGCCAGGCCATTCAGTGTGCAAAGCACAATCGATAACTGCAGGCACCTCACGACCGCTTCTCCTTAATGGCTTCCTGCACGAGGCGGCGGATGGATACCCCAAGGTCACCGCACCGTCGATCTGATTGACCGCAACGACGCGAGGGCCGCGAACCTCGAGATCCCGCTGCTCCCAAGCCGACAAGGCGGCGTTGGCAGCCTCGACAATCGCTCCCGGGGCGCCGCTTCCGATCTGTGGACGGATCGCCTCGACGAGCCGTGTCAGGATCGTCTGCTCCTCAAGCGGGCGCGCAGCCATCGTGGCTTGCTGGCAGAACGCCACGTAGACGTTCTCGGCGATTACGCGGGCGGCGCGGTCGGGGGCAGGCGTGTCGCTCATTTCAGGTAGCCCTTCGCCTTCAGGGGCTCGGTGAGGAGCTTCGCAGCTCGCTTCCTTACTTCCCGCCTCCGGCTTTGTAGGCGGTGATCGCGCGGCGGCAGTTCTCTGAGATCTTGTCCATGTTCTTCTTGAAGCAGGCGTCCATCTCAGGGCTATCCGGATCGTTGCCGCTGCAGAAGGTGACAGCGTCCCCGGAACAATAGGTTTTCAGGTCCTCGTTGCCGCGTTTGGGCGTCTGCGCTGAGGCGGGGGCGGCGATAGCGATGAGACTGAAGGCGAGGATGAGGCTGCGCATATTGAATACCGGCCGGAGGAAGTCGTCGACGCGCTAACTGGCTTAATGCGATATTCTATCCCTTCCGCTTCCGGAACCGGATCCCGGCCCCGCCGCCGTTCTCGGGGATGAATGAGAGGCCGGCGGCCTCGCACGCGCCGATCATGCGCGCAGACTCGGGCTTAGCCTTAGAAGCGTTCATCGTCGGCTCCGGCAGCCGGGGTTCCTGCATCTTCGTCATGCGCTCAAGGTCCGCAACTCGCCCCGGGCCAAGCCCAGAAGCGTGCGGATGAGCAGTCCGGCGATGACCAGCGTCGCTAAGGCGAGGAGTGCCAGGGCGATCGCATCGGTGATGATGCTCGGTGCGACGGCCGCGAACCGCAGCGAGGCGATGGCCGATGCTGCAAGTGGGAAGCTCACCGCCCACCAAGCGACGCGGAAAGGACAGCACACCGGCAGATTACGGAGTTGGCCCAGCAATACGGAGAGCACGAAGAGCGTCAGCATGGTGAGCGCTTCGGCGAACAAGTCGAACGCGCCAGCGGCGATCACGTATGTCGAACAGCCGACAGCGAACGGGGCCGCGAGGATCAGCAGCGATGGTTTCAGCGCGTCCGGCAATGGTGGCTCGAACAGCAGGCGCGAGAAGATCAGCGTGAACAGCGGCACAGCGAAGAACAGGCCGACCGCGAGCGCGAATACCGCCAGCCCATGCATCGGCGGCAGCCCAAGCACGGGCAGAGCCAGCGGTACGTCCAGCAAGCCGACGACCGGAATGACCCAGGCAGGCGTGGCATGGGCTGTCTGCTGCCGATCGCTCATCCAGCGGCTGACAACAAACCACGCGAACAGAATCATGCCGGCCGCGCCGCAGACCCAGAGCACCCGTGCTACGGCCAGCGTGTAGGGTGCCACTACGATCGGGAGCAGCAGCAGACTGATCAGAGGCGTGCCAAACAGGTTGCCAGCGATCGGATGACGGAACTCCGCTTGCACGGCGCCGAACGCTGTAAGCGCCTTGACCGCGTAGCCCCCCATGAGTCCCACGAACGCCGTGATGGCGACCCACCCGATCGCAGGCGAAATCAGCGCTAGCCAATCCGGGCCTCCGTAACGAAGCTGCGCCAGCCGCCACGCGACCGAGAGACCAGTCAGTCCCATCACGGATCCGAACAGTCCAACAGGCAGATAGTCGAACTGCGACCGAGCCGGCGCTGCTATGGCCGGCTGGCTCATGACGCGACCGCGGCAAGCAGCATGCGCTGCGCCGGCTCTAGGCGGGCAGCGGCGTCCTTTGACGCACCAGCCCGGTGGAGCATCGCTGTAACCGGATGGAATGCAATCGCCGCCGTCCCGTCCTCACGCTCCATCACCAGCACGCGCAGTGGCAGATCAAGCGCTGCCATGGGCGCGGCGAGCATGACCGGCGTGCCGCCTTTAGGATCGCCGTAGATCAGCAACATGGTGCGCGGCATCATCATCCCGACATCACGCGCGTTCGCTGCGTGGTCGATCCGAGAGAAGATCGTCATGCCGGCAGCCGTCATGGCCTCAGTGAGCCGTTCGACCGTCTCTTCGAACGGCACTGGGGAGGCGTGCTCGACGATGTCTGGCGTTTCAGTGCCGCTCATCGCGTGTTCTCCTCGGCCTCGACGACCAGCTTGCCGCGCGTGCCCGCGTCACTCAAGGCTAGGCCCGCCTCTCACGGAAACGGATCCCGGCCCCTCCGCCGTTCTCGGGAATGAACTCCAGACCGGCGGCCTCGAATGCGGTGATCAGCAGCCGCGCATTCGCAGCGATCATCCGGCCAGACTCGGGCTTGGCCTCGAACGCGTTCACTGTCGGCTCCGGTACGCCGGCCGCCTCCGCGAGATCGGACTGCCGCCACCCCAAGAATGCACGGCCCGCCCGGCACAGACGCGGCGTGAGACGGATCGGTTGAGCGGGCATCGCTGACAGGGTGCGCTTCGGACCCAGCAATTTTAGGCCGACAGGGCATCAAAAGCAATGTCTCTCACATAGCCCTATTGACAGCGCACCGGCTTATCCTCATCCTATGTCCAAGACACAGGGATAGGTCTCTCAATGCCCAACCGCACCGTCTCCTGGACCCGCCTCTCCCGCTCGCTGCACGACAGCAAGCCCAAGATCCCCGCCGGCCTGCTCAGCGCCCGCGCCCTCATCCAGTTCGGCGCCCGCACCCGCCCCCTCGCCACCGCCGGTCAGTACGACCGCGCCGCCATCATGGCCGCCGCCTGCAAGGCCGCCACCGGCATTCAGGAGCGCTGCGGCGTCTCCCGCGCCGAGGCGATGTCCTCCGCCCTCAAGGCCGCCTGGCAGGTTGCCAAGGCCGCCCGCCGCGCCGCCGCGCACTGAGCGCAGATCTATGCCGAGTGAAATCAGCGACTTAGCCCACGCCGACTGACCCACCCCTCCACCACCGCCCCGACCCACACGAGCCCTCACCGGAGCCCGAACGATGACGCACGTCCGCATCCCCGATTTCAGCCAGCCTGCCCCGGTACGCAGTACGGCCGCCCCAAGCGCTGCCCGGCGCCGGATCCCGGTCGATCCCCGCTATCTGAACCTGCCGAATGAGCCGATCCCGGGCGAGATCGAGCCCTGGCAGGCCGTCGTCCCGGTCCGCCCCGACACGGCGCACAGCCGCAGCCTCCGCTTCCTTGACGTCGGTGCCGAGCTGCTGGCCGCCTTCGTCATCATCGGCGGGGGCATGGTCCTGACCGGCCTCGCCTCTCTGCTCTGACCCGACCCGCACCCCGAGCGGGCCGGTCGCCCGCGTCCCTCACCCGAGGATTTCGCGATGTCCTTCCGTACCTCCCTCAAGAATCTGATCCGCCGCGACCCGACCGCCAGCCTGCGCGAGCGCGCTGCTGAACTACGCGGCAACCTCACCGGCCAGACCCGCCGCACCATCGTCGCCGGTTCGGTCGCCGCCTCCGTGCCGCTGCCGGCTCTTACCGCACCAGCCGCTCTACCGGCCCCTCATCCCGACCACGCGCTGCTGGACCTCGACGCCGCTCAGGTCGCGGCACAGGCAGAACTCGATACCGCGCAGGCCGCATATCAAGTCGCGAGCGATGCGGTGGGCCTCGTGTTGAGTGCCTGCCCGGCTGAGCTACGGGCGCTGGTCGGTGAATATCGGACTTTCACACATCCGCTCACATGGTCCAGCCATCGGTGGGGCCAAATTCGGTTTCGATACATCCCACGCAAGCGCGCCAACCCCGATGTCGAGCACTGGGAAACTCAGGCTTGGACCGGCCTTGCCCTTCGCAGGGCTATTTCGCGCGCGCCGGTCGTGCTGGGGCACGGTGGCCGCACGCCGTTCCTCATCCGCAGATGGAAAGCGTTGCTGCCGATTGCCGACGCGTTCGACGCACAGGTGGAGGCTGCCGAGCAGGCCACCGGCTACTATCGCCTACGTGCGGAACAAGAAGCGGCAATCGAGGCCCACAGAGGACTGAGGGCCGCCATTGAGAAAAAGCGTCGCCACGACCCCCGAGGGGATAGCGGTGCTCGTGCGCGCGATCAGACCGACGCCCTGGAAGGATGTCTGGGGTGCGTGGCCAAACCTGCTCCGCAGCGCCGCCAACGTCGCCGGGATCGACCCAGCCAGCCTTGAGCACGAGTACGCATGGTACCGGCCTTACCGGACCTGACGCCGTCACCGCGCGGCGCTCGTCCTGCCGCGCCTCCTGTCATCCTGTGATCTCTGAAGGCCGCCCGTGCCCTCTCTCAAGCTGTCCAACCCATTCCGCCGCGTCGACGCGGGATCATCGCTCAAGCGCCGTTCGGCTGCGCTGAAATCCGACCTTTTGAACCTCGCGGCCCGGCCGACGACGCCAAACCCGCTGCCCACGCCCGGCTCGCCGGAGGCCATCGAGGCATGGGGCAGGGCCC
>CAXTCV010000237.1:0-5621 GCA_964242725.1 uncultured Methylobacterium sp.
CGGCCATGTCCGGCCGGCGGCGCACATATTCGCCTTGATCATGGACGCGAGGCTAGGCCACTCACCTCCACCACACGCTGCCAGGGGTGGCGATCATGGAGCGACCATGGGCAAGTCGGTAGCCAGTTGTTGAAAGACCGTGATCGATCGTTCGAGCTGCTCCAGACCGATGAACTCCTCCGGCTTGTGCGCCTGCTCCATCGAGCCCGGGCCAAGGATCAGTGTGGGCGCCACCGCGGCGAATTGCGAGGCGTCGCTGCCGAACGCGCCAACGTCGGGCGAAGCTGCGGTGACGGCCGCGGCCAGGTGCACGAAGGGGTGTTCGACTGGCAGTTCGGGTGGCGTGCCCTCCTGACGTACGACGAGTTCCAGGCCGTTACGAAGTGCGGCCGCCTCGACGCGCTCGATGACCCACGCTGGATCGAATGCCTTCGAGTATCGGAACTTCATTCGGCAGGTCGCCAGCGGCGCTGTGATGTTGGTCGCCGTGCCGTGGTTGTCGACGATGATGTTGAGATCGCACCAGGGCGGCGCGTAGCTCGGATCCTGGAGCCGGGGATCGGCACGCAGGACGAGGTAGAGGTCCCGCATCTCCGAGAGGAAGGGGATCAGAGCGATGTTGGCATTCAGTCCATCCGCGGTCGAGGAATGGGCCTGGATGCCGCGTGCGGTGGCCGTGAACTGCACGTCGGAGCGGTGCCCGCGCAGGGGACGCAGATCGGTCGGCTCGACGACGAGTATGCCGGCCGGAGGATAAGCCTTGAGCATCTGGCTCTGGGAGACGATGCGGCGTGCGCCTGCCTTGTTCGTCTCCTCATCGCAGGTGAGCAGCAGCATCGTGGCGTGATCGGCGGACAAGCTGCGGGCGGCGACGATGGCCGCGGCCATCGGTCCCTTCATGTCGCAGCTCCCCAGACCGTAGAGCCGCCCTTCCTGGACCGTGGGTCGGAACGGATCGCGTGTCCACCCTACGGGCGGCACCGTGTCCATGTGCGCCGAGAAGGCAAGGCAGCCGCCGGCCTCGCCGCGCAGGGCGACCAGCGCGGTTTTCTCGATGCCGTCCGGGTCCTTGAAGTCCAGCCGCTCGATCGTAAACCCCGGCAGCTCGCTTGCGACACAATCGGCGAACGCGCGGTTGCTGCGGCTACTGCGGGTGTCAATGGCTATCAGCCGCGAGGCGACGGCGATGATCTCTGGGAGCAGCGAAGACATCGTGCGATCCTAGACGGGCGGGGCGCCGATATCACCTCCATGATGCAGCCGCGCAATCAAACCTCAAGGCGAGACGCCGTAGAGGCGCTGATCCACTTCAGGAGGCATCGAGCGCGGCGTAGACCATGGCGCGGGTCAGCGTGCGGTAGTGCTGGCGCTGCTTGGCCGAGGAGGTCTGCATCATCAGGAGGGCGAAGAATCCCGACGCGGGATCGACCCAGAAGTAGGTGCCCCCGACGCCGCTCCAGAACCAGTCGCCGACGCTGCCCGGAAACGGCGCCTCGCCCGCCACGAGCCGGACCGCCACCCCCAGCCCGAAGCCGTAGCCCGGGCCCGGCGGGTAGTAGGCGCCCCGGGCGATCGCCGTCCCGAGATGGTCCGAGGTGATGAGCCGCACGCTCGCCGGGGCCAGGATCCGCACGCCGTCGACGGCGCCGCCGGCCAGCAGCATGCGCAGGAAGCGGGCGTAATCCGCGGTGCTCGACACGAGGCCGCCATTGCCCCGCTGGCCGCGCCGGGGCTCGGCCGGATCGTGGAAGGCCGGCCGCTGCCCGGGCGCCTGCGGCAGCGGCTGCGCGACGCGTGCGGCCAGCGCTGCCGGGACCCGGAACCGGGTGTCGGCTATGCCCAGCGGCGCGAGGAGTGTCTCGTCAAGCACGCCCTGCAGGTCCGCCTCGCCGGCGACCTCCACGACTCGGCCAAGCACGTCCGTGGCGTGAGAGTAGTGCCACACCGTGCCGGGCTCGTGCTCCAGCGGCAGGCGGGCGATCCGCTCCGCGAAGGCCGCGTTGTCGAGATCCTCGGCGAGCAGGCCGTCTGCCTCGTAGGCCCGCCGCGCGGGTCCGTCGCCGAGATAGCCGTAGGCGATTCCGGCGGTATGGCGCAGCAGATCCTGAACGGTCGGCGCGCCCCCGGCGGCCCTGACGCCGACCTCCGGGTTCAGCACCGCGAGGCGTCCGAAGGCCGGGATGAAATCCGCGACCGGCTGGTCGAGGCGCAGGGCGCCGCGCTCTGCGAGGACGAGGGCGGCGACCGACACGACGACCTTCGTCATCGAGTAGATGCGCCAGATGGCGTCGGGCCGGAGGCGGTCGCCCGCTACGCTGTCGCGGAAGCCGACGGTGCGCCGCCAGATGTCCCCGCCCGTGCCGCCGATAAGCAGGTCGGCCCCCGCGATCGCGCCTGTGACGACATCTGCTGCCAGCCGGTCGCCGAGGCGATCGAGGCGGGGGAGGGAGAAGACCGGCGCGTTTCGCATGGCATCGATGTAGCGCGCGGCATCGCGACAGCATCGTCACGGCTCTCCGCAGCAGGCCGTCCGCTACCCAGCGTCGAAGGCGGGCTCTCCGTAGGGGTAGAAGTCGCCCGGCTTGAGATTGCGGTAGGGCAGGACGTCGAGATGCACCGTCCCAACGAACGGCTCCGGCGGCTCGACCAGCAGGATTGTCCGGGCATAGCCACCGTCGTCGAAGCCGCGGCGGAAATGGACACGGGACTTGATCGCCACAACGTCGAAATCCTCCGGCTTCAGGCCGAGGTCCCAGAGCTCCGACGGCTCCATGATCTGGACGAGATAGGGGCTGAGGATCAGCACGTTGCCCACGCCGAAGGCGACGCAGAGCCAGGTTCCGGCGCCCCGACCGGTCGTGCCCGCGACGACCGCGCGCACCGTCCCGGTGACGCGGACCGGGACGCCGGCGGAGGGCTCCGCCTCGTCGCCCGAGGCGCCGCCGACCTCCGCGTCGAACGGATCGCCGGCCTTCACGCCCTCGGCCAGCAACCGGTCCAGAATCGTGGGCGAGGCGAGGGTGGCGATCAGCGTGCGCTCCAGTCCCTGTGCCAGCACTTCGGAGATCAGCCAGGTCGCCCGGCCCGAGCGGTCGCTGTAATCGGCGAGCACGACCGGCGCCTCACCCCCGCGCACAGCCTGCGCCGCCCGGGCGACGCCCTCCCGCATTGGGTGTATCGCGACGCTCGACATCAGGGCCGCGCGATGCCGCCACGTCCAGAACGCCATGTCCCGGGCGATCCGGTCGGCGAGATTGGGATCGCCGTTCGTCAGAACCTGGACCGCCATGCCGGCGTCCGGCACGTCCGACCAGGGGAAACCGAAGAACACGTTGACGAAGACATCGGGCTCTCGCGCCTCCCAGACCAGCGCGCGCTGCACGAGGTCCGACCAGGGCGAGGCGCCGGTCCACATCACCACTGTCGGCGCGAGGATCGGGATGGCGATCGTCCGGTGCGTCGGCCGGAAGCTGCCGCGGATCGCCCGCACCAGCATCCGCGCCGCGCGCTCCCCCTGGAGGTGCATGTCGTAGTGTGGGAAGTACTTCACCGCGAAGGCGAGGTCGGCGTGGCGCAGGAACTCGGCATCCTCGTTGCCGTGCGGGTCGAAGGTCGCCGCGATGGGCACCCCCGCCCCCACGACCGCCCGCACCCGCCGCGCGATCTCGGCCTCGGGGCGTGGCACCCCGCGCACCGCCATCGCCCCGTGCAGCGCGAGGTAGACCCCGTCGAACGGCGCCCCCGCCTCCAGCTCCGACAGCATCGTACCGAGGAAATGCTCGAATGCGTCCTGCGTCACCCAGCCGGAGCCGATGCCGGTGCGCGGCCAGAGCGGCGAGGTGAGGCCGACAAGCTCGACCCCCTCGTATTCCCGCGCGACCTGGACGAAGCCGCCCATGTAGCCCTTGGGATCGGTGGCGAGCAACGCCTCGCCGCTCGCCGGGGAACCCGGATAGATGAAGTCCTCGCGGGTCGTGTCGTTCGGCAGGAACGTCACGGTCTCGTGGGTGAACTGGAGCACGGCGATGCGCATCGGCTGCGGTCTCCTCAGGGTGCACTGCGCCGAACGGGGTGCCGGTTCGGCGCACAAGCACGTCAAGGCAAGGATCAGGCGCGGCCCTAGGCCGGCCGGACGTCGTAGAATTGCGGGAAGCCGGTGCGCAGGCCCGTTAGCCCGCGATAGGCCGTGGCCTCGTAATAGGCGCCGAGCGGCAGGTACGGCACGTCGATAAAGAACTGCCGCTGGATTTCGGTGCAGATAGCCTTCTGCGCCGCCGGGTCGGGCGCGGCGAACCACTGCGCGCGGAGCTCTTCCAACCGCGGGGCGCGAGGCCAGCCGAACCATGCTTGATCGGCGTTGCCGCGGATGCCGAGCTGGCCGGCGGGATCGAAGTTGTTGGTGCCGTTCAGATAGGTAACGAAGGTGCTCCAGCCGCCCTTGTCCGGAGGCTGGCGGCTCGCCCGGCGCTGCACCACAGTCCCCCAATCCATCGCGACGAGGTCCACGGCGAGGCCGCTCTTCTGGAACGCCTCCGCGGCCACCAGCGCCAGCGGGTGGGTGGCGGGATAGTCGCTCGGATCGAGCATGACCACGCGCTCGCCCCGGTAGCCGGCCTCGGCCAAAGCGCGCTTCACCGCGCCGAAATCGCGGGGGCCCACCAGAACGTCGGTGCCCGCAAGCGTCGCCATCGGCGCGTCCGGGCTGAAGACGCCGACATGGTCCTTCCAGAGGCCGCGCTCGTCGCCCGCAACCGCGCTCATGAACTCAGTCTGATCGATGGCGCCGAGCAGCGCCCGGCGGATCGCGGGATTGTCGAAGGGTGGATGCAGGTGGTTGAAGCGCAGGCAGCCGATACCGCCGGCCACATCGAGCACCTCCAGCCGGATCTGCGGATTGGCACGGAGCAGCCCCTGCAGGTCCGGCGTCGGGTTCTGCCACCAGTCCACCTCGCCGGTCGCCAGCGCACTCGCCGCCGTGGAGGCGTCGGGCACGATCCGCCACTCGACGCGATCGAAATGCGCGCGCTTCGGCCCGGCGGTGAAGCTCGCCGCGCCGTCCGGGCGGGGCACGTAGCCGTCGAAGCGCTCGTAAACGGTGAGCGCCCCTGGCACCCGCTCGTCCGCCTTGAAGCGGAACGGGCCGGAGCCGACCATCTCGGTGACCTGGGTGTTGGGGTCGGTCTTCGCCAAGCGCTCCGGCATGATGCAGGGCATCGAGGTACCGGTCTTGCCGAGCGCCGCGGGCAGCAGCGGGAAGGGCCGCTTCAGGCGGAACACCATTTCGCGGTCGGAAGCGGCAGTGAGTTCGTCAGTGGCCTCGATCAGCGCCCGGGCGAAGGCGTCGCGGGCGGCGAACCGGCGTATGCTCGCCACCGCGTCGCGGGCCAGCACCGGCTCGCCATCGTGAAAGCGCAGGCCTTCCCGCAGGGTGAGCCGCCAAAGACGACCATCCGCCTCGATCGTGTGGCCCTCCACCATCTGCGGCTGGAAGACGTAGCGCGCGGTCTGGCCGTAGAGGGTGTCGAAGACGAGGTAGCCGTGATTGCGCGTCACGGTCGCGGTCGTCCAGATCGGGTCGATCACCGCGACGTCGCTTTCCGGGACGAAGCGCAGGACCTTAG
>CAXTCV010000238.1:0-4347 GCA_964242725.1 uncultured Methylobacterium sp.
TCGTCGAGGACGGCCTCGTAAGCCGCCCGCAGCGAGACATAGCGCTCGAGGCAGCCGCGATTGCCGCAGGGGCAGGGCAGACCGTCGGGTTCGATGATCATGTGGCCGATCTCTCCGGCATTTCGCGAAGCGCCGCGCCAGGGTTGCCCGCCGAGGAACATGCCGGCACCCATGCCGTCGTCGACGAACAGGAACACGAAGCTGTCGATCTGGTGGGCGACGCCGGCCATCCTCTCGCGGATGGCCGCCGCGGTGCCATCGTTCTCCACCAGCACCGGCATCTCCAGCGCCTTCGAGATCCTTTCCAATGCAGTCGGGTCGTCCCATCCGGGCAGCGTAGTGGGTCCGGCAGTGGTGATGGGACCGACGCCAAAGCGTACCGGCAGGGCGAGGCCGGCACCAAGGCCTCGACTCGGGAGCACCCGGGCGGCGGCGATCAACTCGCGCGCGAGGCCCGGCAGGATCGCGACCGCATCGTCCGGCGAAGGCTGGAGCGAGTCGCGACCGGCGACCGCAACGGGCTCCCCTGTGAGGTCGACCAGCGCTCCTCGAATGGAACGATGATCGAGGTGGAAGCCGAGAGACCAAGCCCCTTCGGGGTTGATCCGGTAGGGCACCGATGGCTGTCCACGCGCGCCACGGCGCAGGTCCTCGGCTCGAAGCAATCCGCGTTCCTCGAGGTCACGCACGAGGTTGGAAATAGTCTGGCCTGTGAGAGCCGTCTCGCGGGCGATCTCAGCGCGCGTTAAGGCGCCCACACGGCGTACGGCCTCCATCACGGCCCGACGGTTGTGAGACCGAGCATATTCCAGGTTCGTCCCGCCCACGGGGCGTCGTGCCACCAACGTTTCGTCTCCGCTTGCGCTTGAGCCTTAGCGGGACCACACGACATTGTGCAGCTTCTGTTTACAACCAACCAAATTGATTTAACCTCCCGTCACTTGGGTCGCTGTCGGTCATGGAGCAAAGACAATGCAGAGATGGTCTGTTTCGCTTCTCGGGATCGGACTGGCCGCAGGGCTCGCCGCGGCTTCGCCGAGTGTCGCATCGGCCGAGACCATCAATGCGCTGTTCATGACTCAGGCCGCCTACAGCGATGGCGACATCCGCGCCATGACAGACGAGTTCCAGAAGGCCAACCCGGGTGTGTCGGTCAATCTCGAGTTCGTGCCGTACGAGGGTCTCTACGACAAGATCGTCGCCTCCAAGGCCGCCGGCGGCTCGGGATACGACGTGGTCCTCTTCGACGTGATCTGGCCCGCGGCCTTCGCACAGGACCAAGTGCTGGTCGACGTGAGCGACCGCCTCAAGACCCTGGACAGATCAACGGTCTTCGACGGCGCCTGGGCTACGGTCAACTTTGACGGTAAGTCCTTCGGGATGCCGTGGATCCTCGACACCAAATACCTCTTCTACAACACGGAAATGCTGAAGAAGGCTGGCATCAGCGAACCGCCGAAGACTTGGGACGCGGTGGCTCAAGATGCCAAGATCATCAAGGACAAGGGTATCGTCCAGTTCCCGATCGTGGGGAGTTGGTCGCAGGCCGAGGCGGTGATCTGTGACTACGCCACCATCGCAGCCGCATACGGCGGGGGCTTGTACGACGGATCCAAGCCAGCCTTCGACAAGGGGGGATCGCTCGATGCCGTCAAGTGGATGACCGCAA
The DNA here is from genome assembly GCA_964242725.1 of uncultured Methylobacterium sp. Classification (GTDB taxonomy): domain Bacteria; phylum Pseudomonadota; class Alphaproteobacteria; order Rhizobiales; family Beijerinckiaceae; genus Methylobacterium. Next base: position 1,670 of record CAXTCV010000238.1, read on the forward strand.
GCGTCAAGGATGGGATCACCAACCCCAACTCGAAGGAGTACAGCGAGGAGGACGTCCGCAAGGTGTTCTCGGCTGGAGACGCGGCCTTCGCGCTGAACTGGACCTACATGTACGCCAAGGCGAACGATCCGGCCGAGAGCAAGGTCGTCGGCAAGGTCGGTGTGGAACCGGCTCCCGGAGCCACGGGACGATCCCCCGCTTCCGCGGTCAACGGTTCCATGGGCCTCGGCATCACCTCAGGGTCGACACACCCCGAAACGGCCTGGAAGTACATCACCTTCCTGACCTCTCAGCCGGAGCAGAACAAGTTCGCGCAGCTCAGCCTGCCGATCTGGAAGTCGTCCTACGACGATGCGGCCGTGACCAAGAATCAGGAGCCCTTGGTGGCCGCGGCGAAGACCTCGATCGCCATCATGACGTCGCGGCCGACCGTGGTGAACTATCAGGAGGTCTCGACCATCCTCCAGGCGCAGATCGAGAACGCCCTTGCCGGTAAGGCCACCCCTGAAGCCGCCATGGCAGAGGCTAGTAAGGCCGCTGCTCACACCCGCTGACTTGGAGCGGCTCGTCTCCCAACGTCCGGACATGAGCCGCCTCCACGAAGAGAGATCCTCGCGTTGAGCATCCCGCGGCGACCCGGCCTCCCCTCGCCCTGGCTGATGATCTCGCCGATGCTGGCGGTGGTGATCGCGGTGGCCGGTTTGCCGATCCTGCTGACGATCGGTCTCGCGTTCACCAACGCGCGCCTAACGGGCGGTCTCGCGTCGGCGCACTGGGCGGGCCTCGACAATTTCGCCTATGCCCTGACCGATCCGGACTTCCTGGCCGCGGCGGGTCACACGATGCACTTCACGATACTGTCCGTCGGCTTCGAGGCCCTGTTCGGAGTGCTGGTCGCGCTGCTACTCAACGAGGACTTCCACGGTCGGACCTTGTGCCGTGCGCTGTTGGTCCTGCCTTGGGCACTGCCGACCATCGTCAACGCCATCATGTGGCGGCTCGTCTACCAACCCGACTTCGGCGTGCTCAACGCGGTGCTGACGCAAGGCGGGGTGATGGCCCAGTACCGTAGTTGGCTCGGCGCACCCGACGGCGCGATGAACGCCGTGATCGTAGCCGACGTCTGGAAGAACTACCCGCTCGTGACCCTGATCGTCCTTGCGGCGTTGCAGGGTGCGCCGCGCGATCTGTACGAGGCCGCGCGCCTCGACGGCGCCAAGGCCTGGGCGCGGTTCCGTACCGTGACTTGGCCGGTGATCATGCCGCCGCTCGTGGTCGCTCTGGTGCTCCGCACCATCGAAGCCCTCAAGGTCTTCGACATCGTCTACGTGATGACCCGTGGAGGGCCGGCCAGCGCAACAAAGACGATGAGTTTCTTCGTCTACGAAGAGTCCTTCCGCTTCATGCGGGTGGGCTCCGGCGCGTCCTACGCCTTGATCGTCGTGCTGGTCAGCATGGTCTTCGTGACGCTTTACGTCCGCATCCTTCGCCAGGAGAGCTCGACGTGAGGCGCTCCGGCCTACAGACCGCACTCCTCTACGCCGCCGTCGGGCTCTTCGTCCTGGTGACGCTGCTGCCACTCGTTTGGCTGTTCATCCTGAGCGTATCGGTACCAGCAGATTTGACGACGAAACCGCTGGCGCTCGTCCCTCACCGGATCACTTGGGCGGCCTATCGAACCCTGATGACCCTCGTTCCCAACAGTCCGGGAGAGGCTTTCATGATGGCCCTGCGCAACAGCCTAGGGGCCTCGATGGGCGCCACGGCGGTGTCACTGATCCTGGCGGTTCCCGCCGCCTGGGCCTTCTCGCGGTACCGAGAACTTCGGGTCTCGGCTACGCTCTACGGCGTGCTGGCGACGTACATGACCCCGGCGGTCGCGCTCGCGCTGCCCCTCTACTACGCCCTGTCGAGCCTCCATCTCCTGAACAGCGTGTCCGGGCTGATCATCGTCTATTGCGCGATCCTGACGCCGTTCTCCGCCTGGTTCATCAAGGCCTCCTTCGATGCGGTGCCGCCGGAGATCGAGCAGGCAGCAGCCATGGACGGCGCCTCGGTCTGGCAGACCCTGTGGCACGTCACGTTACCGCTCGCCCGAGCCGGCGTGTCGACCGCGACGCTCTTTGCGGTGCTGCTCGCATGGGACGAGTTTTTCTTTGCGCTTCTCTTCACCAGCAATACGAACGCCAAGACCCTGCCGGTGACCATCGCCGATTTCGCAGCCGGGCGGGCGACCGACTTCGGGCTCGTGGCGGCCGCTGGGCTCCTGACGGCCGTTCCCCCGCTCATCATCGCATTCGTGCTCCAAAAGTCGCTTGTCTCGGGCCTGACCGCCGGTGGCGTGAAAGGATGACCTCATGAAGAGATCGGCCGGACACGAAGCGATCCGGGCGGAGATGGCGCGTCAGCGTTTGGATGCGCGCGCGTCTTTCGCGGCGGCTCAACCCCGCGCAGCCGAGATCGCCGAGAGCGTCCGGCGCACCGGACGGTTGGCCCTCCTCGGCATGGGGGGATCTCATTGGGTGAACCGGACCGCCGCAGTCCTTTACCGACAGGCAGGCATCGACGTCTCGGCGGAGGTCCTGTCCGAAGTTCTGCTCACGCCGTTGCCGCCGCGACCGCGCACCGTGCTGCTCTTGTCCCAGTCGGGCGGCTCGGGGGAGATCGCCCCCTATCTC
>CAXTCV010000238.1:4447-5573 GCA_964242725.1 uncultured Methylobacterium sp.
TCGGGAGCGCTCTGCATCATGGAACTGGCACGCCTCCCTGCGCTGGCGCTCGAAGGTGGCCAACTGCGGCATGGGCCCATGGAGATGTTGTCAGGGCGGGTCGGCGTTATCCTGTTGCGAGCGCCAGGGCCGTCTGCGGCGTTGACCCCCGCTCTCGCGGCAGCCTGCGTCGGCGCCGGTTGCCCGGTCGTGGTGTTCGACGTGAGCGGCGAACCGGCCATCGCCGATACGACGACCCTGCAGTTCTCACCCCATCAGGGTATGGCTGCGGTCTTCGCTGTGCTGCCGACGTTGCAGGAGGCGCTGGTCGAGATCGCCGCTCGCACGATCGTCGACGTCGGCCAGCCGATCCGCTCCGACAAGGTCACGACGGCCCTATGACATCGACGATCCTGGTCATCGGGAACCTCAACGTCGACATCATCATGGGACCTCAGGATCCCTGGCCTAGGCCGGGCACGGAGGTGATCCTGCCTCACGGCGATCTGCGGGTGGGTGGTGCGGCTGGGAACACGGCGCTCGCACTCCAGGCGATCGGGGCGCGTTATCGCCTGGTCGCCAGTCGCGGCGATGACGTGTTCGGCGCTTGGCTGGCCGCGGCCTTTCCGGACCAGAAGAACTCAATTCCGGCTGTCGGCGCGACGTCGATCTCGGTCGGCATCACGCATCCGGACGGCGAGCGCACCTTCTTCACCACCGTCGGGCATCTCGGCCACTTCGATCTAACTTGCGTCGAGGCCCAACTCGCCGGCTCGATGACGTCGGGCACCCTGGCGCTCCTGTCGGGTGCGTTCGTGACTCCTGCCCTTACGGAGGATTACTCGAACCTCATCGCATCGCTGCGCCAACGAGGTTGTGTGGTGGCCCTGGACACGGGATGGCCATCGGGCGGTTGGACGGAGGCGGTTCGCGCGCAGGTTCGTAGATGGCTTCCGTTTTGCGGGCACGTCCTTCTGAACGAGGTGGAAGCACAGGGACTGGCGGGGGTGACTGAAACGGGTGCCGCCGTGCTCTCGGTGAAGGCCAGCCTTTCACCTGGTGCGGTGCTGGTGATCAAGTGCGGACCTGCCGGGGCCTTGGTCGTCCAAGGCTCGGAGAGGCTGGTCGTTCCAGCCCCAACCGTGAC
>CAXTCV010000239.1:0-5516 GCA_964242725.1 uncultured Methylobacterium sp.
AGCACCAGACTACGAATCTGGGGGTCAGAGGTTCGAATCCTTTCGGGCGCGCCATTCCAAATTCGACCTCGTGAAAACCCGGTGCCGGCCGCCGCGGGGCGGACCGCTCTGCGGCGCGGAACGGGCGCTCCCGTCATTGCGCGGGCCGCGCCCTTCCGGGGCGATCGGATCCCCGGTCGGGCCCCGAGAGCGGGCCTCGAGCGAGACCTTTCCTTAACGGAGCGCCCGTAATGTCGGCCGCCCGATGTCGTCGTGAGCGTCCGCCTGGGCGCCGGAGCGCCCGCCGCCATGACCCTGCTCAGCGTGATCTGCCTGTTCTCCGGCGCCGCGCTTGCCGGCCTCGCGCCGCAGCGCTCGGTGCAGCAGGCGGCCCTGGAGGGGGCCGGGGGCGGCCTGATCGTGCTCGGCCTCGTCATCATCGGCGCGGGACTGCCCGTCTTCCGATAGCGGCCGCCGTCCCGCGACCCCGCCGGGGGAGGCCCTACGCCCGCGCCTCGGCGCCCTGCACGACGGCCCGGATCCGGGGCAGGGCGGCCCGGGCGGCCCGGTGCCCGAGGGCGATGCCCTCGGCGGCGCGGTGGAAGTCGAACAGGCCGAATCCGGCCACGTCCGGGCCGATGGCCACGTCCGGCGGGTCGCGCTCCAGCCGCGCGCGCGAGATCCGATCCTGGGTGATGTTGAAGGCGTCGAGCACAACCCGGGCGAGGCCCGGCACGGCGATCTCGGGCTCCGCGTGCTGGAAGCCCGGCAGCCGCGCGCGCAGGGTCTGCAGGAATCCGCGGCGGCGCGGATGCTGCGGCGCCTCGCGCACCACCGGGCCGCCGGTGTCGCCGTTGAGATTCACGCAGATCACCAGATCGGCGCCGAGCGCCCGCGCCAGGGCCACCGGCACCGGATTGACCAGCGTCCCGTCCATCAGCACCCGGCCCTCGTGGGTCACCGGGGGGAACAGGCCGGGAATCGCGTAGGAGGCGCGCACCGCGTCCACCGCCGGACCTTCGGTCAGGCTGACCTCCCGGCCGCTGCCGTACTCGGTGGCGACGCAGCCGAAGCGGATCGGCAGGTTCTCGATGCGGCGCTCGCCGAGGTCGGCGCGGAGCCGCTGGCGCAGGCGATTGCCGGCGATCAGGCCCGAGCCCGGCAGCCGCGGATCGATGAGCCCGACCACGCGACGCCGGGTCAACGCCCGGGCGAAGGACTCCAGCCGGTCGAGGCGCCCGGCCGCGTAGCAGGCGCCCACCACCGCCCCGATCGAGCAGCCCGCCACCACGGTCGGGTGGATGCCCGCCTCCTCGAGGGCGCGCAGCACGCCGATATGGGCCCAGCCCCGGGCCGAGCCGCCGCCCAGTGCCAGCCCGATCCGCGGGCCTGGTCTCGGAAGGGTCCGGATCGGCTCGACCGCGCCGGGCAGAAAGGACGTGACGGCGGGACAGTCTTGCCACCCGGTCGCGGCAAGGGTCACGCTCATATCCCGGCACTCTCCAGGGTGATGCCGCCGTCCGGATTCCGGACGACGCCGCGGTAGAAGCAGTCCCGCCGGCCGGTGTGGCAGCAGCCGCCGTCGCCGCCGACCGCGACCCGGATCAGCAGGGCGTCCTGGTCGCAATCGACCCGCATCTCGACGACGCGCTGGATCTGGCCGCTGGTGGCGCCCTTGTGCCAGAGCTCCCCCCGCGAGCGCGACCAGTACCAGGCCTCCCCGGTCTCCAGGGTGCGCGCCAGCGATTCGGCGTTCATGTGGGCGAGCATCAGCACGCGGCCGTCCCCGGCATCGACGGCGATGCAGGTGATCAGCCCGTCCCGGTCGAAGCGGGGCATGAAGGCCATGCCCTCTTCGACCGCGGCGCGGGAGCCGGGGGGATCGAAGGCGATGTCGCGCGCGGTCATGGGGCGGGGGCGGGGACCTCTGGTTCGCCGGTCCTATAGGCTACTTGCCGCCGCCGCGCACCAGGGTCAGGAAGCGCACCTGCTCGTTGGCGTCGCCCTTGAACACGCCGCGGAACTGGCTGGTGATGGTCGAGACGCCGGCCTTCTGGACGCCGCGCATCGCCATGCACAGGTGCTCGGCCTCCACCATCACGGCGACGCCGCGGGGCTTGAGGATGCTCTCGATCACGTCTGCGATCTGGGCGGTCATCGTCTCCTGCGTCTGCAGGCGGCGGGCGAAGGTGTCGACCACGCGGGCGAGCTTGGACAGGCCGACCACGCCCCGGGTCGGGTAATAGGCGATGTGGGCGAGCCCCATGAACGGCACCATGTGGTGCTCGCAATGGGAGTGGAACGGGATGTCGCGCACCAGCACGATGTCCGAATAGCCTTCCACCTCCTCGAAGACCCGCTCCAGGAGCTTCTCGGCATCGACCCCGTAGCCGCCGAACAGCTGCTCGTAGGCCTTGGTCACCCGGGCCGGGGTGTCGCGCAGGCCCTCGCGGGCCGGGTCGTCGCCGGCCCAGCGCAGCAGCGTGCGCACGGCGGCCTCGGCCTCGGCGCGGCTCGGGCGGCCGGTCTCGATCCCGTCCGGGACGCGGGTGGCGGAGGCCGGTTCGGGGGCGACCTCGCCCGGACGCCCGTCATCCACCGGCCGGTTGTCGTTGCGCATGCCGTTCAGCCCTTGCCCGTCGAGCCCGCCTCGGTCAAAGGCCGGAGCGTCGCCCTGGTAGGACAGGGATTTGAGCGCGGCATCCATGGCATCTCCGGCCCGCGCGACGCGGGACTTCATCGGGGCGCTGTCGGGCTTGGCGTACATCGTCGGATCGCGTCGGGCGTTCGAGGGAAGATCCCGGGCTCGAAAAGGTTTCAAGCCGGCGCCCCGGGCGGTTCAGAAGCTGTGGGAATCACCGTGGCCGTGGGCGCGACCCTGGTCGACGAGCCGCCTCCTCGCGAAGCGTCCGTCCGGCGCCTATATCATCGTTCGTGGCGCAACGCGCAATGCGCGATGCACGCGGCAGCGTCCCGATGGGACGTGCGCTTCCGGCCGAGGACCCGATGCTCGACGACATCTACAATCGCCGTATCCTGGAACTGGCCGCCGATATCCCGCGGCTCGGCCGGCTGGACCACCCCGAGGCCAGCGCCACGGCGCATTCCCGCCTGTGCGGCTCGACCGTGACGGTCGACCTCGTTCTCGGCGCCGACGGTCGGGTCGCGGATTTCGCCCAGGAGGTCCGGGCCTGCGCCCTCGGGCAGGCCGCGTCGTCGCTGATGGGCCGGCACGTGGTCGGCGCCAGCGCGGAGGAGCTGCGCGCGGTCCGCGCGACCATGCGGGCGATGCTCAAGGAGAACGGCCCGGCCCCCGACGGGGCCTGGGCGGATCTCGCGGTGCTGGAGCCCGTGCGGGAGTTCAAGGCGCGGCACGCCTCGACGCTGCTGACCTTCGACGCGGTGGTGGACGCCCTCGACCAGATCGCCGCCAAGCGGCAGGCCGCGTGACGGCATGGTCCGGCGCGCCGCGCATTGGGCGATCCGCGTCTACCAGCTCACCCTATCGGGCCTGATCGGCCGCCAGTGCCGCCACTGGCCGAGCTGCTCCGACTACGCCGACACGGCCATTGCCCGGCACGGGCTCTGGCCGGGGGGCTGGATGGGCTTCGCCCGGATCTGCCGCTGCGGTCCGTTCGGCACCCACGGCATCGATCTCGTGCCGGAGCGGCTGCCGGCGGGGGGCGCCTGGTACCGCCCCTGGGCCTATGCCCGCTGGCGCGGCGTCGAGGCGCCGCCCTCGCCGTTCGCCTGCGAGACGGTGGGCGAGACGCCCCGGAGGGACGTGGGCTGAGACTCTTGTGTTCGCGTTTTGTTTCACGTGAAACAGGGCGCTGCGCCACCGTGGAACTTGGGCATCGCCGCGCGGGCCCTGGACGACGGGGTGGCTGACGCGGCGGGCCGACCTCAAGGACCGGTCGGTTCTTGCCCGATCGCGCGCGACGCACCCGCTGTGCTGCCGCTGTCCGGTCGGTCAACCGGGACCATCGTTGGTCCAGGGCGGGACTGCGCCGGATACCGTCGTGCCGCCCGGTTTGCGAGCGTCGGCAAGGCGCCACCGCGCCGGCAGGAGCGTGCGGGCTGGCACCGCGATCTCGGGATCGCCCCCGGCTGGAGAGAAGGGGCACTCCCGTGTTGCCCCACGCGCTCCCTCACGCGCAGGGGCTGCCGGATCCCCAGATCGGTCTCGGCAGCACGGGCGCTGGATGGAGCGCGGGCCCCGCTCCCGTGCGGGGGAGGGGGCGCGCCATGCCGTGCTCTGGCCGATGCGTGGACCGCGCAGCCCCCGGCGGCACAGAGGCGTGCAGACGCGGCCGGTCATCCGGCGGTCACGCCCATCGCGTCGCGCGCTGGACTCGCCCTCAGCGGGCGCCGCCCGCGTGGTTCCGGTGCGGACGCGGCAGGGCGCCGGTGACCAGATCGTCCGTGGTCCCGTAGGACGGATCGACGCGGACCGCAGGCCCGCGGTCGTTCATCAGATTCGGTACGGCCGCACGCCCCTCCAGGCCGCCTGGCGCGGTGGTGGCGGGGATCCCGGCGGGGGCTGTGTAGCTCTGCGCGAGCGCTGCGGTGGAAAGGGTGAAGCCGAGGACGGCTCCGAGAACGATGCGGGTGGTCATGACGTCGAATCCGATGGCGAAGGCGCCGGGCATGGGCCGGCCGCTTTCCATGGAATGAAAACTGTGCAGTGCTGCCGAAAAAAACAACACGCCCTGTCCGCTATTTGTGCGCTGGCGCACGATGCGGTCCCCGCCCCGATGCGGGCTCCGCAGGCGGAGGATCGAAGGACCGGTGAAGACGTTGATCGTTCAGTCTCTTAGCCGGGCCATCCAGGGCTCTCGGCGCGGCCGGCCTGCTGGCACGGTTCTTCCGCCGACCCCTCCGGCCCGGCCCTATCGAGCGCCGACGCCGTGCTTGTCGAAGGCCGCCTCGATCGGCGGGGCGGCGCGCGGTGCAGAGCGTGGGCGGCGCCTCAGCCCGTCCGGCGGATCGTCGCCTCGATCTGGCCGTGCGGCTCGTCCGTGGGCAGGAACACGGTACCCGGGTTCTCCCGGCCGAAGGGCCGCAGGTTGACCGGGATGTAATGCTTGTTCGGCATCGCGAAGCCGATCGCGTCGATCTCCGGCACGGCGGCCAGCGCCGCCTCGCCCATCCGGTACATGCTGTCCTGGACGCTGGCGCTGTAGGTGGTGCCGAACACCGCGATCAGGAGCGACAGGATCCTGGCGTTGGCGGCGGCGTAGTCGATCGGCTCACCGGCCCAGGTCCAGGTCGCGTCCATGCTGGTGGCGGCGATGCGGTCGGTCGCGTCGGGCAGCGTCCGGTAGGCGTCGTCCACGAAATCGGACCAGCCCGATTGCGTGGTCTTCATGAAGGTGAATCCGCGCAGGCCCGAGCGCAGCACCGACCCGCCCCGGCCCGCCACGAGGCCGACATAGCCGAAGCCGTTGCCGTCGAGGACGAAGGTGTGGCCGTGCGGGGCGCCCCCGATCTCCTGGCGCAGCCAGCGCGTCTCCGTGGCCTCGATCGCGACCTCC
>CAXTCV010000240.1:0-2434 GCA_964242725.1 uncultured Methylobacterium sp.
CTCTACGGCTTCGGCGCGGCAGGGCACTGGCGCGGTACCGTGGAGGTGCGGGGGGAACCCGCCAAGCTCGGCACGGTCGAGGCGGCGCGGCGGAGCGGCATCGCCTATGTGACAGACGATCGCCGCGGCACCGGCCTCGTTCTGCACCACTCGGTAGCGCAGAACACCCTCATGTCGACCTGGCGGCGGGTGACGCCGTTCGGCCTCGTATCTCGCGCGCTTGAGCGGCGCCGTGTTGCCGAAGCGATGGAGAACTACGATGTGCGCCCGCGCCTGCCGGGTGCAAAGGTGGTCAACCTGTCGGGCGGCAACCAGCAGAAGGTCGTCTTCGCCAAGGAACTGATGAACGGTCCCTCGCTGCTGCTGCTCGACGAGCCAACTCGAGGCGTGGACGTGGGCGCCAAAGCGGAGATCTACCGGCGCTTGCGCGGCCTCGCCGAGGCCGGCCTCGGCGTGCTGGTCGCCTCTTCGGAGCTGCCGGAACTGCTCGGCCTCTGCGACCGCATCGTCGTGATGCGTGGCGGCCGCACCGTGCATGACTTCGCTGCGGGAGCTAGCGAGGACGAGGTGCGTGCCGTCTGCGAAGCGGATGACGAGGACTTGGCCGCATGAGCACGACTGCGGCTCCCGTTGCCCCTTTGGTCCGCTCAAGGCGGAGCCCATTGGCCTATCTCGTGCGCTTTCAAAGCCTGCTTGGACTCGTCATCGTCATCATCGCTGGCATCGCCTTTTCCCCGAGGCGCCACGGCCATATCCTTTTTCTGCAGACCGATAATATCGCCAACATCATCCGCTCCATCGCGGAGACCGGCATTCTCGCGCTGGGCATGACGTTCGTCATCATCGCGGCCGGCATCGACCTGTCGGTCGGTGCCGTGCTGGGCCTATGCTCGGTGCTGACGGCGGATCTTCTCGTCAACGAGGGGTGGAGCCTCTGGGCTACACTGCCGCTGGTTGTCATCACGGGCGTGACCTTTGGCGCCTTGCAAGGCTTCATTTCCACCAAGGCTCGCATCCAGGCGTTCATCGTGACGCTTGCGGGCCTGCAGGCTGCGCGCGGCCTGTCTCTGATCGCCTCGGGTAACAGCTTCATCAACATCTCGTACGGCGACGGCCCCGGTAAGGCGCCTGCCGGGTTCGCGGTGTTGGGTGAGCGCATTGGCGGCGTGTTCCCTGTGGCGACGTTGGTCTTTCTGGCGCTGGCTGCGGTCGCGACCTTCGTGTTGAACAACACTCGTTACGGCCGCTACGTTTTCGCGGTGGGCGGGAACGAGAAGGCGGCACGGCTCAGCGGCATACCGGTCGAGGCGATCAAAATCTCGGTCTACGCCATCACGGGTTTGATGGCCGCCGTTGCCGGCATCGTCCACGCCGGGCAGTTCTCCTTCGGCAGCCCCAATGATGGAACCGGCTACGAACTTAACGCCATCGCGGCCGTGGTGATCGGCGGCACGGACCTCTTCGGCGGCGCGGGCTCGATGGTGGGCACCATTGCGGGCGCGGTGATGCTGGGCGCGCTCGCCAACATTCTGGAGCTGAACGACGTGTCGGCCGCGCTCCAGCTCCTCGCTACCGGCGCCATCATCGTTCTAGCGGCGGCGCTGCAGACCTACGTCAACCGCGGCTCCGGAAGCCGGTAAGCCATCCAGCCGACCGGGAACCCGGCGGCCTTCACGGGAGAGAACGCTATGAAAACCTGGACCCTCGCCGCCACGGCGCTGTTGACCTCGACGACGTTGGCCTGCGCTGCCGACGGCAAGCCGATCTACAAAGACTGCGGACCGAACAACGATTACGTGATCGGTTTCAGCCAGGCGAACTTCAAGGAGCCCTATCGCGAGCACGTCAACCACGAGCTCGAACGGCTTATCAAGCAATATCCCAAGTTCAAGCTGACCATCGCGGATGGACAAGCCAGCGTGAACACGCAGGTGAGCCAAGTCGAGAACTTCGTAACGAAGCAGGTCGACTTGCTGATGATCTCGCCTTTCGAGTCGGCACCACTGACGCCGGCCGTGTCGAACGTGCTCAAGAAAGGCATCCCGGTGATCGAACTCGACCGCAAAACGGTTGGCGACGACTACACGGCTTTCGTGGGCGGCGATAATCGGCAGATCGCCAAGGAGGCCGGCCAATACGCCGCAAAGAGCTTGCTACCGGACGGCGGAGAGGCGGCGATTCTTGAGGGACTGCCTTCATCGTCACCCGCCATCGAGCGGCTGGAAGGCTTCAAGGAGGGCATTGCCGACAATCCGAAGATCAAGCTCGTGGCTGTCCAGCCGGTCGACTGGCAGGAGGACAAGGCCGTTACGGTGTTCGGCGCCATGCTCCAGGCCCACCCGGATATCCGGCTCGTCTACACATCGAACGACCTTGCGGCAGCCGGTGCCTACATCGCAGCCAAACAGGCCGGGAAGGTCGATCAGGTGAAGAT
>CAXTCV010000240.1:2534-5496 GCA_964242725.1 uncultured Methylobacterium sp.
GGCGGCGTTCTTGCGATGTCGCAGGTCTCTCTCGATCTGCGAGCCGGGGAGGTCCTGGCGCTGCTGGGAGAGAACGGGGCCGGCAAGAGTACCTGCGTCAAGATGTTGGCGGGCGTGCACCGCCCTGACACCGGATCGGTGATGCTGGAGGGAGAGCCGGTCGTGCTTCGATCGCCCGTGGACGCGTTGCATCGCGGGATCGCGGTCATGCACCAGCATCCGGGCCTGTTCGCCGACCTGCCCGTCTTCGAGAACATCTTCATGGGTCACGCTATGCGGGACCGTTTCGGCAATCTCGACCGTGGCTTCATGCGCGACAAAGCGGCCGAGCTGCTGCGGACCGTGGGGCTCAGATGCTCGCCCGATAAAGCGCTGGGCGGCTTGCGCAGCTCCGAGCAGCAGCTTGTCGAGGTCGCCCGCGCGCTGTCGGTCGACGCGCGTGTGCTGATCATGGACGAGCCTACCGCCGCTTTGTCGCGCGGCGAGGTCGAGCGCCTCTTCTCCGTAGTCGACGATCTTCGAACTCGCGGAGTCGCGATGATGTTCGTGGGTCATCGCTTGGAGGAGATCTACCGAGTCGCCGATCGTATGACGGTACTGCGCGACGGAAAACTAATCGGCACCTTCCCCAAGGACGAGGTGCCGCCCGAACGTGCCGTGCAATTGATGGTCGGGCGCGAACTGGCCAACCTTTATCCGAAAGCCGGGGCGGATCCCGGCGCAGTGCGGGTGCGGGTCGATGGCCTGTCGCGTGCCGGCGCGTTCGAGAATGTCTCCTTCGATCTTCGGGCTGGTCAAATCCTCGGTTTCGGCGGCCTCGTCGGCAGCGGGCGCACGGAAGTCGCCCGCGTGCTCTTCGGCATAGACCAGCCAACAGGTGGCAGCATCGCGATCGATGGCGAGGTCAAGCTCTTCTCGAGCCCGCGTGACGCGATGGCGTCCGGCGTCGCCTATGTGTCGGAAGACCGGATGAGCCAGAGCCTCATCATGGATTTCGCTATCCGTGAGAACGCGTCGCTCGCCGTGATCGACCAAGCGGCGCCCGGCGGCCTCGTCAGCAAAGCTCGCGAACTCTCACTCGTCGTACCTCATCTCGATCGCCTGCGCCTGCGCTTCAACAGCTACGAGCAGCCGGTCAGGACCTTGTCGGGCGGTAACCAGCAGAAAGTCGTCCTCTCGAAGTGGCTGGCCACCGCGCCCCGTATCCTGATCCTCGACGAGCCGACGCAGGGCATCGACGTCCATTCCAAGGCCGAGGTCCATGCCATGATCGCGGATCTGGCGCGCCAGGGCATTGCCATCATCCTGATCTCTTCCGAGATGCCCGAACTGCTCGGCATGTGTGACCGGTTGCTCGTGTTCCGCGAGGGGCGGGTCACGGCGGCTCTGACACGTGAGGAAGCGACACAGGAAATCGTGCTGCGTGCCGCAACCGATGCGGCCCCTGGCGAGGCCGCGCTAGAACGGCCTGCCCCATTGCCCGGATCGACGGGAAGCGCTCCTTCGGCTTTTCAGGACGAAACTGCGCGCAAAACCCGGGCAGCATCCTGGCTCGGCCGCGATTTTGGTCTCGTGCTGGCCATGGCGGCCATCCTGGTACCCGTGTCCTTGATCAACCCGCGTGTGTTCAGTGGCTCGAACATCAGCGCGATCTCGATGGATGCCGCGCTGCTGATGATCGTCGCCACCGGGCAGATGCTGGTCATTCTCACCCGTAACATCGACCTTTCAGTCGCTTCCATTATTGGGCTCGCGGCCTATATCTCGGCGGACACGCTGCGGCTCCACCCCGACCTGAACGTGTTCGTAGGGGTCGGCGTCGCCTGCGGTGTTGGGCTGGCATGCGGCCTTCTGAACGGGCTGATCGTGACCTACGGGCGCGTGCCCGCGATCGTTGTGACGCTCGGCACATTGGCGCTGTATCGCGGCCTTTGCAGCATTCTGACGGGTGGCCGGCAGGTCAACAGCGACGATGTTCCCCAGGCCTGGCTCGACCTCACCAGCGCCCGGGTCCTCGGTGTGCCAGCCATCGTGCTGATCGCGCTCGCCGTGTTGCTGGTTGCGGGGTTCGTGCTGCAGCGACGCCCTGCCGGCCGGGACCTCTTCGCTATCGGCTCCAACCCCGACGGGGCGCGGCTGATCGGCATCCCGGCGGTCGCCCGCATCGTCGCAGCCTTCGCCTGTTCGGGCCTTCTGGCTGGGCTCGATGGCGCATTGTGGGCCTCGCGCTATGCCACCGTGGATGCTCGCGTGGCACTTGGTTATGAACTCACCGTGATTGCCGCCGTGGTCGTGGGCGGTGTGGCGATCCGGGGTGGTGCCGGCAGCATCCTCGGCATTGCGCTTGGTGCCCTCACCCTGCTGGTCATCAAGAACGGGCTGACCTTGGTCCGGGTCGATCCGCTCTGGCTCGACGGCATCTATGGCCTCGTGATCGTCGTGGCGATCGCCATCGACGCCCTAGTGGCCCGCAGGGCCCGGGCCTTCACGGCCAGGAGGCCTGCATGATGCGCCTGCTGCGCCCCTTGTTGAGCTGGGACGGCCTGTTGGCTGTGCTGACTGTGCTGACACTCCTTTACGCAACTTTTGCGGTGCCGAACTTCGCCACCAGTTTCAACATCTCGCAAGCCATCGCGGGCGTGTCCGAAAAGGCGCTGTTGGTTCTACCCATGGCGCTGCTGATGATCACGCGCGAGATCGACCTCTCCGTCGCCAGCATGCTGGCGCTGTCGAGCGTTGTCCTGGGCGCGCTCATCCAGGCCGATGTGCCGCTGGCCCTCGCTCTGCCGATCGTGCTGATCGTGGGCGCGATCGTGGGCCTCATCAACGGCCTGCTGGTCACCCGACTCGCCTTGTCGTCGCTGGTCGTCACGCTCGGCACGATGGCGCTGTTCAGGGGCATTGGCTATGTGATCCTCGGCTCGGCCTCGGTGAACGTCTTGCCTGATAGCCTGACCGATTT
>CAXTCV010000241.1:0-5472 GCA_964242725.1 uncultured Methylobacterium sp.
AGATGGTCTACGCGCTGGGGCTCGCCGCCTCGCAGCCGGTGGGCCTGCGCGAATCCTTCGGCTCCATGAACAAGAGCTTCAACCCGGGCCGGGCGGCGACGAACGGCCTGTTCGCGGCGATCCTGGCGGCCAAGGGCTACACCTCCTCGGACGGGATGATCGAGGCCAGGCGCGGCTGGGCCAACACGATCTCCACCAAGCAGGATTGGTCCGAGATCACCGACGGCCTCGGGACCCGCTACGAGTCGCTGCTGAACACCTACAAGCCCTTCGCCTGCGGCATCGTCATGCACCCGACGATCGACGCGGCGGTCCGGATCCGCGACCAGGACCACGTCCGGCCCGAGGACATCACCCGCGTCGACCTCCAGGTCCACCCCCTCGTCCTGGAGCTGACCGGCAAGACCGCCCCGAAGACCGGCCTGGAGGGCAAGTTCAGCATCTACCACGCCGCCGCGGTGGCCTTCGTGGAGGGAGCGGGGGGCGAGAAGCAGTTCAGCGACCGGGCGGTGAACGATCCGCGGGTGGTGGCTCTGCGCCAGAAGGTGAACCCGGTGGTCACCCCCGGCATCGACGCCGCCCAGGTCGACATGACCGTGACCCTGAACGACGGGCGGACGTTCCACCGGTTCATCGCGCACGCCATCGGCAGCGTCGAGACCCCGATGTCCGACGCGCAGCTGGAGGCGAAGTTCGCCGACCTCGCGGCGGGCGTGCTGCCGGACGCGCAGGCCCAGCGGGTGATGCAGCTGTGCTGGTCGCTGCCCGAGCTCGCGGATGCGGGCGCGGTGGCCCGGGCGGGGGTGCAGGGGGCGTAAGCAGCCGAACGCGCGGCGGGGATCGTTTTCCGGCCCCGTGCCGTTCCCCTGGCGCGAGGCGCCGCAACCGTGGCGGGCGCCCGCCTGTGGCGTTCGGGGCGTGGATCGCAGCATGGGCACGAGAACCCCGGTCGGGGCGCAGCCTGAACGGGCGCTGACCCCGCCGCGGGCGGCCCGGGTCGCCGCCGCAGAGACCCCGCGGGCCGCGATGGCCTCGCCGGTCGTGGTCGCCGCCACCCTCATCGCGGCCCTGTATTTCGGCCGGGAGATCTTCATCCCGATCGCGATCGCGCTGCTCCTGTCCTTCGTGCTGACGCCGCTGGTGAACCGCCTGCGGCGCCTGCGCCTGCCGCGGCTGGTGGCGGTGGGCCTGAGCGTCCTCCTGACCCTGGGGATCGTCGCGGCCCTGGCGACCCTGATCGGCTTCCAGGCGGCCGACCTCGCGGGCGACGCCCCGCGCTACAAGGCCACCATCGAGCGCAAGCTCGCCGGGTTGCGCGATTCCCCCGCAGGACACCTGATCGAGTCCCTCGCCAAGACCGGGCAGGCCCTGCACGGCGGCGGCACCGAGCCGGCCGGCGCGGAGGGACAATCCGCCCGGCCGCAACCGGCGCCGGACCAGGCTCAGCCCGCGCAGAAGCCCATGCTGGTCGAGCTGATCTCGACGCCGCCGGGTCCGTTCGAGATGCTCAGGACCGTGCTGGCGCCGGTCATGCCGCCGCTCGCCACCGTGGGCATCGTCTTCGTGGTGCTGCTGTTCGTGCTGATGCAGCGCGAGGATCTGCGCGACCGCATGATCCGGCTGGCGGGGTCGAGCGACCTGCACCGGACCACCGGGGCGATCGACGACGCGGCCAAGCGGCTGAGCCGCTACTTCGTGGTCCAGCTCGCCCTCAACGCGGCCTTCGGGGTCGTCATCGGCCTCGGGCTCTGGGTGATCGGCGTGCCGAACCCGGCGCTCTGGGCGATCTTCTCGGCCCTGATGCGCTTCATCCCCTATCTCGGGGCGGTCCTGTCGGCGATCCTGCCGATGGCGCTCGCCGCCGCGGTCGATCCCGGCTGGAACATGATGATCGCGGTGGCGATCCTGTTCGTCGTCCTGGAGCCGCTCACCGGCCAGGTCTTCGAGCCGATCTTCTACGGCCAGTCCACCGGGCTCTCACCCTTCGCCGTGCTGGTCTCGGCCCTGTTCTGGACCTGGCTCTGGGGGCCGGTCGGGCTCCTGTTGTCGACACCGCTGACCGCCTGCCTCGTGGTGCTCGGGCGCCACGTGGAGCACCTCGAATTCCTGGACGTGCTGTTCGGCGACCGGCCGGCGCTCACGCCCGTCCAGAACTTCTATCAGCGGATCCTCGCGGGGGACGCCGAGGAGGTGCTGGGCCATGCCGAGTTGATCCTGCAGGATTGTGCGCTCTCGTCCTACTACGACGAGGTCGTCCTCAAGGCGCTCGAACTCGCCGCCCGGGACGCCGCGCGGGGCGTGCTGACCGCCCGGCAGAAGGCGGCGATGCGCGCTGCCCTCGGCGCGCTGATCACCGACCTGTCCGACCGGAGCGACGCGGTCGCGGAGGCGGCCGGGGCGGGGAATGAGAGCGCCTGCAGCCCGCTGCCGACGGGTCCGGCCCCGGACGGCCTGCCGGAGGCCTGGAGGCGGTCGGGTGCGGTGCTCTGCGTCTCCGGGCGCGGCTTCCTCGACGAGGCCGCGGCCGCGATCCTGGCCCAGATCCTGGAGAAGCGCGGGATCGGTGTCCGCACGGTGCCCTTCGCCGAGGCGGCGGCGGCGAAGATCGGCCGGTTCGAGCCCGGCCCGGCCCGGATGGCCTGCGTCGTCACCCTCGCGCCCGACGGCGAGCCGACCCATCTGCGCCGCCTTGTCCAGCGTCTGGAGGAGCGGATGCCCGGCGTGCCGGTGCGGCTCGGGCTCTGGGTGGCGCAGACCGGGGACGGGGCCGCACCCGGTGCGGCGGAGCGGATGACGGAGGACGGCGGGCAGGATGGTTCGCTGCGCGCGATGGTGGAGGCCGTCCTGGCCGCCGCGCAGGCACAGGATCCCGGGGAGGCCCGCCGTCCGGAGACCCGCGACGGGATCAGCTGCGCCCCGGCGCGGGTCGAGGCATGAATCCGGGGCACAAATCCGGACGGCCCCAGGGACTTGACGGGCGGGGGGGCGCACCGGTTTCGTCGCGCATCGGCCGCTCGACCGGGCCGGCTGCAGATGGAACAGGGACGTGATCCGATGAGCGTGGTCGAACTCGGGCGGTTCCTGGACGACTTGGCGGACGCGTCCGGCAAGGCGATCCTGCCGTTCTTCCGCGCCCAGTTCGGCCTCGACGACAAGGCCCGCGGCGGCGCGCCGTTCGATCCCGTCACCGAGGCCGACCGGGCGGCGGAGGTCGTGCTCCGCGCGATGATCGGCCAGACCTTCCCGGGCCACGGCATCGTAGGCGAGGAATTCGGCGCGGAGCGCACGGATGCCGAATGCGTCTGGGTTCTCGACCCGATCGACGGCACCCGCGCCTTCATCGCGGGCCTGCCCACCTGGGGCACCCTGATCGGGCTCACCCGCAACGGCGTGCCGGTCCGCGGGATGATGCATCAGCCCTATCTCGGCGAGCGCTTCACCGGGGACGGGCGCAGCGCCCGCCTGCGCGGCCCCGCGGGCCCGCGCACCCTGCGCAGCCGGCGCTGTGCGGACCTCGCCCAGGCGATCCTGGCCACCACCGACCCGCGGCTGTTCGCGGCCGGCGCGGAAGCCGAACGGTTCCGGGATCTGGAGGGACGGGTGCGGATGTCCCGCTACGGCGCCGATTGCTACGCCTACTGCATGCTGGCGGCCGGCCAGATCGACCTCGTGGTCGAGGCCGGGCTGAAGCCCTACGACGTCGTCGCGCTGATCCCGATCATCGAGGGGGCCGGGGGCCGGGTGACCGCCTGGGACGGCGGCCCGGCGGCGGGCGGCGGGCGCATCGTGGCGGCCGGCGATCCGCGGCTGCACGCGGCGGCGCTGACGGTGCTGAACCCGTGAGGATGCGGATCGTCTCCGGCTGGAAGGAAAGGCCCTGTCAGCGATGGCAAGCGCCCTCCCTCCCCCCTCTGCGGGGGAGGGAGGCCCCTGCGTCAGCAGGGGTCGGGCGGGGACGAAGTCCCGCAAGAGGGGAGCGCGGTTTCAAGACCAAGCGCGACCGGCATGACGGGCACAGCCCTTTTCGCCACCGTCGCCCCCCTCTCCCGCTCCCCTTCGGGCGCCACCCTCCCGCGCGGAGGGGGGAGGGGAAGCCGTTCTGCTCCGCTCTCCCCACACAGATCGCCGCCTCCGATCGCCCACACGGGAAGGCCGCGCCGAACCGCAGCGAAGGCCCGTCCGCGTGCTGCTGAACGCGCTCGTCCTGCTCACGGGCCTGATCCCGCGCGCCGAGGCCGGTGCCGAGGCTCTCCTGCACGCCGTGCCGTCCCCCGCGGCGGCCGTCGCCCCCGTCGAACCGCCGCCGCGCTTCGACCCCGCCACCCGCTCGGTCTCCAACTGGCACGCACAGACCGGCGCGCACCTGCTGCCGCGGGCGCTGGCCGTCACGGCCCGTCTCAGCGCGGACCCGCCCTACGTCGCCCGCTGCGTGCGGCTCAACAACGGCTGGTGCATCAAGTCCGCCCGCTGGCCCGGCGAGATCGGCGCCGACGCGGAGGGCCATACCGCCTTCGCCACCCTCGACGACGGCGCCGACGCGGCGGCGAGCCTGCTGCGGCGCTACTATCGCGATTACGGGCGGCGCACCGCGCTCGCCATCGTGCGCCGCTGGGCCCCGGCGGAATGCCGCCTCGGCGGCGCACCGGCCCGGGGGGGCGCCGCGCCCGCCATCTCGGCGGCCTTGGCACCACGGGGGCTGGGGCGGACGCTGCGCGCCCGCTTCCTCGCGGCGCACCGGCCCGGGGGAGCGCCCCGGCGCCGGGCGTCGGCCCTGCGGGTGCAGCCCTGGTCGCCCCTCGCCCGGATGGCCGGGCGGCCGGCCCGGCGCCCCGCCGTGCCGCATGTGGCGGCGCCTCGGCCGGTGTCCGATATCGCGGCCGGCATCGCCCCGTCGGCGGGCCCGGCGCGCCCGGTCCGCGGCGCCGCCGACCCGGCCGCCCTCCTCGACCGGGCGGCGGCCCGGACCGTTCCGAGCCCCGACCGGATGGTGGCGGAATCCGCGCTGCTGCCGGCCATCGCGGCCGGGATGCCCGTCCTCGACCTGCGCCTGCCGGCGCCGCTCTGCAGCGGCGACGAGGGCCGGATCCAGGCCTATGCCGCCCGGATCAGCGGCAGCGTCGGGCTGAAACCCGGCGACGATCTCGACCTGTTCGAGCCGGACGGTGCGCCACGCCCCCATCTCGCGCCGGTCATGCTGGCGATGTCGGCGGTGGAACTCGGCACGCTCCGGGCCGACCCCGACCTCGTCGCCGGGGCGATCACCCGTCTGCGCCCGCTCACGCCGCCCGCCGATGGCACGCCGCCGTAGCGCATCGCCCCGGACGATGGCTGCCGGCTCGCGGACCCGGACGATGCGCGCGCCGCAAGCCTTGCGGTTCGGCCGCAATCGCGCCACCTGTGCCCGGCCTGTTTCCCTCACGACGAGCCCGCCCGTGCCCCTGACCGACCTTGCCGCGCGCGCCGGCTCGGCCG
>CAXTCV010000242.1:0-5413 GCA_964242725.1 uncultured Methylobacterium sp.
GCGTGCAGCACGTAGTGCAGCCCGGTCATCGCGGTGGCGACGCGCATCGCGCCGATATGGGGGGGGCCTTCGTAGGTCCAGAGGGTGAGCTGCATCGCCCTACACCTCCAGCAGCGCGCGGCGCCGGAGCGGGCGCGCGAACAATTCGGCGAGGTCGCCGGCCTGCTCGTAGCCCTGCACGGGCGTGAACAGCAGCTCGATCGACCACTTGGTCGAGAGGCCCTCGGCCTCCAGCGGGTTGGCGAGGCCGAGGCCGCAGACCGTGAGGTCGGGCCGGGCCGCCCGGCAGCGGTCCATCTGGTCGTCGAGGCTCTGGCCCTCGGTCACCCGGGTGCCCGCGGGGAGCCACGCGATCTCGGCGGCGAGATGGACTTGGTGCAGGTAGGGGGTGCCGACCTCCACGAGCTCGGCGCCGAGTTCCCGGGCGAGGAACCGGGCGAGGGGCACTTCGAGCTGCGAATCGGGGAAGAAGAACACCCGCTTGCCGGCGAGTTTCTCCCGGTGGGGTGCCAGGGCGGTCTCCGCGCGGCCGCGGCCCGGCGCGGTGGCGGCGTCGAAGGCCGCCGCGGAGACGTCGAACGCGTCCGCCGCCGCCCGCAGCCAGCCCGTGGTGCCCTCGGCACCCAGCGGGAACGGCGCCGCCAGACGGCGGGCGCCGCGCTCATCGAGGGCGCGGGCGGTGTCGGCCAGGAACGGCTGGGCCAGCAGGTAGCGGGTCCCGCGCCCCACCGCCGGCATCGCGCCGGCACGACGGGCCGGGAGGAACCGGACATCCGCGATCCCCATCGCGGAGAAGATGCGAAGAAACTGGTCCTCGACCACATCGGCGAGCGCGCCGACGATGAGGAGCGACGGCGCGGCCTCGGCCGGTTCCCGGGGCAGTTCCGGCACCAGGGCGGCGAGGCAGGCATCCTCACCCTGCGTGAAGGTCGTCTCGATCCCGGAGCCCGAGTAGTTCAGCACCCGCACCGGCGCGAGTCGCCCCGAAAGCCGCTGCGCCGCCCGGGACAGGTCGAGCTTGATCACCTCGGACGGGCAGGAGCCCACCAGGAAGAGCAGCTTGATGTCCGGCCGGCGCTCGATCAGCCGGGTGACGACCCGGTCGAGCTCCTCGTTGGCGTCGGCGATTCCCGCCAGGTCGCGCTCGTCGATGATCGCGGTGGCGAATCGCGGCTCGGCGAAGATCATCACGCCGGCGGCCGACTGGATCAGGTGCGCGCAGGTCCGCGAGCCGACCACCAGGAAGAACGCGTCCTGGATCTTCCGGTGCAGCCAGACGATGCCGGTGAGCCCGCAGAACACCGCGCGCTGCCCGTGCTCCTGATGGAGGTCGATGCCGCCGCAGGCCTCGGCGTCCCGGGCTGTCTGGCGGGGCAGGGGCGCGTTCATGACAGCGCCCCCGCGAGGCGCGGCGCCCCGGTGCCGGTGGCCTGCAGGCGGGCGGCCCGCAGCTTCAGCACGAACTGGCCGGCATTCACCACGTAGGTGGCGTAGGCCGTGAGCGCGAGCGTGAGCAGGGCCTGTTCACCGAGGGCGCCGGTGGCCAGCGCCGCCAGGTAGGCCGTGTGGAGCGCCAGCACCAGCATGCTGACCACGTCCTCCCAGAAGAAGGCCGGCGCGAACAGCCAGCGGCCGAACACCGCCTTCTCCCAGACCGAGCCGGTGATCATGATCGCGTAGAGGGCCAGCGTCTTCACCACGACCGAGATCTCGGCGGTGAGCGGGCTCTCGCCGGTGGCCAGGGTGCGCAGCACCAGGACGAGGCTCACCAGGAAGACCGCGAATTGCAGCGGGGCCAGCACGCCCTGAACCAGGGTCCAGGGCGAGGCGTCGCGCCGCCGCTTTTCGGCAGGCGTGTAGAGCGGTCGTGCCGGCCGGTCCTCGGGACCCATGCATCCGCCCCCCTGTTCGCGGCGGAGCCCGTGGCCCCGTCCATGGCAGAGGCTAGGGCGTCGGTCCCGGAAGTGTCAAGTGCGCTTGACGCTCGGGGCGTCTGACAGTGGGCGCGAAAATTTTTCTTGGTCTAAGATGATTGCCAAGATCGCCAGGAAGCGTATCGTCTGGAACGACCGCAAACAGTCCGGTGACTTGGCACATCAGATCCGGGCTGAGGAAGACGAAGAATAGACGGGCACGCAGTCCCGCATCCGATGTGTGAGCGCAGCTGCCGGTTGTTCGAACCGCGGCCGTTTCAGGGAGGGATGCCGATGGGGGACTGGAGGCATTTCGGAGAGCGCCTCGAACACGCGCCATCCGCGCCGGGTTGCGGTTCCGGTGGCGATGCCGTCCCGGCGTTCCGGGGCGGTTCACGCGCCTGGTCCGCGCCCCGGCGCACGGTCAATGCCCTGCCGGACGCCCTCGCCCGGATCGTGGAAGGTGAAATCCTGCCCCGGCTGATGCTCGCCTACCGCCCGGGCGCCGGGCGCCGCGCCCCGGACGACCGGACGCTGACGCCGCAGGAGATCGCCGCGTTCAGCGCCCTCCTCCTCGCCCCCGGGCCAGTGGATCTCGATGCCGAGGTTGACGCCCTGCTGGAGGGCGGCCTGCCGCTGGCGAGGCTGCTCCTCGATCTGCTCGCCCCGGCGGCCCGGCATCTCGGGGCCCTGTGGGAGGAGGATGCCTGCGATTTTCTGGCCGTGACCGAAGCGCTCGGCCGCCTCCAGGCGATGTGCCGGCATCTCTGTCTGGAACTGGAGGACGAGGCGGTCTCCGTCTGCGGGCGCAGCGTGCTGCTGCTGCCCTGTCCCAGCGAGACCCACCGTTTCGGCCTGTCGATCGTCGCCAGCTTCTTCCGGGAGGCCGGCTGGGATGTGACCACGGCGGTCCCGGAG
This sequence comes from uncultured Methylobacterium sp., assembly GCA_964242725.1. GTDB lineage: Bacteria > Pseudomonadota > Alphaproteobacteria > Rhizobiales > Beijerinckiaceae > Methylobacterium. The sequence continues at coordinate 2,832 of CAXTCV010000242.1, forward strand.
CCCGGCCTCGATCCCCTCGACCTGCTCGCCACCGATTGGTTCGACGTGGTCGGGCTTTCGCTCTCGAGCGACGTGCTCCTGCCGGTCCTGGCCGCGACGGTGGCGGATGTGCGACGCGCCTCCCGCAACCCGGCGGTTCGCGTGCTGGTCGGTGGTCCCTATTTCGTGCGCCACGGCGGCGATGGGGGCATCGTCGGCGCCGATGCCTGCGCGCTGGACGCGTGTCTCGCACCCGCCGCAGCGGAAGCTTTGCTGGACAGACAGGCATTGGCCTGCTGAAAGGGTCGTAATCAACCTCATCACATCGCGGTGATCGTGTCGCTCCAGCCTCACCCCACCCCCCCGGGGCCGCTCGCGGCCCTGGATCAGGTGGCCGGCCACCTCGGCGGCGAGGCGGTCGGGCGCATCGTCGCGGCGTCTGCGGATCTGTCGCTGGTGATCGATGCCGAGGGCGTGATTCGCGACGCGTCGATCGGCGCCGATCTCGAAGCCGAGAACATCCCCGGCTGGCTGGGGCGGCGCTGGGTCGACATCGTGACCGTGGAGAGCCGGCCGAAGGTCGACGCCCTCCTGCGCGACGCCCGGCCCGAGGGCATCACCCGCTGGCGCCAGGTCAATCACCCCTCCCCCAGCGGCATCGATCTGCCGATCCGCTACGCCTCGATCCGCGCCTCCGAGGGCGGCCCGATCCTGGTGCTCGGGCGCGACATGCGGGCGGTGGCCGCGCTCCAGCGCCGCCTGATGGAGAGCCAGCAGGCGCTGGAGCGGGATTACGAGCGCCTGCGGGCGGTCGAGACCCGATACCGGCTCCTGTTCCAGATCTCCGGCGAGCCGGTGCTGGTGGTCGATGCCGGCACCCGGCGGGTGGCGGAGGCCAACCCGGCCGCCGCGCGCCTGCTGGGGCGGCCCGCCAAGCGCGTCGCCGGCCAGGACGTGATCGACCTGTTCGACGCCGCGAGCACGCGGCCACTGGAGGCACAGTTCGCCGCCCTCCGGGCGACCGGACAGGCCGGGGACATCCGGGCCGCGCTGCCGCACGGGCGCGGCGAGGTCTCGGTCTCGGTCTCGCTGTTCCGGGGTGAGGGTGGCGCCAGCGCCCTGATGCGGCTCGTGGCCGATCCGGCGACCACCGAGGCCGGCCCCGGCCAGACGGCGCCGACGCAGGCGGTGATCGAGGCGATGCCGGAAGGCTTCGTGGTCACCGATTCGGCCCGGCGGATCCTCACCGCCAACGCCGCCTTCCTGGAGCTGACCCAGCTCGCCACCGAGGGGCAGGTCCGCGGGCGCACCCTCGACCATTGGCTCGGCCGCGAGGAGACCGAGGCGCAGGCCCTGTTCGCGACGCTGGTCGATCACGGTTCCGTGCGGCGCTTCGCGACCGTGATCCGCGGCGCCTACGGCGGCGTCGAGGACGTGGAGGTCGCCGCCGTCTCGGTCGCGGGCGCCCGCCCCTGCATGGGATTCGCGATCCGGACGACCCCGCGCCGGATCCCCGAGGGGCGATTCGCGGGCGGGCGGGACGTGCCGCGCTCGGTGGAGCAGATGACCGAACTGGTCGGCCGGGTCTCGATGAAGACCCTGGTCCGCGAGACCACCGACCTCATCGAGAAGCTGTGCATCGAGGCGGCGCTGCGCATCACCCGGGACAACCGCGCCTCGGCGGCCGAGATGCTCGGGCTGAGCCGGCAGGGCCTCTACGCCAAGATGCGCCGCTACGGTGTCGGCGATCTCGATGGTCCGGTCGAGTCGGACTGATCGCCGAGCGCGGACCATCCGGTCGGCCGATCCCGCGCACGTGCATCCGGTGGCTTGAGGACGGGGACGGCCAGTCCCGGTCCGCCGCCCGCGACGCGGGCCGCATTCGGCGGTGACTCCGTGATCCATTCGGACGCGCGGGGAGCGCCCTGCCGCCGGCGGAGACCGCGCGCATCGCGGTGCCCGGTACACCGGAACCGCATCGGATCCGCATATTGTATTTTGGCCCGGCGATGTATTCGGTGAACAAACCAATCCGGCGATCCCGCGGCTGGTGTAAATCCAGCTTGACACATGGTGGCGGGCCGTTAGCCTGACGCCATGGCCGCTACGCCCGCCCCGAGCGCAGTCATCGAGCTGCTGAAGCCGATCACATGGTTCGCGCCGATGTGGGCGTTCGCCTGCGGGGTGATCTCCTCGGGGCAATCCGCTCAGGGTCAATGGCCGGTGATCGCCGCCGGGGTGCTGCTCGCCGGACCGCTGGTCTGCGCCACCAGCCAGGCCGCCAACGATTGGTTCGACCGTCACGTCGACGCGATCAACGAGCCCGGTCGGCCGATTCCCTCCGGGCGGATCCCGGGGCGCTGGGGCCTCTACCTCGCCCTCGGCTGGACGCTGCTGTCCCTGGCGGTGGCCGCCGCGCTGGGCCCCTGGATCCTCGGGGCGGCCCTGTTCGGGCTGGTCCTGGCCTGGATCTATTCCGCGCCGCCCCTGCGCCTCAAGAAGAACGGCTGGTGGGGCAACGCCGCGGTCGGGCTCTGCTACGAGGGGCTGCCCTGGTTCACCGGCGCCGCCGTGATGGCCGCCGCCCTGCCCGACCGGCGGGT
>CAXTCV010000243.1:0-5375 GCA_964242725.1 uncultured Methylobacterium sp.
GCGGCTTCGGCGGCAAGACCGAGTTCTGGGACCACAACCTCGAATCCTTCACCCTGATGGCCGGGCTCGCCGCCGTCACCACCCGGATCCGGCTGTTCGCCACCGCGGCGACCCTGTGCCTGCCGCCGGCGATCGTCGCCCGCATGGCCGCGACGATCGACTCGATCTCGGACGGGCGCTTCGGCCTGAACCTCGTCACCGGCTGGCAGAAGCCGGAATACGACCAGATGGGCCTGTGGCCGGGCGACGCATATTTCGCCAATCGTTACGCGTACTTGTCCGAGTATGCTCAGATCCTGCGCGCGCTGTGGGAGACCGGCGTCAGCGACCTCAAGGGCACGTATTTCCAGATGAACGATTGCCGGCTGAGCCCCCGGCCGCAGGCGCCGATGAAGATCATCTGCGCCGGCCAGAGCGGGGCCGGGCTCGACTTCACGGCCCGGTACGCCGACTACAATTTCTGCCTGGGCAAGGGTCTCAACACGCCCACGGCCTTCGCGCCCGTGGTGGACCGGCTGGCGGAGGCCAGCGCGAAGACCGGGCGGCGGGTGAGCTGCTACGCCCTGTTCATGATCGTCGCCGACGAGACCGATGCCGCCGCGATGGCCACCTGGGAGCACTACCGGGCCGGGGCGGATGCCGAGGCGATCGCGTGGCTCGGTCGCCAGGGTGCGGCCGACACGACATCCGGGGCCGACACCAACGTACGCCAGCTCGCCGATGCCGCCGGGGCGGTGAACCTCAACATGGGCACCCTGGTGGGCAGCTACGCCACCGTGGCCGCCATGCTCGACGCGATCGGGGCGATCGCCGGGGTGGAGGGCGTGCTGCTGGTGTTCGACGATTTCCTCAAAGGGCTCGACGCCTTCGGGACGCGGATCCAGCCGCTGATGCGCACGCGCCGGCACATCGCCGCGGCGCCGCTGGCGGAGGTCGCGTGATGGACGCCGCCCCCGCGGGGTTCCGCGATGCAAGGGGCCGGCACGGCGGCGTGACGCTGCCGGCCCGGCCGGAGCCGATCGCCTTCGATCCCGCCGCCACGGTGCTGATCGTGGTGGACGTGCAGAACGCCTATGCGAGCCCGGGGGGCTACCTCGACCTCGCGGGGTTCGACGTGTCGGGCACCGGCCCGGTCATCGCCCAGATCGTCCGCGCGGTGGCGGCGGCGCGGGCTTCCGGCATCCGGATCCTGTGGTTCCAGAACGGCTGGGACCCGGATTACGTGGAGGCCGGCGGCCCGGGCTCGCCGAACTGGCACAAGTCGAACGCCCTCAAGACGATGCGGCGGCGACCCGACATGAACGAGCGCCTGCTCGCCAAGGGCTCGTGGGACTACGCCCTGGTCGATGCCCTGAAGCCGGAGCCCGGCGACATCGTGCTGGGCAAGCCGCGCTACAGCGGCTTCTACAACACGCCGCTGGACAGCATGCTGCGGGCCCGGGGGGTGAGCACGCTGGTCTTCACCGGCATCGCCACCAATGTCTGCGTGGAATCGACCCTGCGGGACGGCTACCACCGGGAGTACTTCGGGATCGTGCTCGCCGACGCCACCCACCAGGCCGGGCCGCCGAGCCTGCAGGAAGGGGCGCTCGCCAATATCGAGACCTTCTTCGGCTGGGTGTCGGACGTGGCTTCGTTCGAGGCGGCGCTGGCCACAGAGACCCGCGCCGCCGCCGAATAGACCCCCCGCCGTCCCCGCACCCGCACCGCGAAAGTCCGGAACACAATGCCGAAGCAGGTCGTCATCCCGCCGGGTACCGGCAAGCCGCTCGCCCCCTACGTGCCCGGCACCCTGGCCGACGGGGTGCTGTACGTCTCCGGAACGCTGCCGCTGGATGCCGACGCCACCGTGGTCCATGTCGGCGACGCCGGCGCCCAGACCCGGCACGTGCTGGAGACGATCAGGGGCGTGGTCGAGGCCGCGGGCGGCACGATGGACGACGTCACCTTCAACCACGTCTTCCTGACCGACTGGGCCGATTACGCGGCGATCAACGCCGTCTACGCGGAGTACTTCCCGGGGGAGAAGCCGGCGCGCTACTGCATCCAGTGCGGGCTGGTGAAGCCCGACGCCCGCGTGGAGATCGCCTCCGTGGCCCATATCGGCCGCCGCTAGAGCGCGCGCCGCCGAAGTGGAGACCGGTTCGGCGTCAGCGCGCGCGTCAGATCAAGGACTTCGAGCCGTTCCCCGTCGCACCGCGATCGGGAACGGCTCTCGCGAATCATCCCGCAAGGCGGTTTCCGGCGTTCGGAGACAGAGGAAGCGGAACCAAAGGCCTCGCGCGTCGACCCGATTCCGCCATCCGGGACGACGCGCGAGGATCCGCGGCGCGGCCGCCGGTCAGGGATCCGCGGCGCGGCGGGCCGGCGCCCGGCCCCGCAGGAGGTCCGGGACGAGGCCCGGCAGCGCCGCCGCCAGGAGGCCGGCCGCGCGCAGCACCTCCGCGGCCTCCTCCGGCGCGCGGCGGGCCAGGGCGAGGGCGAGCCGCAGCGGCACCTGCGCGCCAAAGCTCGCCGCCGTGAGGGCGAGGGCGGTCGCGGTGCCGTGGTGCTTGCCGGCGTAGAGGATCTGGCTGCGCAGGAAGTAGAACAGCCGCCGCGCCCGCACCTGCCGGGTCGTGCCCTGGCCGACATGGCGGGCGACCGCCCCGGCCACGTGCCGCACGGCGAATCCCGCCGCCCGGGCGCGGGCGCAGAGGTCGGCATCCTCGAAGTAGACGAAGAAGCGCGGGTCGAACCCGCCCAGCGCCTCGAACAGGTCGCGGCGGATCATCAGGAAGGCGCCCATCACCTGGTCGACGGCGCGATCCGCCCCGTGGTCCCAGTCCAGGAGGAAATGCGGGGGCACGAGCCCGAGCCGGTCCAGGGCGAGGGCGCGGCCGAGGAGGCCCGGGGCCGAGGGGGTCCGGGCGCAGGAGCGCGCGGTCCGCCCCTCGGGGTCGACGAGCCGGGCGCCGACGATCCCGGTCCGCGGATCGGCCGTCAGGGCGGCCCGGGCCAGGCGGAGCGCGTCGGGCGCCACCTGCGTGTCGGGGTTGAGGAACAGGATCGCCGGGGCGTCTCCGGCGGCGGCCCCCTGGTCGCAGGCCCGGCCGAAGCCGCGGTTCTCGGCGTTCCGGATCAGCCGGAGCGGGCGGGGCAGGGGGGGCAGGTCTTTCGTCGAGCCGTCCCGGGAGGCGTTGTCGACCACGATGACCTGCACGGCGCCGGCATCCTGGACGGACGCGAGGCTCGCCAGGCAGGCGTGGAGCAGGGTGCCGCCGTTCCAGTTGACGATCACCACGTCCAGATCGGGCCGGAGGGCAGGGCGGTCGGTCAAAACAGGTCCTTCGGCGCGCCGAGGCGCCCGAGGGCGCCGTCGCGGGCGGCCCCGAGGAGCCGCAGCAGCACGGCGGGCCGAAAGCCCGAATCCGCCCAGTACAGCCCGGCCTGGACGGGCAGGTAGGCGGCCTGGGCGAGCTTCCAGCGCAGCGGCACGTGCGGCAGGCGCCACGCATAGACCGCGTTGCGCAGGTAGGTCGCCATGCGAAATAGGGGCTGGCGCGGCATCGTGATCCCGAAGGCGCGGATCACCCCGCCGCCCACGCGGTGGGGGATCGCGACGTCGGTGGCGCGATAGCAGCCGAAGCCGAGGCTCCAGGCGCGGAAACACCATTCGAGCTCGACCCCGTCGATGAAGAAGTCGGCGCGGAACGGGCCGATCCGGGCCAGGGCGGCGAGGTCGATCAGCGAGCCCGAGGTCGCCAGGAACTGCACCGGGGCGAGGCCGCCGCACGCCCGCGCGCCGGGGCGGCGCGGGTAGGCCGGCGCCGTGTGGCCGGGGGCCGGCGCCGGGGCGGGGCCGACCACCGCCGCCGGGATCCCGGCCTCCCGCAGCCGGCCGAGGGCCGCCAGCAGCGCGGCGGCGAGGCCGGCCGGCGGCTCGGCGTCCTGATCGAGGAGCAGGAGCGCGTCGGCCCCCGCGGCGCGGGCGGCCCCGGCGATCCGGTCGAGCGCCGCGGCGATGCCGAGGTTGCGCCCCTCCGACAGCAGGGTCACCCCGGCGCGGGCGAGGCGCGCCGCGTCCCCGGCGGCGAGACCGCCATTGTCGAAGGCGATCACCGCGGCGTAGCCGGCCGGGACCTGCGCCAGGACGCGGTCCACCTGGTCCGGGCTCGGCCGGAACAGGGTGATCCCGACGGCGACGCGCCCCAGACGCGGATCAGGCACCGGCCGTATCCCGATGGCGGCCGGTCACGCCCGCTCCACCGCGGCGGTCGCCGCCTCCAGGGCGGCCGTGATGGCGGCGGTCTGCTCGGCGTCGAGCGGCCCGCGGGCGAGGCGCATCTGCAGCGCGAGCTTCAGCCCCTCCCTGGCGCGCACTAGCGCGGGCGGCGGCCCGTCGCCGCGGGCGGCCTCCGCCTGCGCCATCCGGGCGAGGATCGCCTCCAGGGTCGGGCGGTTGCCGTCGAGGGCGGCCTGGCCGTCCTGGGTGATCGTGTGCAGCCGCTTGGTGCCGTCCCCGGGGGTCACGGTGACGTGACCGAGTTCCTCCAGGAGCGTGAGCGTCGGATAGACCGTGCCGGGGCTCGGGCTGTAGGCGCCGCCGACCCGCTCCTCGATGGCCTTGATGATCTCGTAGCCGTGCCGCGGCTTCTCGGCGATCAGGTGCAGGATCACGAGCCTCAGGTCGCCATGGGCGAAGAAGCGCGCGAGGTCGCCGCGGCCGCCGCGGCCGAACATCCGGCGCTCCCCGCGGCCGTGAGGGCCGTGGGGGCCGTGCCGCCCGTGGGGATCGCCCCCCATCGGGCCACGATGGGCCCGGACGCGATGGGCGTCGAAGGGCTGGGCGTGGAACGGAGCGGTGCGGAAGCGGTCCATGGGATCGGCGTATCTCCGCGGTGATTCACTCGCGATCTGACGTGGTTTTAGATATATCGAACGTTGGTCGACGGCAACGCCTCCGGGGGGCGACCCGGCGCCCGGATCCGCGGGGGCCGGCGCGTCGGGACCGGGATCGCCCAGGGGAGACACGGTTTACGGGCCTCGCCGGTTCCGTTAGTGCGACCGGTCACCGACAGCGCCATCCCGCGCATCGCCCCGCATCCCGACGCCGCCCGACAGCCGCCGCCCATGACCCGATCCGAGACCGCTGCCGTGACCGCGCCCCGGGGCGGCAGGCGGTGAGGGCGCCGCCGCAGGGCCCCGAGACGCGCCGCGGGACCTCCGCCCCGGGGCGGATCCGGCGCCGCCTCGGGGTCGGCGCGGCGGCCGCGCGGGTCTGGACCGAACGCCCCATCGACGAGGACGCCGCATGATCTCCGTCAACGAGGACATGAAACAGGAGATGCTGCGGCGCGGCATCTCGGTGCTGCATCCGGCCCCGTTCGGCCTGC
>CAXTCV010000244.1:0-5375 GCA_964242725.1 uncultured Methylobacterium sp.
GTCGAGGCCGCCCGACTCAGCCGCCTCGCCATCTCCCGAACGCCATGACCTTGCGCCCGAAGCGGCGCGATCTCCTCACGCTCGGTGAAGGTCAGGTAGCGATCAGTGGGCGACCGCGACGAGTGTGAGAGATGGGAGGGCGGCAGTCCGCCCGCTTCTCGGAACCAGCGTGTCCCCACAGGCGGCGAGATCCCGCATCTCATCGCAGCGTCCTCGCTCGACAGACCCGACGCGATCGATACCCAGAACCGACGTCGATGCTCCCTCCGTGCCACGGGTGGCCGCCCCGGCGATCTCGGCTTGCCCCGTAGTGCCCGATCCGAACGCCGCCGACCCGCCATCGCAACTGCCCTCCGAAGGCTGCTGCGACGACCACCTGGATCTACCACCTCTCGGATCTCGCTCGACGCAGCTGAGGCTCGAGTGTCAATGCGACGTTCGCCGTCAAGGGACGGATCTGGACACGCGGCGACCTGTTCTGGCGATGTCACAGGGCCTCGAGCGGAGCGGGCCGGCGTTCCCGACCGGATTGCACGGGGCCAGCAGGCGCGTGGTGGCCGCCCGTCGCGCGGGAGCCTCCCGGCCGAACAGGCGGTAACGGGCGCCCCCGGGCATAACACACGGCGGCGCGCCGAACTTCAGGGCCGCGCATGGGATCGGCGGCGGGGGACCGGCCTCGCGGCCGGCCCCGCCGACCTCATGCGAACATGTCGGGCTGGGTCTCGGCGATGTGGTTGTACAGCGTCTGGAAGTGCAGCCAGCCGATATAGTCGCTGCCCACATGCTCGCGGCTGTAGCGGGCGGTCTTCTCCGAGAGAAGCTGCGGCTTGATCCCGCTGGCCTCGACCAGGAGTTGCTGCTGGCAGACGCGCTCCAGGGCGATGAACCAGAAGGCCGCGTCGTCGATGCTGTGGTGGCTGCAGGTCAGCAGGCCGTGGTTCTGGTGCAGCACGCCGCGGTTGCGGCCGATCTGCTGGGCGACCGAGAGGCCGCTCTCCTTCTCCACCGCCACGGCGCCGGCCGAGGCGCCGATCACAGCGTGGCTGTTGTAGAAGGCCGCCGCGTCCTGGCTGATCATGTCGAGGGGTCGGCCGGTGGCGCACCACGCGGTGCCGTAGGTGGTGTGCGCGTGGCACATCGCCATCACCTCGGGGTGCTCGTCGTGCACCGCGGCGTGCAGGACGAAGCCCGCCCGGTTGATCGCGTGGCGTCCCTCGACGACCCGGCCCCTGTGGTCGGCCAGGATCAGGTTCGACATCCGCACCTGCGAGAAGTGCACGCACATCGGGTTGGTCCAGTACAGCTCCGGACGCTCGGGATCGCGGATCGTCAGGTGACCGGCGAAGCCGTAGTCGAAGCCGTGCATCGCGAAGGCCCGGCAGGCGGCCACGAGGTGCTTCTTGCGGTACTCGCGGGCCTCGGCATGGCTGGCGAAGTCCGGCATCTCCGGGAAGATCAGGCCGGCCTGCTCGGGCTGGTAGATCGAGGTCCGCTTGCGGCCGGCATCGTCGTCGGGCAGGTCGAGGGTGGTCGCCGCGTCGTGGGAATGATCGTCGAGCATGGCATATCCTTTCTGTCGAGGTGCGTTGGAGGATGTCAGCGGTTGACGAGGCGCTTGGGCACCGTCAACGCCAGGAGGCTGCCCAGGGCGAGGCATGCGGCGAGGGTGTAGACGCCGAGGCTCGTGGACTTGGTGGTGTCGACGATCCAGCCGATCAGGTAGGGGCTCACGAAACCCGCGAGGTTGCCGACCGAGTTGATCACCGCGATGCCGGTGGCGGCTGCCGCCCCCGCCAGGATGGCGGTGGGCAGGCACCAGAACTGGGCCAGGGTCACCAGCACGCCGATCGTCGCCACGGTGAGCGCCGCCTCGGCGACGATCAGGTCTGTGCTGAACCGGATGCTGACCAGCCAGCCCGCCACCCCGACGAGGCCCGGCACCGTGATGTGCCAGCGCCGCTCCCGGGCCGCGTCGGACAGGCGCCCGACCGTGATCATCGCCACCGCGGCGGCACCGTAGGGCAGCATGGTCAGGAGGCCGATCCGCAGCGGATCGGAGACGCCCGCGCCCTTGATCAGGGTCGGCAGCCAGAAGCCGACCCCGTAGAGCCCCATGATAAAGAAGAAGTAGATCCCGCAGAGCAGCCAGACCCAGCCGCTGGTGAAGCCGTCGCGGAAGCGGTGGGCGGTCACGGCGGCGCCGTCGGCCGCGATGGTGCGGGCGAGCAGCGCCTTCTCGTCCGGGCTCAGCCACTTCGCCTCGTCGATGCCGTCGTCGAGAAAGGCGAGGACGCAGAAACCCAGCACGAAGGACGGCAGCGCCTCGATCAGGAAAAGCCACTGCCAGCCCGCGAGGCCGCCCGTGCCGGCGAACGCATTCATGATCCAGCCGGACAGTGGGCCGCCCACGAGGCCGGCGATCGGGATACCGGTCATGAACAGCGCGATGATGCCGCCGCGCCGCTCGGACGGGTACCAGTAGGTCAGGTACAGGATCACCCCCGGGAACAGCCCGGCCTCGGCGAGGCCGAGGAGGAAGCGCAGGGTGTAGAACCAGGTCGGCGACGTCACGAACATCATGGCGGCCGAGATGACCGCCCAGCTGAGCATGACCCGGGCGATCCAGATTCGGGCGCCGACCTTGTGCAGGATCATGTTGCTCGGTACCTCGAACAGGAAGTAGCCGAGGAAGAAGATCCCGGCGCCGAGGCCGTAGACCGTCTCGCTGAACTGGAGATCGCTCAGCATCTGCAGCTTGGCGAAGCCGACATTGACGCGGTCCAGATAGGCCGCGACGTAGCAGGCGAACAGGAACGGCACGAGGCGCCAGGTGACCTTGCGGTAGACCCGCGTCGTTTCGTCGATACTGGGCTCGACGAGGGTCATGACCCCCTGTGCCATCGCGTCGTCTCCCTAGACTTTATTGTTCCGCGACCGTCTCTGCGGTGCGGGCGGCACTATCCTGCGCCCTCGGGACGTTGACAAACGACGATTTTTCACCCTTTTCATGAATTGAATTCATGGATTGCCCATGCGCCGGATCCCGAGCTTCTCCGCCCTGCGGGCCTTCGAGGCCGCTGCGCGCCTCGGCAGCTTCGCCCGGGCGAGCGAGGAGCTGCACCTCACGCCGTCTGCGGTGAGCCACCAGATCCGGGCCCTGGAGCGCTGGTTCGGGCGCGCCCTGTTCCGGCGGGCGAACCGCCAGGCGACGCTCACCGCCGACGGCCAGCGGCTGCTCGCGGGGCTGACGGGTGCCTTCGACGCGATCGAGACGGTCTGCGCCGACCTGAGCCCGCCGCCGCCCTCGTCGCTCGCCGTCCATTGCACGCCGAGCTTCGCGGCCAAGTGGCTCGGGCCCCGGCTTCCCGCCTTCGTGGAGACGCATCCCGGCATCGCGATCCACCTCTCCACCAGCGCCGATCCGGTGGATCTCGGCCGGCACGAGGAGATCGACATCCTGATCGCCTATGGCCGACCGCCGCGCGGGCCGGGCCTGGCCGTCGAATCCCTCGGACCGGAGGAGATCGCCGCCCTGTGTACGCCGGAGCTCGCCCGGACGGTCGGGCCGGTCGAGCCCGGGGTGGCCGGGCGCTTCACGCGGCTGGACTCGTCCTTCAGCCCGGTGCGGTGGCCGGACTGGTTCGCCCGCAACGGCCTGCTGGTCCCGGCGGCGGCGCCCGGTGCGGCCTTCGATCGGGGCTCCCTGGTGATCTCGGCCGCGGTCCAGGGACTCGGGGTCGCGCTGGAGACCCTGCGGTTCGCCGAAGGCGAGGTGAGCGCCGGCCAGCTCGTGCGCCTGGGCGGCGGTAAGGTCGAGAGCCTGTACCGGGACCTCCACTTCATCTGCTACCGCGAGCGGGACGGGGCGCTGCAGAAGATCCAGGCCTTCCGCCACTGGCTCCTGGCGGTGGAGGAGGCGAGCCGGGCCCGACCGCATCCGCCGGCACGCGACGGGGCCGGGTCACAGTGATCCCAGCCAGAAGGCGTCGCCGGCCGCCTCCGCCTGCCGGGTCAGGAAGTCCGAGACCAGTCGGACCCGCGGCAGGTCGCGGGTGTCCGCGTGGGCGATCAGCCAGTAGGCGCGGACGATGCGCACCGCCCCCGGCAGGACGGCGACGAGGTCCGGACAGGTGCGGGCCAGGAAATGCGGCAGGACGGCGAGGCCGGCGCCGCCGCGCACCGCTTCCAGCTGCGTGATCACGTTCGAGATCCGCGCCTGCGGGTGGATCGCCGCCGAGACCTGCGGCAGGTAATTGAGCTCGCTCGTCCAGAGCAGATCGTCGACGTAGCCGATCCAGCGGTGGTGCGGGAGGTCGTCCGCAGAGCGGATCGCGTCCGCCGAATCCGCGTAAGCCCGCGCCGCGTAGACGCCGAGCGCGTAGTCCACGAGCTTGCGGGCGTAGAGCCGGCCCGTCTCGGGCCGGGTCATGCCGATGGCGAGGTCGGCCTCCCGCTTCGACAGGCTGAAGCTGCGCGGGTTGGCCACCAGCTCGATCTCCAGGGCCGGCTGGGCCGCGCAGAGTTCGGCGAGGCGCGGGGCCAGGAAATAGGTCCCGAAGGCCTCGGGCGTGCCGAGCCGGACGGTGCCGCCGACCTGATGGGCATCCACGTCCAGACGCGCGCGCAGGCCGATCGCCACACTCTCCATCCGCTCCGCGTCCGCCAGCAGCCGCTCGCCGTCAGCCGTGAGGGCGAAGCCGGACGGGCGTCGGTCGAACAGGCGCGTGCCGAGGGCGCCCTCCAGGGCGGACAGGCGGCGGCTCAGGGTCGAATGGTCGATGCCCATGCGCTGGGCGGCGATCGTCAGCCGCCCGAGCCGGGCGACGGCCAGGAAGGCGCGCAGGTCGTTCCAGTCGAAGTCGGACATCGCGCCCCGCCGGTGCCAGGCATGGGAATTCGCGCACGGCGCCTTTGCAATCCTTCGCATGGGCGTGCGCCAGATCGAATGATAATTCCAATCTCGCGACAAAGTGCAACCGCGGCGGGGACCGGGCCGAAGCCGGACCGATCGCGGATCGTCCAGGGAGAGTGCCACATGGCCTTGTTTTCCAAGCTTCAGCAGCGGGCGCAGGAGGGGCGGCCCGTGCGGGTCGGCCTGATCGGCGCCGGCAAGTTCGGCTCGATGTACCTGTCGCAGGCGCCGCGCACGCCCGGGATCCACCTGATCGCCGTGGCCGATCTGTCGCCGGACCGGGCGCGCCAGGCGCTGCGGCGGGTGGGCTGGGACGAGGCCGGCTTCGCGGCGCGCGGGATGGAGGCGGCGGCGCAGGCCGGCACGACCTTCGTCACCGCGGATGCGGACGCGATGATCGCGAGCCCCTTCGTGGACATCGTCATCGACGCCACCGGCAGCCCGGCCGCCGGCATCCACCACG
>CAXTCV010000245.1:0-5338 GCA_964242725.1 uncultured Methylobacterium sp.
CTCCAGAACGGCGATGGCCTCGTTCCCATCGCCGCGAACCGGCCGGAGTCGACCCAACCCAGACGTAGCTCGGAGACTTTGATGATCTCCGAAGCAGACGTTTAGGGTTCAGACAAGCTCACCGGCGATGAGGTGGGGCTGTAGGGATGCAGCGCTTGTCAATGACGCCGGGCTTGCTGGCGCCTACCCAGTTCCAATCTTGTAGACAGCGTCTTCGCCGCACTTGCCCGCTCGTGATCCTAGACATCGACCGACTCACTCTCGCTCAATTTGGCGAGGATATCAGGCGCGGGACGATCCTGTGATGCGTGGCCTGTTCGTAAGCGAAGGCCAATCCGAGCAGCGCCGCCTCGCTCCAGAGGTGGCCGACAAGGATGAGGCTGTACGGGGAGCCGTTGCCGAAGCGTCCGGCCGGCACGGTCACGGCCGGGAGACCCGCGATGTTGATCTCCGACACCGTCGTCGCCGGGTAGCTGGCCGTGTCGAAAACGCCCGGCAGCGCGGACGAGGATTGCGGGAAGGCCAGAGCGTCGAGGCCGTGCTCCGCCATGACGGCGTCGAAGACCGCGAGATAGCGGAGCCGCGCCGCGAGGAACCCGCCGAGGTCTGGGACCGCCGTCGGATCGGCGAGCGAGGCGCGCAGGACCGGCATGGTGGCGGCGTGGGCGCCGAGGATGCCCGCCGGCCCGAACGGATCCTCGGGCACCAGCGCCTTCAGGGCAGCGAAGGAGCTGGCGGCCGCCGATGGGCCGAGGCGCCGCAGATACATCTCCATGTCGTAGGCGATGCTTTCGAGACCGCGGTCGTCGAATTCGCCGTTCATCACCGCCAGATCGGCGAAGCCGCTGCCGGCAAAGGGATCCTCCACCGCCACGGCGCCGAGGTCCCTCAACTCACCGATCGTCTGGGCATAGAGCGTCCGGCATTCCGCGGAGAGCTCCTGCCGACGCCAACCCGACCCGTAGAGTCCGAGCCGCGCGCCATTCAGCGCCGAGGCGTCGAGGCGGGCCGCATAGCCACCCGCCGGCACATGGCCGATCGACGCCACGGTCTTGGGATCCTCGGCGGTGTAGCCGGCCAGGACATCGAGCAGCAGCGCGGTGTCGGTCACGGTGCGGCCGTGCGGTCCCACGACGTCGCGCGTCGATCCGGCCAGCGGGGCGACGCCGGTGTTGGGCACGAGCGCGAAGGTGGGCTTGACGCTGACGAGGCTCTGCGCCGCGGCGGGGTTCTGGATGGAGCCCCCGGTCTCCTCGGCCAGCCCCACCACGGCGAAGCTCGCCGCGACGGCGGTGGCGGTGCCGCTGGAACTCGCCCCGGGGGCGATGGCGCGGTCGACGGCATTGAAGGTCGGCCCGTCCCAGCTCGTGTTGGCCCGCGCGCCGTCGTGGCTGAAGGCCGGGATGTTGGTTTTGCCGAGGATCACGGCGCCGGCCGCGCGGAGCCGTGCCACCACCGGCGCGTCGCGCTCCGGGATGAGGTCGATCCCGCCGGCCGCGCTGGCCAGCGGGGCCCAGCCCGCCGTCGAGGGCAGGCCGGCGAAGTCCATGGCTTCCTTGACGACGACCGGCACGCCGGCCAGCGGCCCGAGCGCCTCGCCGGCGGCCCGGCGCGCGTCGATGGCCCGCGCGTCGTCGAGCGCCTTCGGGTTCATGGAGGTGAAGGCGTTGTAGGCGGGCTCGAAGGTCGCGATGCGATCGAGATGCAGCTGCGCTAGCGTTTCGGCGGTGAACCGGCCCTGCGCGAAGCCGCGCTGGATATCGGCGATGGTGAGCTCGACGATGTCGACGGGGGCGTCCGTGGAGGACGGTGCAGAGGCGTTCATGTCGGGGCCTTCAAAGGGAGCGGTGGGCGAGATGGGGCGGGGAGGCAGCTCAGGCCGCCGTGCGAACCGAGTGGGATGCCGCGATGAGGCCGAGCAGGCGCTCAGTATCCATCACGTCCGCGAAGATCGCCGACATGCTGATCAGCGTCGCATTGTGCTCCTCGTCGCTCAGCGTGGCGTTGGCGTCGGTGAGGAAGATCACGTTGTAGCCCATCTGCAGCGCGTCCCGGGCCGTGCTCTCGCAGCAGCAGTTGGTGAGCGTGCCGGAGATGACGAGCGTGTCGATCCCCCGCGCCTTCAATCGCGCATCCATGTCGCAGGTGCCGGGGATCAGGGCCGAGAACCGCGTCTTGTCGACGACGAGGTCCTCGGGAGCGACGTCGAGCTCGGGCGCGAGCTGCCAGAAGGGAGCGCCGCGCGCGAAGGCGCGCTGCATCGTGCCCCGGTGCTGGGGAGTCATGTAGTTGTCGAACCACACGGTCCAGGGCAGCTTTTCGTCGCCGTCGCAGGTGTAGCGCAGGAACAGGTTGATCCCGCCCGCGGCCCGCACGGCCCGCGACACGGCGTTGATCGCGCCGAAGATCTCCCGCGTCACCGGCACCTCGACCGGCGCGCCCTCGGCCACGAAGCCGACCTGCATGTCGACGATCACATGGGCGAGTCTGGCCATGTCGAGCCGCTCGAACAGATGCTCTCGCCCGCCGCGCTGCAGGCGACTGCGGGCCACGACATGATCGGGGATGGACACCTTGTGCATGATGACTCCTCGTCGAAGGCCCGGCACGCCCTGGCTGCCGCAAGCGCGCCGCATCCGGATCGGACATATGCGACGACGACATTATTTCGGATGCAAGCTTCGAGCCGAGACGCTTCGACGGCGCGGTGCGGGCGACAGCGAAACCGCAGCCTTCGGCGCGATGCTTGCATCAGGATCCGCGAGACGAATCCGTCGGCGGCGCCTCTGGACGCTCCCGCCTTCGCGGCGGCCGGCACCCGGTTGCGGGGAGGCGAGATCATGAAGATCGGTCTGTTGCACCCGCGGAGCGGCATCGCCGGGATCTGGGCGCCCGCGATGGATGCCAGCGCGATCCTCGGCGCGGAGGAGATCAATGCCGCCGGAGGGATACTGGGCGATCGCGTGGAGCTCGTCGTCGCCGATTGCGGCTTCAGCCCCGACGAGGCCACGGCTTCGGCCGACAGGCTCGTGGACATCGAAGGCTGCGTCGTGATCGTCGGCGGGCACCCGAGCAACCTCCGCGATCCGGTCAGCCGTCGCATCGCCGGAAAAGTGCCCCACATCTATACGCCCCAGTACGAGGGCGTCGATTGCGGCCCATCGACCATCGCGATCGGCAGTACCGATCACGAATTGATGGATCCCTCCCTGCAATGGCTGAAGGACGTCAAGGGCGCGGAGCGCATCTTCTTCGTCGGCAACGACTACATCTGGCCGCGGCTCGCCTTTCGCACCACGCAGGCCCTGATGGCCCGCCAGGGCACTCACCTCGTCGGTCATGCGTTCCTGCCGACCCGCGCCGGACAGGATTTCGAGATCCTGAAGACGATCGCCCAAAGTGGCGCCCAGGTCGTGGTCCAGGCTCTCGTCGGGCAATGCGCGATCGACTTCAACCGCGCCTTCGCGGCGGCGGGACTCGACGAGAAGATGCTGAGGTTCGGCCTGATCGTCGACGAAACCGTGATGTGCGGGATCGGAGCGGACGCCTCGATCAACCTGTTCACGGCTGCGCATTATTTCGCCGGCCATCCGTCCCGGTCGAACGACAGCTTTCTCGAGCGCTACCACGACGCCTTCGGGGAATGGGCGCCGCCGGTGTCGGCCGCGAGCATGTCCTTCTACGAGGGCCTGCATGTCGTGGCCGGGTTGGCCGGATCGATCGGCAGCCGCAACGGCCCGGATCTGGCGCGCCATCTCGCCAGGCGCATGTCCCGGCCGGCGGTCCGCACCCTGCTGGACGACAAGCCCGTGGGACGCTCGCCCTCGATCTACCTCGGCCAGGCCGACGGCGTTCGGCTGGAAGTGATCGCGACCTTCGCGGCCTGATCCTATCGATATTGAATATTGTAGGTTGCAGGAAAGGATGGTACGCGTCGCGACCCGTCCCCATCACCGGGACGCAACGAGCGACCCTCCCGGCAGGGCCGCGATAACGCATGGAATCGACGTGGCCGCCAAGACCAGACGCCGCGAGGAGGACGCCTCGGGGTCGGCCCGCATGACGGACCAGCTCGCCTATCTGATCGCCAGCCTCAACAGGCAGCTCGAAGCGGATCTCAGCGAAAGATTGCGGCCCGGCGGCGTGCCGATTGAGCAGTTCAGGATCCTGGAGGTCCTCGATGCGGGCGAGCCCTGCGCCATGGGTGAGATCGCCGCCCGGGCCCTGATCGAGACGCCGACGCTGACCAAGATCATCGACCGGATGACGACCGAAGGCCTGGTCTATCGCGCTCCGGATCCCAACGATCGCCGCCGCGTGATGGTCCTGACGGCGCCAGGCGGCAAGGCCCTGTTCAAGCGCCTCCGCGGTGTCTCGACCGCGCAGGAGCAGCGCATCGTCGAGATGCTCCAATCCGACAAGGCCGCGGAACTGCGGAGCCTTCTGCGCGAACTGCTGCAATAGGGTCGCGAGACCGTCGTCGCCTGATCCTCACCCTCCCTCATTCTGAGCGCGGAGCGCCCTGCTCAGGATGAGGGAGGTAGGGGCTCGAGCTCTCCGCCGCTTGCGCGAACTGATGCAGGGCTCGTGTCCGTCATCGCTCTCACGGCAGGGGCGGACGGCGCGTGTGCCAGTCGGTGGCCTGCTGGTAGGCATGGGCGACGCGCAACAGCTGCGCTTCCGAACCTTCCGGCCCGGCGAGCTGGAAGGCGATCGGCCGGCCGTCCGCGGTGAAGCCGCAGGGCAGCGTGACGGTCGGCGTGCCGGTGGCGTTGAACGGCGTCGTGAACTTGCCGATGATGTTGAAATCCTCGGCCACGGCGGCCCGCACCTCCGACCAGGTCGGCGTCCCGGTGCGGAAGACCGGGACCACGAGCATCTCGACCTCGCCGAAGAGCCGGGCCAGGGCGCCCCGGAAGGCGGCCCGCGCGATGATGCCCTTGCCGATCTCGAGGCTCCCGGCGGAGCGCCCGGCCTCCATGCCCTTCGCGATCCAGCCGCCGTAACGGTCAGCCTGGGACGGATAGGTGGCCTCGTGATGCACCGCCATCTCGGCCATGGTCATCACCATCGTGTAGCGGAGCAGCGTCTCGACCGCCGGGAAGGCGACGGGCCGGAGGTCGGCGCCGATCGATCCGAGGACCTCGACGGCCTCCTCGATGCAGCGGAGCGTGGCGGATTCGAGTTCGGTCCCGGCATAGTCCCAATCGATGCCGATCCGCGCGCCGCGCGCGCCTGAAACGCCCTCGATGGCGGCGAGATAGTCGGGGACCGGCGTCGACAGTGTGAACAGGCGTGGAATTTTGACCCCCGTGTGAGGGGGATCGGCGTCCAACTT
>CAXTCV010000246.1:0-5327 GCA_964242725.1 uncultured Methylobacterium sp.
CGACATAAAAAGCCGGGACCAGCCGATCGGCTGCATCCCGGCCTTGCGCGCTTCCAACCGCACCGCGGCTTGTACTCCCCAGATAGAGCGCACAGCGCTGCACCGCTATGGCGCTCTGATGCTGCCATGCTGCACTGCTGTAGCGCTACACAACTACCGCATGGTGGCGCTGTCAGATTGTAGCGCTTTCGCACTGTCCCGCTTCGCTGCTACAGCGCGACGGCACTGTGAGGTTACATGCGAACGATAACCCTAGTCACGCAGAAGGGCGGCGCCGGAAAGACGACGGTCGCGGCCAGCCTCGCGGTCGCTGCTGCCGAGGCCGGCGAAAAGGTGGTGGCCCTTGACCTGGATCCGCAGGGTTCTCTCGCTGCCTGGGGCGACAACCGGACGGAGGATGCGCCCGCCGTCGACCGTCTTGGCCATGACCGTCTGGCGGACCTCCCGCAGATCCTGGCGGCGCTCGGCGAGCAGGGGTTCACGCTTGCGATCCTCGACACGGCCGGCGTCGCCTCCACCGGTGGCAACCTCGCCATGCAGGTGGCCGACCTGGCGCTGATCCCGGCCCGGCCGTCGCGGCTCGACTTGCAGGCCACCATGCCGACGATCGAAACTCTGATGCGGCTCGGCATGCGGGATCGGTTCGCTTTCGTGCTGAACCAGTGCCCGGCCGGACGATCGGCGCGCACCGTCGAGGCGGCCAGCGGGCTCGGGATGTTCGGCGTCTTGGCCGAACCCTCGCTGACCCAGCGGGCGGACCATCAGGACGCGCTAGCGGCCGGGAAGGGCGTCACGGAATACGCGCCCGAGGGCAAGGCGGCCGACGAGCTGCGCGCGCTCTGGGCCTGGGCGGATCGCAAGATGAAGGCAACCAAGGCATGAGCAAGCGCCCTTCCCTGATCGGCGGCCTGTCCCTGCCGGGATCCGAGCCGCGGGAGCCAACGGCACCTGCTGCCCCTGCCCCGACCTCCGCGCCGCCTTCGCCCGAACCGGCGAGCGCGAAGCCAGCGGGGCGGCGAGCCCGGCCGGACGTGGTGCATACCTCCGTATACCTGCCGAAGGAGGTGCATCGACGGCTGCGCGAGATCGCGTTCACCCGCGACGTGAAGGTTCACGACGTCATCATGGAAGGCATCGACGCCGCGCTGCAGAAGCACGGCCACCCGTCCGCGGCTTCGCTCAAGGGGAAGGGCGATGCGTAGCACGATAGCGGGGTAGCGCTGCTGTGCTGTCACGCCGTGGTGTTGTCCTGCTGTAGCGCTGTCTCGCCGTCGCGCTCTCATGCTGTAGCATTACAGCACTAAGGCATTGAGATGGGCCGGCGAACCAGTTACGGTGCGAACGCAAGACAAGAACGCTTATCTTGCGTTGGGGCCTATCATGGATGTTGTCGTCACACCGACCGGGTCGGAGGACATTTCGTGGGGCCTTAAGGATCGGCTCGGCCGACCGCTTGGTACGATCGAGCGATCTGGCTTCGCGGCGGGGTTCGAGATCAAGCCTAAGCCAGGCGGCAGCTTGCAAAGCGTGCCGCGCGTCCATGCCACCCTCGATGAGGCGATGACAGCGATCGCGAACCATATGCACGGTGAGTGCGCGCTCGACAGCCAGGATTGGGATTGAGCGCGATGTCTACACTCCCCGCGATCATAGAGCCCGCGGTACAGCCGGCACCGGCGCTGCCGCCGGCCCAGGCCGACGACGACGCGCAGATGGTGCGGCTGTGGCTGGCCCGCTCCTCGAGCCCGAACACGCGCCGGAATTACGAGCGCGAGGCGCGCCGCTTCCTGGCCCATGTCGGCAAGCCGCTCGGCTCGGTGCGGATGGGCGAGCTGCAGGACTACCTCGCCGGACTGCCGGGCTCGTCCGCCACGGTGGCGCTCGCGGCCTCGGCGCTGAAGTCGCTGTTCACGTTCGCCCAGGAGGTCGGGTTCCTGCGGTTCAACATCGGCGCGGCCGTGAAGGTACCGCCGACCAAGAACACCCTGGCCGAGCGCATCATGTCTGAGGCCGACGCGCTCCTGATGATCCGGCAGGAGCCGGTCCTACGAAACCGCGTCCTGCTGACCGTGCTCTACGGCGGCGGTCTGCGCATCTCCGAGGTCTGCGGCCTGCGCTGGCGCGATCTCGCAGTCCGGGACGAGGCCGGGCAGGTGACGGTGTTCGGCAAGGGCGGCAAGACGCGGGTGGTGCTGCTCTCGGCCGCGACGTGGAAAGTGCTCGCGGCCCTGCGCGGCGAGGCACCGGCCGACGCGCCCGTGTTCCGGTCGCGGAAGGGCGGGGCGCTCGACCCGAGCGCGGTCCACCGGGTGGTGAAGGCGGCCGCGGCACGCGCCGGCCTGCCGGTCGAGGTTTCGGCGCACTGGCTGCGACACGCCCATGCCTCTCACAGCCTTGATCGCGGGGCGCCGATCCACCTCGTGCAGGCCACGCTCGGGCACGCCTCCGTGGCGACGACGGGGCGGTATCTGCACGCGCGGCCGTCGGAAAGCTCGGCGCGGTTCCTGGGGGTATAGGGACCGTCGTTGGCCTCAGCCCTTGAGGTTCGCTTCCTCAGCCTCAGCGTCGGGCATTTTATAGCCGCGCTCCCAAATCCCGTGCTCTTCAGAGCCATCGGGGTAGGGATTGGCGGTGATCGGGTCGCCGCGGTCGCGCGCGTGACGCCCCTGGTCGCTGATCGTAGCGGGTGAGCGGGACGAGAGCGTCACGGTGCAATCCTCCTGGATTGTGGCTCGACCACAAGCACGCTACATCCGGCGGGCGAGCGCCTTCAAGGGGCACTCGGGGAGCGGGTTCCTGTAGCCCGCGCCCCGAGTGTTAGATCATCAATGTCGGACCGAACTGGCATCCTTCGCATGAGCGAGGAAGAAGCGCGCCATCTCGCGGCTAGCATCGGGACCACGCGGCTCCGTATACGATCCGGTGGAGCTACCGCCAGACCAAGCGTGTCCAGCGCCATGGATCACCCACTGCTCCAGAACAGGCCGGCCAGATGCGTCCCCCTGAACAGTGCAGGTGTAGGCCATACCGTCCGGCGTCCGGCCCTCGCTGACAGACTTGGTCAGATCTGAGATGGGCGTCGACTGAGCGATGACCTGATCGGCGTTGATGTGATGGACAGTCCCATCGCCGTCGCCGTGAAACGCGATGGTCGGGACCACGTGCCTGTTGCGCCCCGGCACGACCACGCCGTTCCCCTTCATAGCCGCGAACGCCGAGGGCACGTCCCGAGCCGAGCCGCAGGCCAGCCCGGAATGGACGCCGACCGCCGCGAACAGGTCGGGATAGGTCGCTGCCAGGACCGATGCCGCCGCACCACCGGCCGAGAGCCCCGCCGCGTAGACCCGGGTTGGGTCGGCTGAGAACTCCCCAATTACTTGGCGAACGATGCCGGCGATCAGAGCAGGCTCGCCGCCCTCACGTTGCTGGTCGCCGGGCTCGTACCAGTTCCAGCAGCGCTGCATGTTGGCCGAACGCGGCTGCTCCGGGTAAGCCACCAGGAAGGTCAGCTCCTCGGCGACCTCGTTCATTCGGGTGCCGCGGGCGAAATCGTCCGGGTTCTGGGTGCAGCCGTGCAGCATCACCACGATCGGCAATGCCTGACCGGTGTAGCCACTGGGCACGTAGACCTTGTAGTTCCGGCTGCCGACCGGGCCGGTGAAGGTGCGCGTCTCGAAGCGCGCGCCGTCCGGGAGCGGAGCGGCTGGCGCCGCGGCCCCAAGACCGCCACCGAAGCCAGAACCCAACCCATTCCCGACGCCGCCCTTGGCCAGCGCCTCCTGGATCGTGCGCATCACGTCCCCCGCGATGTCGACCTGGGGAGCGGCGAAGACCGGCTTGTTCGGAGCACCGCCGGCGGCGGCACCCGGCGCCGTCCAGGCCCCGTCGGGGGTCGAGGGCGCGAGCATGTCGATCGTCTCACCGCCGTGCGTGCTCGTCGCCTGCGCGGTGGCCGCAGCGGTCGCGGCATGCCGGGCCTCGGCCCATTTGGCGTAGGCCGTGGCCTGTTGCTGCTGCAGCTTAGCCATCTTCTCCATCATCCGCGCGGCGCGTGCCGGGTCGAGCTTCGGCATGGCGAACTTGGAGAAGTCCATCTTCGGAAAGGCGTTCATCGGGGCTGATCCTGGCGCGCGGGACGGACGGTGCGGGATGCCCGGCCTCCTCCGCGGGTGCGTCTTGATTGAGGGTGGAGCGTCAGGTGATGCGGTCGGCGAGGGCCGCCTTGACCGCGGGGCTGGCCTGGAAGGCGCCCAGGACTTGCACTGAGGCGATGGCAGCTCGGGCCAGCTCCGGCGTTACATCGAGGGCTATGCTGGCCAATCCGAGGACCTGGATGTGCAGCGGTGACCCGGCGTCGCGGGCGGCTTCGAGTGTCTGTCGGGTGTAGTGCGACAGGCCGAGGTGGAGCTGCTTGCGCGCAACAGACTGCTTCACCGCCTCGCCTTGGCGTTCGATCTGATTGCGCACGGCGGTGCGGATGAAGTCGGCCCGATTGGCGTAGAAGCCATCGCGGACCATCAGGTCGATGTGGCCGAGATCGATGAAGCCGAGGTTGATCGTCAGCTTCTCGCTGTCCGGCAACTTCGGTCGCAGTTCGCGAACGTTGTCTGCCATCCCCTTACCTCCTGTTACCATCCGTATGGATGGTCTGGAGATGGTTATGAGAGGATGGAGTTCAAGCCCTGCCTTGGCGGCGTTGTGGAAAGCGCCTCAAAGCTTCCTCGTCAGACTGTCGACCATGAGCATGCGGGGCCCGCGTGTCGAAGCGGTCGACCTCGACGATGAGTCGGTGACGATGAGGGCGGGATAGGGAGACGGGCCGGATCCCGTGATGACGTGGTTCGGCCCTGTGCCGTTCGGCATCAGAGCCGGAGCGACGGTGTCTATCTAGGGCGGGGGCGAGGCGACAGGGCGGGGGCGAGTGCTGAGGCAGGCGCTCTATAGAAGGCGCTCAAGGTAGCTCGCCTTGAACCGTTGATCCAAGCTTAATTGCTAAAACCTGCGTCGATTAGACCCATCTATAAAGTCTTAAGGATCACATGGCATCGTGATGATCTCATTTGAGCAGTGCATCGCGATGTTAGAACGCCGCGCCAAGCTTCGTGTGACGTCAACGTTAGAGGGACGCGCGTCGTTCGCAGGCACCCCCGTTCATTCCCCCTGCCTGGTGCTCAATCACAGCTCTAACGGCGCATGCATCCTGTTTGCCGCGGGCGTGAAGGTGCCGAACATGTTCGACCTTTCGATTGGCAGGGAAAGCACCGCGCTGCCAGTCAGGGTCGTGTGGCGTCGCAATACGACGATGGGCGTTACCTTCCTGATCCCGC
>CAXTCV010000247.1:0-5317 GCA_964242725.1 uncultured Methylobacterium sp.
CGATGCCCCGCTTGCCCGCCAGAAGGCCCTGCCCGTGTTCCGCCATGATCGATCCCGAAGCCTCGCGACACCTCGCGGCGCCGGGGCGTCTCCTTAGCGGAGGCAGCCCGGCGACGGAAGTCCGGGGCGCCTCCGCGCGTTCAGGCGGCCTTGGCGCCGCGGCGGGCGCGGGCGAAGTCCATCAGCGCCGCGTCCTCGCCCGCCGGCAGGACGATGGCGGTGGTGGCGAACAGGTCGCCGGGGCTCCCGTCCTTCTTCGGCAGACCCTTGCCGCGCAGGCGGAAGGTGCGGCCCGAACTCGTCATCGCGGGGATCTTCATTTCCACCGGCCCGGTCAGCGTCGGCACGCGGATCGTGCCGCCGAGTACCGCATCCTCGAGGGGTACATCGACCGTGGTCCGCAGGTCCGGGCCGTCGACGGTGAAGTTCGGGTGCGGCCGGATCCGGATGGTCAGCAACGCGTCGCCGGGCTCGCCGCGCGGACCGGCACTCTGGCCGAGTCCGCGGAGCCGGATGGCCTGGCCGTCGACCACCCCGCGCGGGATGACGACGTCCACCTCCCGCCCAGTCGGCAGGTACAGGCGCAGCTTCTCCTCGCTGACGACCTGCTCCAGGGTCACGGACAGCTCGGCGGCGATATCCTCGCCTTTGGCGGCCTGACGCTGGGCGCCGGGCCCGGCCCCGCCCGCGCGGAACGCCTCGCCGAAGATGTGCGAGAAGATGTCCTCGCCCATCCCGCCAGCCATGCCACCGCCCATCCCGCCCTGCCGGCCGCGGGCCATGTTCTCGAAGTCGAAACCACCGGCCCGTCCGCCACCGAATCCCTCGAAGCCGGTCGCGCGGGGCTTGCCGTCGGCGTCGATCTCGCCGCGGTCGAACTGCTTGCGCTTCTCGGCGTCGCCCAGGATTTCGTAGGCCGAATTCGCCTCGGCGAACCGATCCTTGGCCTTCACGTCGTTCGTGTTGCGGTCGGGGTGGAAGTCCTTGGCGAGCTTGCGATAGGCCTTCTTGATGTCGGCCTCGCTCGCTCCCTTGGCCACGCCCAGCACGTCGTAGGGATTGCGCATGGAACTCTTGGCTGTGCGGTGTGGATTTTCCACCCGGATGTGGGAAGGCTGTTGCATACCTGCAACGGTCCTGGGGGCGAAAGTCTGCGGGTTCGCGGCCGGCGTCAAGCGGTCCCCCTCGCCCCGGGGTGTCGAGAGACATAACTTCCGGACGGCACAGGCCCGCGCGTCCTGAATGGACCTGCGCCGGAGCCGAATCGCGAGGGACCGGAGAACCGATGCAATACGCCTGCGACCACGTCCACCTGCGCAGCCGCGACGCCGTGCAGGCCGCGCGGTTCTACGTCGAGACCTTCGGGGCCCGGGAGGTGAAGCGCGTCGGCGCCGACCCCGTCCAGCGGGTCGTCCTGGATCTCGGCGGGCTCGCCGTGTTCATCGAGCAGGCGCCGGCCGGGACGGCGCCGGCCGGCGAGACCCCCTGCCTCGGCATCGAGCATATCGGTCTGCGGGTCGCCGACATCGCGGCGGCGATGGCCGATCTCACGGCCCGCGGCGTCCCGGTCCGCACCGGCATCACCGAACGCGGGCCGGGGCTGCGGATCGCCTTCGTGGAGGGGCCGGACGGCGCGCTGATCGAGATCCTGGAGCGCGGATCCGTCTGATGGCGGGCCTGTTCGGACCCGGCGGATCCCGCGCCAGCGCGCTGGCCCTGCTCCTGACTCAGTTCCTGGTCCTTGCCAGCGGAGCCGCGGCCCGTCCCTTCACCGACGCGGCCGGCCGGACCGTCGAGCTGCCCGAACGGATCGAGCGGGTCCTGGCCGCCGGCCCCCCGGCTTCCGTGATGCTCTACACCCTGGCGCCGGACAGGATGGTCGGCTGGGTCAGCGCCCCCCGGCCGGAGGCGCTGCCCTATCTCGAGCCCCGCACCCGGGCGCTCCCGGCCTATGGTCGCCTGACCGGGCGCGGCGGCACCGCCAACGTCGAGAGCGTGCTCGCCGCCAAGCCCGACCTGATCGTCGATTCGGGCAGCCTCGGACCGACCTACGCGTCCCTGGCCGACCGGGTCCAGGCTCAGACCGGCATCCCCTACATCCTGCTCGACGGCAGCTTCGCCAAGATCCCCGACTCCTACCGGCAACTCGGGGCCGCCCTGGGCCAACAGGCCGAGGCGGACGCCCTCGCGGCCGCCGCACAGGACCTGACCGGCGCGGTGGCGAAGGCGGTCGGATCCATCCCGGACGAGCGGCGGCCACGGGTGTACTACGCCCGTGGGCCGCGCGGCCTGGAGACGGGCTTCTCCGGCTCGATCAACACCGAGCTCGTGGAGGCAGCCGGCGGCCGGAACGTCGCGCAGGGCGGTGACGGTCGCCTCGGCAGCGTCTCCTTCGAGCAGATCCTGGCCTGGGATCCGGACGTGATCGTGACCCTCGACCCGGGTTTCGCGACCGGTGTGCGGACGGACCCGCTCTGGCGGGACGTGCGGGCGGTGCGGGAAGGCCGGATCTACGTGGCGCCGCAGCAGCCGTTTCCGTGGTTCGATGCGCCGCCGGGCGTCAACCGGCTGATCGGCCTGCGCTGGCTGGCGGGGCTGCTCCACCCGGACCTGTTCCCGCAGCCGATGGCGGAGGTCGTGCGCGACTTCTACCGCCGCGACTACCACGTCGACCTGGATGCCGCGCAGGCGGCCGCACTGCTCGCCCCGACGCAAGCGGGCGCACCGCCGTGAGCCGATCCCCCTCCGCGGCGGCGCCGGTGCGGGCGCACCGGGGCGTCCGGGTCTCGGCCGCGCTCCTGTCCGGAGCGGCCCTTCTGGCGCTGTCCGTGCTCGCCCTCGCGGTCGGCAAGTATCCGGTCACCCTGGCGGATCTGGCGAACGTGCTCGGCCATCGGCTGCTCGGCCTGCCGTCCCGGGCGCCGGCGGCGGTGGAGACGGTGGTGATGCAGGTGCGCCTGCCCCGGGTCGTGGCCGCGCTGGTGGTCGGCGGGGCCCTCTCGGCGGCGGGGGCGACCTACCAGGGGCTGTTCCGCAACCCACTCGTCTCGCCCGACATCCTCGGCGTCTCGGCCGGGGCCGGGCTCGGGGCGGTGCTGGGGATCTATCTCGGCCTGCCGGTGGCGCCCATTCAGGCGCTCGCCTTCCTGGGCGGGCTCGGGGCCGTCGCGGCGGTGTACGGCGTCGGGCTCGCGGTACGGCGCCACGATCCGGTCCTGACCCTGGTGCTGGCGGGCGTGGCGGTGGGCGCGGTGCTCGGCGCGGGCATCTCCCTCCTGAAGGTGCTCGCCGATCCCTACAACCAGCTGCCGGCGATCACCTTCTGGCTGCTCGGCAGCCTGACGTCGGTCACGCTGGGGGATGTCGGCGCGGTGCTGCCGATGATGCTGGTCGGCCTGGCGCCCCTGGTGCTGCTGCGCTGGCGGATGAACCTGATGAGCCTCGGCGACGAGGAGGCCCGGGCCCTCGGCGTGGAGACTCGGATCCTGCGCCCGGTCCTGATCGCCGGGGCGACCCTGATCACCGCGGCGGCGGTCTCGATGACCGGGGTGATCGGCTGGATCGGGCTGATCGTACCCCACATCGCGCGCCTGCTCGTCGGGCCGGACTACCGCCGGCTGCTGCCGGCATCCCTGACGCTCGGGGCCGGATACCTCCTCGCCGTCGATCTGATCGCCCGCAGCGTCGGGACGATCGAGGTGCCCCTCGGGATCCTCACGGCCCTGGTCGGCGCGCCCTTCTTCCTGTGGCTGCTGGCGGCCGGACGCGGCCGGATCGGATGACGCTGCTGCAGGTCGAGGACCTCGCCTTCGGCTACGCCGACCGGACCGTCGGATCGGGGGTCTCCTTCGGCATCGGCGCCGGCGAGGTGATGTGCCTGCTCGGGCCCAACGGCGGCGGCAAGACGACCCTGCTGAAGACGGTGCTGGGCCTGCTCCCGGCCCGGGCGGGGCGGATCCGGCTCGACGGTTCGGACCTGTCCCGGCTGTCGCGGACCGAGACCGCCCGGGCGGTCGCCGCCGTGCCACAGGCGCACGCGGCCTCCTTCCCGTTCACGGTCCGCGAGATGGTGGTGATGGGGCGGGCGAGCCGGCTCGGGCCGTTCGCCACGCCCGGCCCGTCCGACGAGGCGGCCGGCGAGCGGGCGCTCGCCGGCCTCGGGATCGGGCACCTGGCCGAGATGGTCTATACCGAGATCAGCGGCGGCGAGCGGCAGCTCGCCCTGATCGCCCGGGCGCTCAGCGGGGCGCCGCGGCTCCTGATCATGGACGAACCCACCGCGAGCCTCGATTTCGGCAATCAGGCCCGTGTCCTCGGCCAGGTCCGCCGCCTGGCCCGGGCCGGCATCGCCGTCCTGTTCTCGACCCACGATCCCGGCCACGCCCTGCTCTGCGCCGACCGCGTCATCGCCCTGCACGACGGTGCGCTCGCCGCCTGCGGGCCCTCCGCCGAGACGGTCACCCCGGCGCTGCTGCGCCGGATCTACGGGATCGACGTGGTGATGGCGACGGTGCCCGGCATCGCCGCCCCGCTCTGCGCGCCGGTCATCGACTGACCGCTATCCCGCGCCGCCGCGGGGCGCCGCATGCATATCCGCCGATACCGCCGCCGGAACGAACCCGGGCGGGCGCGCCCGGGGACAGCTATTTGTCCGTGCAAAGCCCCTGTTCAGACAACCGCGTGTGCTCGCGCGGATCGCAATCGGTCGAGAGGAACGAAGCCCAGTCCGACGGCGTGCCGTAGAAGGCGTTCCGGTCGACATCGCCCTGCACCCCCGGCACGCGGCCCGTGGAGGTGAATTGCCACAGCATCCACTTGCGATTGACGAAGCGCTCCTCCGGCTCCGCGGCGGTGGACCGCAGCCAATGCGGGTAATCCGGCAGCTCGCCCTCCAGCACGTCCTTGTGGAAGGTGATGTCGGTGTAGATGATCGGCCGCTTGCCGGTGTAGCGCTCCATCGCCTCCAGCATCTCGGTGACCATCGCCAGGGCCTGCGCCCGGGGCAGCTTCTTCGGGCAGGTCTGCGAGTGGCCGTTCCACTCGACGTCGAGCACGGGCGGGAGGGCGGCCGGGTCGTTCGGCACGTTCTTCCGGAACCACTCCATCTGCTCCTTGGCGGAGCGGCACCAGAACACGAAGTGGTAGGCGCCCCGCGGGACGCCGGCTCGGGCGGCCCCGTCCCAGTTGGTGCGGAAGCGCTCGTCGACGTGGTCGCCGCCTTCGGTCGCCTTGATGAAGGCGAACTGCGTGCCGGAGGCCCGCACCGAGGCCCAGTCGACGTTGCCCTGCCACTTGGAGATGTCGATGCCCTGGATCG
>CAXTCV010000248.1:0-5315 GCA_964242725.1 uncultured Methylobacterium sp.
AAATGAGCATACCCTGAAAGGGGTATCGAGGGTTCGAATCCCTCCGTCTCCGCCACTCGGGTGGCATAAGTTGTCGTCTTAGCTTTCAAAATTAGAACGTCCGAAGCGGTCAGGCCACGTTGCACCCCACATTCTGCAACGACTTTGACCGGACGTAGATGGACGATGTGGCCTCGCCCGCGAGGGTGAAACTCGTCACTCGGTTCATCATGGCCGATATCGTTGAGAGCTTCATCCGTGGCTCAGCCTGGGTGTGGTCCCATGCGGCGGCGGTCATGCTCGATGGCGAACACATGGCTGTAGAGGTTGGCAACCCAACTCCGCCCCTCCACGGTGAGATCGAGAAAGCGAACCGCGTCGCCGATGACCGGCTCGATCCTGCCCCAGAAGAACGCCGGATATCGCTCTGCGAGGTCGGCCGGGCTGGCATAGCCGAGTTGGGCGTCGAGACCGACCTCGGCGAACTCATGAAACAGTGCGTTCAGTTTGCGTGGGTAGAGCGGATCGCCGAGTTGTCCGATCAGGTCCGCTGCACGCATCAGGCCGGCTTCGGTCCCAGTCTCCCGGTGCTCATCGTCCGCGGGCACGGGGAAGCGGGTCAACTCGATAGCCCGCATCACCCGTTGCGCATCGACGAGGTCGTGCGTTCCGAAGCGCTCCAGCACCGCCAGTTTCGAGCGCTCGATATGATAGGGCGCCAGCGCCGCGTCTGAGGCGCCTCGTGGCAGACCGATGGTGGTGCCCTGCGCGTCGATGACGAAAGCGTTCGCGCGGTCGCCTGAGCAGACGCCGCGCACGTAGCCGATGTCATGGTACAGGGCGGCCAGGATCATGTGCAGCCAATCTTCCGGCGTGATGCCCTTGTCGAGGAACCGGCCGCGCAGGATGTCCTGAGCGACGAGGGTGACGAGGGCGGTGTGGTCGCCATCGTGGTAGAGGGCGTCGCTTCCGACGATGCGCTCGATGGTCAGACGTGCAGACGCCTCGATCACCTCGGCGAAGCGTGGCTCGCGACTGCCGAAGGTACGCTGATAGGTGAGCGCGAGGTGCTCGCCCAGCGCGTCGGCCAGCATTTTCGTCACATCGAACATGACCGGTATCCCGCACGAGTCACGAACGCCGACGCTGCCTGCCGTGTCGATCAGGTCCGCTCCGGGGCATCGTCAGCTCCGTCCAACTTGGCGCGCAGCGGACCCTCCCCGGATCACCGAAGGGTGGGAAGCAGGAGCGGAATTGGCGTCCGCTTCCACCCCTTACCACCCGAAAGCAGGCCGGCGGGAAACCATCTAAGCAGCCTTTAAACGGTCAAGCTGCGGGCGCTCAGGCCCTGGCATTCATGCTAGACCCCGGGTGGGTGACCGCCCGCGCAAACTCCACGCAGTCCGGTTTCGGGATCGCGAATACGTGGTGGCCTGACGGGCCAGCCCAGGACCGGAAAGGGGCTGCGTGGATGCCGATCAGCAGAATGGACCTCGCGGACGCGGGCTCGCCGGAGACGCTCGTCAAACGCATCCTACAGGCCGAGCCGAACCTTCCGGTGCCCGTGCCGATCCAAGAGCTGTGCGCGCGACTCGGCATTCTCCGGATAGAGGACCTCGACACCGACGAGTTCGAGGGTGGCCTCGTGACCGACGCGGAACGGTCCGAAGGCACCATCCTCGCCAAGCGCGGGGGCGAACCGCGTCGCCGCTTCACCATCGCGCACGAACTCGGCCACTTCCTGATGGCGCACCACGTCCCGGATCAGCCCGGCCGGTTCATGTGCAAGAGCTCCGACCTTCTCCGCGTCACAGCGAAGGAGGGCGATAAGCGGCAGCGCATGGAGGTCGAGGCCAACCGCTTCGCCACTCTGATGCTGATGCCCCCGCACCTGCTGCGGGCAGCCATGGCGGCTTTTCGCGAGCCCGATCTGCAGCACGTTCTTGTGATCGCGCGCGACTTCGCGGTCGGAAAGGAGGCGGCGGCTCGGGCCTACGTGCAATACCATCCTGAGCGGATCGCCATCGTCGTGGCGGGCAACGGCCGGGTGCAGCGATGCTACCGCAGCCTTTCCTTTCCGGACATCATCTGCGTGGTCGGCGGCCCGGTTCCGACGGGCTCGCTCTATCACAGCAGTCCCCATCAGCCGAGCATCGCGAGCGACATCGCCGCGTGCAGTCCCGATCTCTGGATCGATGTGAAGCGCGACCTCCGCGCGCCGGGCCTCTACGAGCAGGTGTACCTTCAGCAGCACGGGTTTGCGATGATCCTGCTGCGTCTGGACGCTGTCCCGGAGGAGAGCGCAGAGGAGCGCAGGCTCAATGAGGGCTGGCGTCATCGTTTCCACTCGGGGCGACGATAGGCAAGATCCAGCCCTGACGGAACAGCCCTGACGGGCATAGCCTGCTGCTTGGTCAGAGTGGGCCGTACCGCCGTCCGGTTGCTGATCTGGCGCACGCCTTTGGGGCGGTAGAGAAGCGATGAGGGTCGTGAATGGTGGGAACTGACGACTACCGTCGGCTACCTCTCAATCAGGCTGCGGCAGAAGAAGCGTTCCTCGACGGTGTCGGCCAGGCCGAGGACGCCGAGTTGAACGCTACGGGCACCGCGCCTGCAACGCCTCCTGCAGTGTCGTTGATGATCACGAACCGTCAGCGGGCGGCGCTTCGTGAGCTTGGCTTTTCCGAAGAAGCCATTCGGCAAATGACGCCCGCCGAGGCGCATGGGAAGCTGGGATTGACCTAGCCGCCGTCGCTTCAGCGCAAATTGCGCGCTGAGAGGCCCCTGCCGACCGCATCCAAGAAGCGCCGCACACTCATCATCTGCTCCCCCCTTCGCTGCCGATAACCGCCGATCATCACGCGCTCGTATATTGGGGATGGTCGCGCCAAAGCCGGCGACGGAGCGAGATCGACCCTGGATTTTGTTCCTGTTTTGTTCTAAATGAGCTCACGGATCGAGCCCTTGTTCAACCCCTCGGTTGCTCCGAGCTACCCCGTTTCATGGCCGATACCGAGATCCCGCCACTCAGCCCCGAGGACGCCAAGCTGATCCGCAATGAGCGGGCGAAGCTGACGGCGATGTGGGTCAACGGCGTCGCAGTCGCCTCCGTGGCTGTCGGCGGCATCTCCCCGTCCGTGGCGATCTTCTCGGGCACCGCCAGCGCGCTTACAGCCGGCGCTCTCCTGGTTGGTTGGAGTCTCCTGGCAGGTATACTACATCTGGTGGCCAGACGCCTGCTCGGAGCCCTGCGCGCGTGAGCTTGACGCTCGCACAGATGCTTGTCCTCTTTCTCGGCCCGCTCGTCCTAGCGACGATGGTCGGCGTTGTCCTGTGGTTGACGCACGAGAAAGAGGCCGATCGTCTAAAGCGCGCCGAAGTTGATCGTGCGATGTGGCTCAAATATCAAGCCGAGCGGAAAGTGCCCGGAGAGTAGCCGCTTCCCCGGCTGCTACGGCCAACATGGATGGCAGCCCGACGCGGGTGCCGCGTTCCTGCGCGCCTATTTCCATCACAAGAACGCCGACCGGCCGGGCAATCAGCCGCATCCACTGGTCAACTGGACGGCCGAGGCGCTCGCCGAGATGACGACCTACGACATCATGAACCGCGTCCGAAGCATGCCCGCAACGGTGGCGCCCGAGGTGCCGGAGGACGGCGGTGCCGGCTGTGCGTGGCTCCCTGGCCAAGAACCCGCCGTCTCTTTGGCTGAGTACGCGCGTCCTGGCTTTCGGGGGCCGCTGCAGGGCTATCGCTGCCGCCTGGACGGAAGTCTCGCTCGCCGACTCGGGCGCTTTGCGGGACGACAAATCGACGGGCCGGCGCTTTTCGTCGCTGGACGCAGCAACGGAGGTCCGTTTCAGGCACCCGGCGCACTGAAGCGGTTAGGCGCGTGGGCTAACGCCTAGTTCCACGGCTGTCTTTTCGTCGCGGATGCCGGCCATTGGGTGCAGCAGGAGCAGCCGCAAGCTGTCACGTACCTGATCGTTGGCGTGCTGGCAGTTCTGTGCAGCCGCGCGGCCGACGGTCAGGACAATAAGGGTTAGAGCGACGAGTGCCTTCCTCATCTCAGTGACCCCCATAGTAGTGGCTGCCCTTGCCGTGGCTGTTGTAGCCGCCAACGCGGTGGCTGCCGCTGCGACCGCGGGCGTCGGCTGCAGTCGCGACGACTGACGCAAGCGCTAGGGCCGCGGCGAAAACCGCACGTGTCTTCTTCCTGGTGATTCCTCCCGGGCATCGTTGGCCCTCACGCGACTGCCCGGCCAAGGCGTCACGGGCGATCTGCAGGGAACTGGCCCGCCGAGCGCCTGTCGTTGCGTGCTTACCCGCAGCGCACCTTGCGGTGTCGCGAACGCCTCTAGTGAGCTGACGGGAAGAAGCGGTGCTGTAGCAGATCCTGCGATGATCGCCACGGGCATAAATCGCCTTAGGCGGCCTCGGCCAACAGGCGCTCCATCTGCACGTCAGCCAAATAATTCACCAGGCGATCGGCCATGTCAGTGTTGGTGCACTCGACTGAGACAGACACCGGGAGAGCGATCCGAGCGACGGTCGCGATGACGGACTCAGCCTTCAGCGCAGCCTCGCGCGCCGAGGACGCTGCGAGGAGCCGCGCACCCTGGGGTGTGTCGATCAGGATTGCGAAGCTGGCCATGAGACCCCTCAACGGGCCCAAAGCCAAAACCGTTTCGTGTCGGGCGCGGTTTTCGCGTTCGTCAAACCGACCGCCTGCAGATCCTCACCGCATCGCTCGGCCGCCTCCACCACCCGCGCGGATTCTCGCACGGCCTGATTGGTCGAGGTCGCCCGCTGCCTCGCGGCAGCCTGGCGGTGCGGCCGCGTCAGTTCGGATTGCTGTAAGGGATCGTCATGTTGATGCGGCCGCCCTCGCGGTGCCAAAGCCAAGCGATCGCCGCCACCCAAGGGCCACCGATCAGAATGAAGGCGATCAAGCCCATGGTTTAACCCCCGGCGCGGACAAACGTCATCGCCGGAATGGCGATTCGAATACAGACTACGCCCTATCGGCACGCCACGGAATCATCAATCTCGTCCGTCCGCCCTATCGAACGCCTTCAGACCCTCACCGCATGGCTCGGCCCGCGCTACCACCCGCTCCGATTTGAGAATGTATCTTACGGTAGCGGCAGTTGGTGATGCCCGAGATGGAGGGCAAGATCGTCAAGGCGGTCCAAGCCCACGGCTGGGCGCCGGGCGGACAGGCCAAGCCACGCTGAACGGCTGACCTTCTAGGCTTGAGCGACTGGTGGGGCAGCCTCGCCTGCCCGGTTGCCGCAGGCGTAGCAGAACCGCTCGAATGTGCTTTTGCGGTGATT
>CAXTCV010000249.1:0-5286 GCA_964242725.1 uncultured Methylobacterium sp.
TGTTCCAGGCGGCCCAGCGCATCGTCGCGGTCACCTACGAGCCGCTGATCCTCTACGTCGAGGCCGCGCTGATCTACCTGGTCCTGTGCTCGCTCTTGTCCTGGCTCCAGACGCTCCTGGAACGGCGCCTCGGGCGCTACGGCGGCTACCTGGAGGCGCGCGCGTGATCGCCCTGTCGGCCATCGAGAAAGGCTTCGGCGGCGCCCCGGTCCTCCGGGGCATCGACCTCGACGTTCCGGAGGGGCGGGTCACGGCCCTGATCGGCCCCTCGGGCTCCGGCAAGTCGACGCTCCTGCGCTGCGTGAACCTCCTGGAGGTCCCGGAGGCCGGAACGCTGACCCTCGGCGACATCCGCATCGCCCTCCGGCCCGGGCACGCCCCCGCCCGCCGGGCGGTGCTCGCCGTGCGCCGCCAGACCGGCATGGTCTTTCAGAACTTCCAGCTCTTCCCCCACCGCACCGTGATCGAGAACGTCACCGAGGGGCTCGTGACCGTCGCCAAGTGGTCTCAGGCGAAGGCGCGCGCACGGGCGCTGGAGCTGCTGGAGCGCGTCGGCCTCGCCCACAAGGCGGCGGACTGGCCCGCCAGCCTGTCGGGCGGCCAGCAGCAGCGGGTCGCGATCGCCCGGGCGCTGGCGCCCTCCCCGCGCCTGCTCCTGTGCGACGAGCCGACCTCGGCCCTCGATCCGGAACTCGCCGCGGAGGTGGTCGACGTCCTCGCCGGACTGGCGGCCGAGGGCATGACCATGCTGATGGCGACCCACGACCTGCGCCTCGCCCGGCGCGTCGCCGACCGGGTGGTCTTCCTCGAAGCCGGCACGCTCGTGGAGCAGGGGCCGCCCGCCGACCTGTTCGGCCGGCCGGCCGATCCGCGCACCCGGCGCTTCGTCCGGACGCTGCTCGGCGAGGACGCGGCCCCGCCCCGCTGAGACGTCGGGCCCGACCCTTCCGGTCAGCGCGTCGGCCCGCGCGGGTCTGGAAGGTCCTCGACGGTCGGTGAAGCGCGCGTGGCCGCCCGGCGAGGCCGAAGGCGGCCTCACTCGGCCGCCACCCGCGCCGGTTCGGGCCGTGCCTCCGCCCGCTCGCCCTCCGCGACAGCCCCGCGGCGGAAGACCCGCATCACCACCACGAAGAACACCGGCACGAAGAACACCGCCAGCACGGTCGCGGTGATCATGCCGCCCATCACGCCGGTGCCGATCGCCTGCTGGCTCTTCGAGGCGGCGCCGGTGGCGATGGCCAGCGGCACCACGCCGAAGATGAAGGCGAGCGAGGTCATCACGATCGGCCGGAACCGGAGCGTCGCCGCCTCCACGGCGGCCTGCACCACCGAGGTCCCGGGCTTCCACAGATCCTTGGCGAACTCGACGATCAGGATCGCGTTCTTGGCCGAGAGTCCGATGATCGTGATCAGCCCGATCTTGAAGTAGACGTCGTTGGGCATGCCCCGCAGGTGCACAGCCGCCACCGCGCCGATCACGCCCAGCGGGATCACGAGCAGCACCGAGACCGGGATCGCCCAGCTCTCGTAGAGCGCGGCCAGGCACAGGAACACGATCAGCACCGAGAGCGCGAGCAGCAGGCTCGCCTGGCTGCCCGCCTGCTTCTCCTGGTAGGATTGCCCGGTCCAGGCGTAGCCGAACCCCTTGGGCAACTGGAGCATCAGCCGCTCCATCTCGGTGATCGCGTCGCCCGACGTGAAGCCGGGGTTCGGCTCGCCGGTGAAGCGCACCGACTGGTAGCCGTTGAAGCCGACGATCTGGCTCGGCCCCATGCCCCATTTCAGCTCCGCGAAGGACGACATCGGCACCATGGTGCCCGTGGCGTTCTTCACCGCGTAGTTGAGGATGTCGGAGGCGTTCATGCGCTGGAGCTGCTCGGCCTGGACGTAGACCCGCTGCATCTTGCCGCGGTTGGGGAAGTCGTTGGGGTAGACCGAGCCGAGGTTGAGCTGGATCGTGGCGTTGATGTCCTCGAACTTCACGCCGAGCGCCGCGGCCTTCTCGCGGTCGATCACCAGCTCCGCCTGCGGGGTCGGGGGCAGGCCCTCGATCTTCACCTTCTGGAGGACCGGACTCTGCTGCGCGCGCTTCAGGAGCTGCTCCTGGGCCGCGAGCAGGGCCGCGTAGCCGCGGTTGGCCCGGTCCTGGAGGCGGAACGAGAAGCCGGCCGCGTTGCCGAGGTTGTCCACCGGCGGCGGCTCCTGGGCATCCACGGTGGCGTCGCGGTAGCTGGCGAGCGCCGCGTTGGTGCCCGCCACCAGCGCGGCGGCCGAGTTCTTCGCGTCGCGCTGCGACCAGGGCTTGAGGGTGACGAAGGCCTGGCTGGTGCTCGGCGCCTGGCCGGAGAACGAGAAGCCGTTGAGCATGGTCACGGTGGCGACGCCTGCTTGAGCCAGCAGGTGCTCCTCGACCCGGCGGTTGGCCTCCTGGGTGCGGTTGTAGGAGGCGCCCGGCGGCGCCTGGATGTCCACCGTGAAGAAGCCCTGATCCTCCACCGGCAGGAAGCCCTCGGGCAGATTGACGAAGGCGTAGGCGGTGCCCGCCACCAGGGCGAGGTAGACCAGCATCACCCGCCCGGATTTCCGGATGAACGCCTGGGTTCCACGGCCGTAGCGGGCGGTCTCCCGGTCGACGAAGCGATTGAACAGCCCGAACACGCCGCCCTTGGCGTGGCCGTGGCCCGTGGCCACCGGCTTCAGGAAGGTCGCGCAGAGGGCCGGCGTCAGCGACAGGGCGAGCAGCGCCGAGAACGCGATCGAGGTCACCATGGCGATCGAGAACTGCCGGTAGATGATGCCCACCGAGCCGGGGAAGAACGCCATCGGGATGAACACCGCCATCAGCACCAGGGTGATGCCGATGATCGCCCCGGTGATCTGCTCCATGGCCTTCTTGGTGGCCGCCTTGGGGGACAGGCCCTCGGCGTTCATGATCCGCTCGACGTTCTCCACCACCACGATGGCGTCGTCGACCAGGATGCCGATGGCCAGCACCATGCCGAACATGGTGAGCACGTTCACCGAGAAGCCGGAGATCCACATCACCGTGACGGTGCCCATCAGGGCGATCGGCACGACGATGGTCGGGATCAGGGTGTAGCGGATGTTCTGCAGGAACAGGAACATCACCAGGAAGACCAGCACCACCGCCTCGACCAGGGTGTGCAGCACCTTCTCGATGGAGGCCTCCACCGCCGGGGTGATGTCGTAGGGGATGTCCCACTTCAGGTCCGGCGGGAAGAACTGGGACAGCTCCACCATCTTGGCGCGGATCGCCTTGGCGGTCTCCAGGGCGTTGCCGTCGGGGGCGAGGGTCACCGAGATTCCGGCGGCCGGGCCGCCGTTCAGCCGGGTGGAGAACTGGTAGGCGTCGCCGCCGAGCTCGATCCGGGCGACGTCGCGCAGGCGCACGTTGGAGCCGTCGGGATTGGCCCGCAGCACGACGGCGCCGAACTCCTCGATGGTGCCGAGCTGGCCCTTCACGATGATCGGAACGGTCACGGCCTGCTTGATCGGGCTCGGCTGCGCGCCGACCGAGCCGGAGGCGACCTGGACGTTCTGGTTGCGGATCGCCTCGGTCACGTCCGAGGCGCTGAGCGAGAGGCCGCGCAGCTTATCGGGATCGACCCAGACCCGGAGCGAGCGTTCGGTGGAGTAGAGCGTCGCGCGCCCGACCCCGGGGATGCGCCGGATCTCGTTGATGATGGTGCGATTCATGAAATCGCCGAGCCCGATCTCGTCCATCGACCCGTCCGTGGAGACCAGGGTGATGATGTTGAGCGTCGCGGCCGAGGCCTCCTCGACCAGGATGCCCTGCTGGCGGACCTCCGCGGGCAGGCGCGCCTCCACGCGCTTCAGCCGGTTCTGCACCTCGACGGAGGCGAGGGCCGGGTCGGTCCCGGGCTGGAAGGTCGCGGTGATGTTGACCGAG
Source organism: uncultured Methylobacterium sp. (assembly GCA_964242725.1). Classification (GTDB taxonomy): domain Bacteria; phylum Pseudomonadota; class Alphaproteobacteria; order Rhizobiales; family Beijerinckiaceae; genus Methylobacterium. The sequence continues at coordinate 3,932 of CAXTCV010000249.1, forward strand.
CCGAACGAGTCGGTGGTCGACTCGAAATTCATGATGTTGGCCGCGCCGTTCAGCTCGTCCTCGATGAGCCGGGTCGTGCCGATGTAGAGGCTCTCCACCGAGGCGCCGGGATAGGCGGTCGACAGGGCGATGGAGGGCGGGGCGATCACCGGATACTGCGCCACCGGCAGGTTCGGGATGGCCAGCGCCCCGCCGAGGCAGATGAACAGGGCCACCACCCAGGCGAAGACCGGCCGGTCGATGAAGAAGCGTGCCATGGTCGGGGTCTTCCGCGGTCAGTGGCGCTGGGCAGCGGCCGCCCGCTGCGCGGCGTCCGCCGTGTCGCCCGCATTCCTGGCTCCCGGCGCGTCGGGGGCCTCGTCGGCATCGTGCTTCGGGCCGGCCTCGCCGTGGACCGGGGTCTGGTCGAGGGGCTTCACCTTGAGGCCCGCGGTGATCTTCTGGACGCCGTCGACCACGACCCGCTCGCCGGCCTTGAGGCCGGAACGGATCAGCCAGTTCGGGCCGACCACCGGCCCGACCTCGACGGGCTGGCGCATCACCGTGTCGTCGGCGCGCACGACCCAGACCTCGGCGCGGCCGTCCTCGGTGCGCTGGATCGCCTGCTGGGGCACCGCGATGGCGTCGGAATCGATGCCCTGCTTGATCCGGGCGCGCACGTACATGCCCGGGAACAGCTCGTCATGCGGGTTGGGGAACTGCACCCGCAGGGTCACCTGGCCGGTGCTCGGATCGGCGGTGACGTCCGAGAACAGCAGGCGGCCCGCCAGGGGGTAGAGGGAATTGTCGTCCATGATCAGGTGGACGTTGGCGGTGTTCTCCTCCAGCCGGGCGAGCTCGCCGCTGGCGAGGTCCCGGCGCAGGCGGTTCAATTCACCCACCGACTGGGTGATGTCGACATAGATCGGGTCGAGCTGCTGGATCGTGGCGAGCGCCCCCGTCGAGCCCGGCTCGATCAGGGTGCCCTCGGTGAGCAGCGCCCGGCCGATCCGTCCGGTGATCGGGGCGCGCACGTCGGTCCAGCCGAGGTTGAGCTGCGCCCGGTCGCGCGCCGCCTTGGCGCCCGCAACCTCGGCCTCCGCCTGCTTCTTGCCCGCGAAGGCGGCATCGTACTGGGCCTGGCTGGCGGTGGCGCGGGACAGAAGCTGCTCGAGCCGGTCGGCCTGCTGGCGGGCCAGCACCAGGGCGGCCTCCTGGCGGGCGAGCACGGCTTCCGCGCTGGCCAAGTCGACCTCGAAGGGAGCGGGGTCGATCTTGTAGAGGATGTCGCCTTCCTTGACCTGGCTGCCCTGCTCGAACAGGCGCTTGACCACGAGGCCGGACACCCGCGAGCGGACCTCGGCGATGCGCATCGG
>CAXTCV010000250.1:0-5217 GCA_964242725.1 uncultured Methylobacterium sp.
CGGGGACCGGCTCTAAGTCTTTGATGTCACGCGCTCGCTTACGCCGAACCGGCATCCACTTCGGCGGCGAGCGCTCTGGCGACCGGGCCGCTCAGGACGCCAACGGGGGATCCCGCATGATTGACGCCACGGTGCCGGCTCTCGCCTTCGGCGCGCTCCTGGCCCTCGTCCAGATCGGCAGCCTCGCCATCGCGGGCCGGCGCATCGGCCGAAGCCACGGGCCGTCGCGGTTTCCGGCGGGGGCGCCCGTCTCCCTGGTCCGCCCGCTCCACGGGGTCGAGGCCTACAGCGAGGAGATGCTGACCCGGAGCTTCCGCCTCGACTATCCGGCCTACGAGCTGATCTTCTGCGTGGCCGATCCGGGCGATCCGATCGTGCCGATGGTGGAGCGCCTGATCGCCGCCCATCCCCACGTGCCGGCCCGGCTGATCCTCGGCGACGAGCGCGTCAGCGAGAACCCGAAGCTGAACAACTGCCTGCGCGGCTGGCGCGCCGCCGCCCACGAATGGGTGGTGCTGGCCGATTCCAACGTGGCCATGCCGCCGGATTACCTCCAGCGCCTCCAGGCCGCGTGGCGGGAGGATACCGGCCTCGTCTGCTCGACCCCCGCCGGCGCGCGCCCGGGCAGCTTCATGGCCGAGGTCGAATGCGCCTTCCTCAACACCCTGCAGGCGCGCTGGCAATACGCCGCCGAGGCGTTCGGCCTGGGCTTCGCGCAGGGCAAGAGCATGCTCTGGCACAGGCCGTTCCTGGAATCGCAGGGCGGCCTCGAGGCCCTCGCGGCCGAGATCGCCGAGGACGCGGCCGCCACCAAGCTGGTGCGCGCCGCCGGCCGGCGCGTCCACCTCGTGGCGAGCCCCTTCGAGCAGCCCCTGGGCCCCCGCGGCTTCCGGGAGGTCTGGGCGCGGCAGCTGCGCTGGGCCCGGCTGCGGCGGGTGACCTTCCCGCTGTTCTTCATCCCGGAGATCGGCAGCGGCGTCCTGCTGCCGGCCCTGCTGCTGGCGCTGTGGTCCGGCAGCCTCGCCGGACTTTCAAGCGCTGCGGGTCTCGCGGTCCTGTGCTACGGAGCCGAGCACTGGCTCGCGGTCCGCGCGGGCTGGCATCGCTCGCCCCGCATGCCGGCGGTCTTCCTGGTGCGCGACCTCCTGATCCCGGCGCTCTGGCTGGGCGCCTGGGTGCAGAGCGCCATCGTGTGGCGCGGCAACGCCATGGATGTCCGCCCGCGCCGCCCCGCCGACGCGCGGAGCTACGCACCGACGGCCTGAGGAATGCCGCGAGATCCGGAGGCTTTGGACGTGTCGCGCCGCTACGCCCTGTACTGGCTGCCCGCCCCGGGCTCGCGTCTGGCGGCGTTCGGCAACGCCGTGCTCGGCCACGACAACGTCTCCGGGCGACCCGTCACGCAGCCGGAGGCGCTGGGCGGCCTCGCCGCCGTTACCGCGGGCGCCCGGCTCTACGGTTTCCACGCGACCCTCAAGGCGCCGCTGCGCCTCGTGCCGGGGGCCGCGGAGGCCGATCTCGTCGCCGCCGCCCGGGGCCTCGCCGCCGCGCACCCGCCGGTGCCGCTCGGGCCCTTGGTGGTCGCGGCGCTCGGACCGTTCCTGGCCCTGGTGCCGGAGGCCCCGCCGCCGGGTCTGGGCCTGCTCGCGGCCGAATGCGTCGCCGCCCTCGACCCGTTCCGGGCGCCGCTCACCGAGGCCGAGCGCGCGAAGCGCCGGCCGGAGCGGCTGGATCCCCGCGGCCGCGCGCTGCTCGAACGCTGGGGCTACCCCTACGTGTTCGAGGCCTTCCGCTTCCACATGACCCTGACCGACGCCCTGCCGGAGCCCGACCGCGACGGCTGGCACCGGCGCCTCGCCGCGGCCTACGCCGCCTCGGGCCCGGAGCCCGCCGTGATCGACGCGGTGTGCCTCCTGACCCAGGACGGGTCCGGGCCGTTCCGGCTCCTGGCGCGCCTGCCCTTCGGAGACCGCCATGGCTGACCAGCCCCTCGGGCTCGCGCCCGCCCTCGACCCCAGCGCCCGGGTCCGGGCGAGCCGCCTCGGCCGCTACACCGAGATCGGGGCCCGCACCCGCATCACCGAATCGGTCCTGGACGATTACTCCTACATCGCCCAGGACGGCGAGGTGATCTACACGACGATCGGCAAGTTCTGCTCGATCGCCGCGAGCGTGCGGATCAATCCCGGCAACCACCCGATGGAGCGCGCATCGCAGGCGCATTTCACCTACCGGGCCCGCGCCTACTGGCCGGAGGAGGCGGACGAGGACGCCTTCTTCGACCGGCGCCGGGCCAGCCCGGTGGCGATCGGCCACGACGTCTGGATCGGCCACGGGGTCGTCGTCCTGCCCGGCCGCCGCATCGGCACCGGCGCGGTGGTCGGGGCGGGGGCGATCGTCACCCGCGACGTCGCCCCCTACACGATCGTGGTCGGCAATCCCGCGCGGCCGGTGCGCCGCCGCTTCCCCGAGGCGATCGCCGGGCGCCTCGAGAGCCTCGCCTGGTGGGATTGGGATCACGCGCGCCTGCGCCGGGCCCTGCCGGATTTCCGCGGGCTCGCCATCGAAGCGTTCCTGGACCGCCACGAAGCTCTGCCGTGACATCCGCTGCTCATGCCTCGTCTTCGTCCGTGTGCCGGCGGCATGAACTCGGTGAGATACTTGCGCCGATCCTTGTTCGTTCGTCGGCTATAGATATTTTCAGGTCTTCGTCATCCAACCGTCGTAGAAGCGGCGTTTAGCTGCGGCCAGTCCGCCGCGGATGGATGCATGCTCGTCATCGAAGATCTCACGCGCCAGTATGGCGACCGGCGCGCGGTCGACGGTGTCTCGTTGCGGATCGAGCCCGGCAGCTTCGTCGGCGTGATCGGCCGCTCGGGGGCCGGCAAGTCGACGCTGCTGCGCCTGATCAACCGGCTGGCGGATCCGAGTTCGGGCCGCATCCTCCATGACGGGCGGGACGTCACGACCCTGCGGGGCCGGGCCCTGCGGGACTGGCGCACCCGCTGCGCCATGATCTTCCAGCAATTCAACCTCGTCGGCCGCCTCGACGTGATGACCAACGTGCTCATGGGGCGCCTCAGTCACGTGCCGAGCCACCGGGCCCTGATGCGGCTGTGGTCCGACGCGGACCGGGCCATGGCGCTCGCCGCCCTGGAGAGCTTCGACATGGGCGAGTTCGCCGGCCAGCGGGCCGACGGCCTGTCGGGCGGGCAGCAGCAGCGCGTCGCCATCGCCCGCGCCCTCGTGCAGGAGCCGGAGATCCTGCTCGCCGACGAGCCGGTGGCCTCCCTCGACCCGCGCAACACGCGGCTCGTGATGGATGCGCTCGCCGACGTGAACCGGCGCTACGGCATCACGGTTCTGTGCAACCTGCATTCCCTCGACCTCGCCCGCGCCTATTGCGACCGCCTCGTCGGCCTCGCGGCCGGCCGCGTGGTGTTCGAGGGCGGCCCCTTCGACCTCACCGAGGACGTGGCGCGCCGGCTCTACGGGCTGGAGGCCGGCGAGGTGCTCGACGATTCCGCGGAGCGCGAGGCGGAGCAGCGGGCGGCGATGCCGGGCCTGCCCGGCTCCGTGCCCGCGCGTCCGGTCCGCGAAGCCGCGATCGGCGCCTGAGCCGACAAGACATCCGTCACCACGGCAAGCGGGGGGCGGCTGGCCGAACCCTGCCCCAGGGCCCGCACAGGAGAACGCAATGATCACCCGACGCACCCTCGCGGCCGCCGCCGCCCTCGCGCTCCTCGGGCTTCCCGCCGCCGCGCAGGACTGGAAGGCCCGGTATCCCGAACTGACGCTGGGCGTGATCCCCGCCGAGAACGCCTCGGGCACCGCCGACCGCTGGGCGCCGCTCACCGCCTACCTGACCAAGACCCTGGGCGTGCCGGTGAAGCTGCGGGTGGCCAGCGACTACGCGGCCGTGATCGAGGGCCAGCGCGCCGGCAACATCCAGATCGCCTGGTACGGCCCCGCCTCCTTCGCCCGGGCGGTGATGACCGGGGTGACGATCGAGCCGATCGTGAACCAGAAGCACGAGACCGGCGCCTCGGGCTACTACTCGGTCGTCTACGTCCTGGCCACGAGCCCGTACAAGACGGTCGAGGACCTCAAGGGCAAGAACCTCGCGCTGGTCGACCCCAACTCCACCTCCGGCAACCAGGCGCCGCGCTTCTTCCTCAAGCGGGCCGGCTACGACGTGGAGAGGTTCTTCGCCAAGACCTTCTACGCCGGCAGCCACGAGAACGCGGTGCTGGCGCTGACCCAGGGTACCGCCGACGCCGCCGCCAACCTCTGGAACTCCGAGACCGACACGATGGTCACCCGTATGGCCGCCAAGGGCATGCTCAAGAAGCCGGACGGTACGCCGATGCAGCAGTCGGATTTCCGGGTGGTGTTCAAGTCCGACTTCCTGCCGGAGGGCCCCTTCGCCGTGCTGGCGAACCTGCCCGACGACCTGAAGGCCAAGATCCGCCAGGCCTTCATCGCGCTGCCGACCGCCGACAGAGCGGCGTTCGACCGGCTCTCGGACGGCAAGGACCAGGGCCTCACCCCGGTGACGCTCAAGGACTATCAGCCGATCATCGACATGCTGAAGTTCAACGACGAGCAGCGCAAGAAGTCCTGATCCGGGCATGCCGACCTCGCACGGCCCGACACCCCTGCCGCCGGAGCGGGAAGCCGCCCTCTCCGGCCTCTACGCGGCGGCGACCCGGGCCGCGCGCCGCCGCACGCTGGCGGGCTTCGCCGTCGTGGCCGTGCTGGCGCTGCTCGCCGGGTTCGCCGCCGAGGTGCGGCCGCTGGTCTTCATCGCGAACATCGGCAAGTTCACCGCCTACATCCAGGAGATCCTGCCGCCGGTCGGCCTCGACCATCCCCTCGCGGACGTGCGCGCCTGGTACTGGGGCCTGCCGAACTGGCTGGCGCTGTTGGGCGAGACCCTGCTCATGGCCTATCTCGGCACGCTGCTCGGCGGGCTCGCGGGCTTCGCCCTGAGCTTCCTGGCGGCCGCCAACCTCGCGCGGTCGCGCCTGCTGCGCAGCGCCGCCAAGCGCTTCCTGGAGGTCTGCCGCACCGTCCCCGAGGTGGTGTTCGCCCTGCTCTTCGTGATCGCCTTCGGGCTCGGGCCGATGGTCGGCGTGCTGGCCATCGCGATCCACACCACGGGGGCGCTCGGCAAGCTGTTCTCCGAGGTGGTCGAGAACATCGACATGCGCCCCG
>CAXTCV010000251.1:0-5217 GCA_964242725.1 uncultured Methylobacterium sp.
TTGGGCGTTTCCTCCCTAGACTTCGGGCCGCTCCTTCGGGAGTGGCCTTTTTTCTGTCCGGACCGTCTCCGGGCCGCCAATGTCACGGAAGCGCGCGCCAACCGGCTGGATCCCGCCCTGGCCTGACGCCATGGTGCCGCCGAGCGCCGGGACAGGCGCCGGAGGACACGCCATGAGGATCCTTTCCACCGCGCTGCCGGCGCTCGCCTGCCTGCTTGCCCTCGCCGGCCCGGCCGCGGCCGCGGAGGCCCCGCGCTTCGAGGTCGACCCCGCCTGGCCGAAGCCGCTCCCGAACGACTGGATCATCGGCCAGGCCTCCGGCGTCGCCGTGGACGCGCAGGACCATGTCTGGGTGATCCAGCGGCCACGCACCCTCACCGACGACGAGAAGGCCGCGAGCCTCGATCCGCCGCGGACCAAATGCTGCAAGCCCGCCCCGCCGGTCCTGGAATTCGATCAGGCCGGCAACCTGCTGCGCAGCTGGGGCGGCCCCGGCGCCGGCTACGACTGGCCGACCAACGAGCACGGCATCCAGATCGACGGCCAGGGCTTCGTCTGGATCGCCGGCAACGGCGACCAGGACGGGCAATTGTTGAAGTTCACCCCGGAGGGCCAATTCGTCCTGCAGATCGGCAAGTCCGGGCCACAGACCGACAGCCGTGACACCAGCCGGCTCGGCAAGCCCGCCAACGTCGATTTCGACATGGCGGCCAACGAGGTCTACGTGGCGGACGGCTATTACAACCACCGCATCATCGTGTTCGACCGCGACACCGGGGCGTTCAAGCGGATGTGGGGCGCCTACGGCAAGCCGCCCACGGACGACAAGCTCGGCGCCTACGACCCGGCGGCGGATCCGCGCCAGCAATTCGCCAACCCGGTCCACTGCGTGCGCATCGCCCGGGACGGGCTGGTCTATGTCTGCGACCGCACCAACGACCGCATCCAGGTCTTTCACAAGGACGGCAGCTTCGTGAAGGAGTTCTTCGTCGAGACGGCGACCCGCGCCAACGGCTCGGTCTGGGAGCTGGCCCTGTGGCCGGACGCCGACGAGACCTACCTGCTCAACGCCGACGGGGCCAACAACGAGGTCCGCACCCTCGATCGCGCCACCGGCGCGGTGGTCGGCGCCTTCGGCCGGAACGGACGCAGGGCGGGCCAGTTCCACTGGGTCCACAATCTGGCGGTCGATTCGAAGGGCAACGTGTTCACCACCGAGGTGGACACCGGCAAGCGGGCGCAGAAGTTCCTGGCCGTTGGGAATTTCGTACTGCGCAATCGGGTGCCGTAACGGGCGCGGTCACGGAACGGGTCGGATAGAGAGGGGCGGAACCCCGCACCGATGCAGGTGGACTGATCGACCATGCCGGCTCGCCCCCTCGTCCTGTTCCCCGATCCCCGCCTCGCCCGCCCGGCCGCCCCGGTCGACGCGTTCGGGCCGAGCACGCAGTCCCTCGTGGACGATGTGTGGGACACCCTGCTGGCCGCGAGCGCCATCGGCCTGACGGCCCCGCATATCGGCGTGGCGGCCCGCGTGGTGGCGATCCGGATGTCGCCGGAGGACGACCGGCGCCTCTACCTGAACCCGACGATCCTCTGGGCATCCCCCGACACGGCGACCCATGAGGAGGGCAGCGTCAGCATGCCGGGGGTGCGCGAGCGGATCACCCGACCCGCCCGCATCCGGTTCGGCTACCGCGACCTCGACGGCGCGGCCCAGGAGGCGGAGGTGGAGGGCTTTCCGGCCGCGGTCGTCCAGCACGAGATCGACCAGCTCGACGGCGTCTTCTGGATCGACCGCCTGTCGCGGCTGAAGCGGGAGCGTCTCATCCGGCGGTTCGCGAAGCGGAGGTCGGCGTAGGGCATCGTCCCGAAAGCCGGCGCCGGCGCGGGATGATGCGCTATCCCCGCGCCCGCGCCCGGATCATGAAGTTGTCGTAGGTGTATTCCGCCACTTGGAACCAGAGGTACTCCTCGTTCCGGAAGGTGCGCATCGCCTCGTAGACGCGGCGGAAATCGGCGTTCTTGGCAGCGATCTCGGCATAGACGTCGTTGGCGTTCTTGAGGGCGGCCTCCATCACCTCCTGGGGGAACGGCCGCAGCTGCGCGCCGCCGGCGACGAGCCGGCGCAGGGCCTGGGGGTTGCGCGCGTCGTACTTGGCCTGCACCTCGGCGCCGACCTGGGCGGCGGCGGCCCGCAGGATCGCCTGATAGGATTTCGGCAGCGCCTTCCACGCCTCGGCGTTGAACCAGAAATGCAGCATCGCGCCGCCCTCCCAGAAGCCGGGATAGTGGTAGACCGGCGCGACCTTCTGCAGCCCGAGACGCTCGTCGTCGTAGGGGCCGATCCACTCCGCGGCGTCGATCTTCTTCGCTTCGAGGGCCGCGTAGATCTCGGCGCCGGGGAGCGTCTGCGGCTGGACGCCGAACTTGGCGAGCACCTGGCCGCCCATGCCGTCGATCCGGAACTTGAGCCCCTGGAGATCGGCGAGGCCCTTGATCTCGCGCCGGAACCAGCCGCCCATCTGGGCGCCGGTGTTGCCGCCCGGCAGGCAGACGAGGCCGGCCTTCGCGAAGACCTCCGCGAACAGCTCGGCGGCGCCCCCCGCCTGCCACCACGCGGCGGCGCCCCGGGCGTTGAGGCCGAAGGGCACGGCGGTGGCCAGCGCGAAGGTCGGATCCTTGGCCATGGCCAGGGTCGCCGGCCCGTGGCCCATCTCGACGGTGCCCCCCGCGACGGCCTCCAGGAGACCCTCCGCGGGCACCGGCTCGCCGGGGCCGAGGACCTGGATCTGAAAGCGCCCGTCGGTGGCCTCGGCGACGATCCGACTGAGCGCCTCCGGGGCACCGAACAGGATGTCGAGGGTCTTGGCGTAGGCCGAGGACAGGCGCCAGCGCAACGCGGGGGCGCCCTCCGCCCGGGCCGGAGCGGCGAACGTGCCGGCGGCAGCGGCACCGAGGCCGGCGGTCAGCACGGTCCTGCGCCGCGGTCCTGTCGTGCGCGCGCGCGTGATGGGAGTCTCGTCCAACGGCATCTCGTCCGTGCGTGTCCGATCCGTCCGGCGCGGAATCGCTGGCCGCAGCTAGCATGTCCGCGCCGGATCTCGAAAGCCGCGGGCGGCGGGGGCGGTTCCGTCACGGTGCGAGCGGGCCGGTCGCCCGGGCCGCGTTCCGGACGGTGCCCGCCGAAATCCGGATCGGGACGTTGTGTCTCGATGCCCCGGTGCATCGTCCCGGTTCCCATGGCCGGGGCGATGCGCTAGGCGCCGGGGATGCGCTCCGAGCCCGCCGTCACCCTGCACACCGTCTGCGGCCTGGAGGAACTGGCCGGCCACGGCGCCCGCGACGTCAGCCACGTCCTGTCCCTGCTCGATCCCGGCACGCCGGAGCCGGAGGCCTTCACCGCCTACGGCGCCCATGCCCGCACGACCCTGCACTTCCACGACTGCCTCGGCCCCGGCGACGGCCTCGTGCCGCCGGAGCCCGAGCACGTCGCGGCGATCCTCGCGTTCGGGCGGCAGCTCGACGGGCCGGCCCACCTGCTGGTGCATTGCCATTACGGCCTGTCGCGCTCGACCGCGGCGCTGCTGATGCTGTTCGCGCAGGCCGAGCCGGAGACGCCGGCCGAAGCGCTGGTGGCGCGCCTCCACGCCCTGCGCGAGCCGGCCTGGCCCAATGCCCGGATGATCGGATTTGCGGATTCCATGCTCGGCCGGGGGGGCCAGCTCAGCGCGGCGGTCTGCCAGTTACACGCGCTGCAATTGCGGGTTCGGCCGCACCTCGCCGAGCTGCTGCGCGGGCTGGGGCGGGGGGCCGAAGTCGATGCGGCGCTGGACGGATGACGTTTTCCGCCGTCACGCCCGTTGCGCGCACCAACGGACGCCGCCTCACTTCCCCGCGGGGGTGAAGCTTCCGTCCTTCCACACGTAGAGCACGTAGCCCTGGGCGGTGACGTCGCCCTTGGAGTCGAACCCGACCGTGCCCAGCACCAGGTCGAACCGCTCCGTGTGCAGTCCCTGGGCGATCGGCCGCGGGTCGACCGAATGGGCGAAGTTGCCGGCCGCCACCAGCGCCTGCATGGCCGCGTAGCCGTAGACCGTGGAGCCGGTGGGATCGACGCCCTCGGCCTTGAAGGCCTTCACGACGCCGGCGGCGGCGGGCTGCCGGCTCGGATCGAGATAGAAGGTCATCAGGACGCCGTTGCTCGCCGGACCGGCGATCTTGGCGAAGTCCGGCGTGGCGATGGCCGAAGTCCCGAACCATTGCGGGCGGAAGCCCCGGTCGGCGGACATCTTCACGAGGCGGCCCATCTCGGCGGCATCGCCGCCGTAATAGACCACGTCGATCCCCGCACCCTTCAGGCGGTCGGCGAGGGCGGCATCGTCGCCGTCGCTCGGCGAAAACGACACCGACAGCGCCTCGTTCACGCCGATCCGGTTGAGGTTGTCCTTGGTGGCGGCGGCGAGCGTGCGGGCCGCGGGCGTCTGGTCCTGGATCAGCGCGATCTTTCGGTCCCGGAACCGCTCGGCCAGCACCGCCGCGGAGAGCCGGGCCTGATCGTCGTCGCGCCCGCAGACGCGGAACACGCTCGGCAGCCCCCGGTCGGTGAGCCGGGCCGCCACCGAGGCCGCGGTGATCATCACGACGCCGTTCTGGGCGTAGATATCGGAAGCGGCGATCGAGGCGTTCGAGCAGACATGCCCGACGACGAGCCGCACGTTCCCGCGCACGAAGTGGTTGGCCACCGCGGTCGCGGTGTTCGAGTCGCAGGCATCGTCCTGCACGTCGAGGCTGACGGGCTGGCCGTCGAGGCCACCCATGGCGTTGGCATCCCGCGCCGCCGCCTCGACCCCGCGCAGCACCTGCTCGCCCACCGCCACGTAGGGTCCTGAGCGCGGGACCGCGACACCGATCACGACGTCGGCCGCCGCCGGCACGGCCGACGGGAGCGCGACACACAGGCTCAGGGACATCAGCACGGGCCGGAGCGGCCCGCCAGCGGGGACGATGCGTCCGATCTTCATCGGGCTCTTCTGGGCATCCTTGCGCGCGGTAGGCACAGGCGGAGGACGTGCGGCGTCCACGCCGCGTTCCCGCACCGCACCCGAAGGCCATACGCGAGGACGCGGACAAACGCGATTTTTTTCCGCCGCGATTCCAGGCCCCGTCCCGCCCTTACTTCACGTAATAGTACGCGGTCGCCACCGAGGAGACCGG
>CAXTCV010000252.1:0-5212 GCA_964242725.1 uncultured Methylobacterium sp.
GCCGAGCCGGCGGCAAGGCTTCACCATCGCCAATTACCGCCCGGAATCGCGCCACGCCATCCGGCTCGGGGCCGACCGGACGGGGCGCTTCACCGCCCTGGTGCACGAGGCCGAGACCGTGACCTCGCGCTTCGACCCCTTCGTCATGGAGGGCGCCGACGTGACCGCGAGCCTCTACGCCTGCCCGAACATCCGGACCGAGGAGCGGGCCGTGCGGGTCGACCGCAACACGCCGGGGCCGATGCGGGCGCCTCCGGAGGTGCCCTACCTGTTCGCCCTGGAGAGCGCCGTCGACGAGATGGCGGTGGCGCTGGACATGGACCCGATCGCCCTGCGCCGGATCAACGACACGAGGGTCGATCCGGTCTCCGGAAATCCGTTCTCGACCCGGCCGCTGATGGCCTGCTTCGCGGCGGGCGCCGAGGCCTTCGGGTGGGCGCGCCGGGTGCCGCGCCCGGGTTCGATGCGCGATGGACCCTGGCGGGTGGGGCTCGGCTGCGCCGCCTCGGTGCGGCCGGTGAAGATCGCCGCCGCGACCCTGCGGGTCCGGCTGGGTCCGGACGGCAGGGCAGAGGTCGCCTGCGCGCACCACGAGATCGGCACCGGCATCACGACGCTGCTGGCGATGGGTGCGGCCGACGGGCTCGGCGTGGCGGTGGAGCGGGTCACGGTCCGGCTCGGCGACACGGACCTGCCGGCGGCGGGCATCTCCGGCGGGTCGAGCACGACCACCAGCCTGATGAACGCCCTGGCGCTGGGCTGCGGGCAGATCCGCGCGGCCCTGGCGCAGGCCGCGACCGGGCAGGGCGGGCGTCTCGCCGGCCGGGATCCGGACACCCTGCACCTCGCGGGCGGGCGGCTCGCGGCCCCGGACGGGACCGGGATCGCCCTCGCCGAGGCGGTCGGCCCCGCGGGCGTCGAGACGCTGGCCGCGTTCGTGCCCGCCGGCGGCGACCGGGACACGGCCCTGGCCGGCCTGCGGCAGGGCCATATCGGGCTCGCCCTCGGCGGGGGCGGGCAGGCGGTGTCCTGGGGCTTCGGGGCGCAGTTCGCCGAGGTCCATGTCCACGCCGAGACCGGGGAGATCCGGGTGGCCCGTCTCACCGGCGCCTTCGCGGCGGGGCGGATCCTCAACCCGCTGACCGCCCGGAGCCAGCTCACGGGCGGGATGATCTGGGGCCTCGGCTCGGCGCTCCTGGAGGAGACGGTGGTCGACGGCGCCGCCTACCGCAACCCGGACCTCGCCGAGTATCTCGTGCCCACGGCCGCCGACGCGCCGGAGGTCGAGGCGCTGCTGGTGGACGATCCCGACGACCGCGTGGACGCCCTGGGCCTCAAGGGGCTGGGCGAGCTCGGGATCATCGGGGTGAACGCGGCCATCGCCAACGCAATCCACCACGCCACCGGGCGGCGGATCCGCAAGCTGCCGATCCGGCTGGAGGACGTGGCGTGAGGGGCGCGCCCTCCCCCCTCTGCGGGGGAGGGAGGGCGCGCCGTTCTGCGACCGACTTACTCCATCGTCGGCGCGAGCGTCTTGACCCCCTGCACGTCCTCGCCGAGCCACGCCGCGTTCTTGGCGGTGCCGTCGAAGGTCGCGCTCGTCTTGAACAGCTCGTACTTGCCCTCCAGCGCGTAGGGCCTGGACCGCGACAGCAGCTCGGCCACCGCCGCCTTGTCCATCGGCTTGAAGGTCTTCACCGCCTCGAAGGCCTGGTCGAGGTCGCGCTGGTTCTGGATGCCGGTGATCACCACCGAGACCGGCAGGTTCAACGAGAAGTGCAGATATTCGATCGGCTGGATCGGCGCGTCGGCCTTCAGGATCACGCCGTCGCCAAACGTCTTCATGGCGAGCGGCGCGATGCCCTCGGCCACGAGGTGCGGCAGCACCAGATGGCCGAAGGAGCGGAAATGCGCGTCCATCACGTTGAGCGGCATCTGGCAGGAATCGAAGTGGAAGCCGCGCTCCTGCGCCACCGCCAGCATCTGCAGGTGGATGCGCGGGTCCTTGTGGCCGGTGAAGCCGATGTAGCGCAGCTTGCCGGCCTTCTTGGCCTCCAGGAAGCCCTCCATCGCCCCGCCCTCGGCGAAGACCCGGTCCGGATCGTCGAAGCGCAGGATCTCGTGGTGCTGGACGAGGTCGATCCGGTCGGTGCGCAGGCGCAGCAGCGACTGGTCGATCTGCTTGAGCGCCTCCGCCTTGGTCCGCCCGTCCATCTTGGACATCAGGAAGACCTTGTCGCGGTAGCCGCCCTGCGCCAGCGCCGCGCCCATGCGCAGCTCCGAGCGGCCCTCGTTGTAGTCCCAGCAATTGTCCAGGAAGGTGATGCCGCGGTCGACGCCTTCGTGGATCAGCCGGGTCGCCTCGTCGTCGGTGACGGCGCTCTTGCCGAGGTGGAAGCCGCCCATGCCGAGGGCGGAGATTTTCTCCGCGGTCTTGCCGAAGGTCCGGTAGAGCATCTCGCCCCGGCGCTCGCCGGGATCGGTGACGAAGGGCAGGTCCGCGGGATCCTGCGGGCGGGTGTTGGGCAGGGGGGCGGTGCCGGCGGGGGCGTTCACGGCCGCACCTGCGCTGCCGGCGCCCGCGAGGCCCGATCCTGTGAGGCCTGCGCCCAGTACGGCGCCCTGAAGGAAGCTGCGGCGTTCCATCGGCTGTCTCCGTTCGAGAATGTCGGAATGGGTAACGGTTCGCGCCGGGTCATCGTTCGCGCTCCTCGACGAGGCGCCCTGCCGCGTGGAGCAGGCGCAGGGCGGCGCAGGCGGCGCCGTAGCCATTGTCGATGTTGACCACCGTGATGCCCGGCGCACAGCTCGCCAGCACGGCGTCGAGGGCCGCGCGCCCGCCCGCGGCGACGCCGTAGCCCACGGAGGTCGGCACCGCGATCACCGCGCCGGCGACGAGGCCGCCGACGACGCTCGGCAGCGCCGCGTCCATGCCGGCGGCGACGATCACCAGGGGATGCGCCCGGATCGCCTCCAGCCGCGTGGTCAGCCGCCACAGGCCGGCGACGCCGACGTCGGCGAACAGCGTCGCGGCCCGGCCGGCATAGGCCAGCGTCCGGAGCGCCTCGCGGGCGACGGGAACGTCCGAGGTGCCGGCCGCCACCACAGCGACCCGGGCCGGCCCCCTGACCTCAGGCGGCGCGCCGAACACGGCCGTGTGCGAGACCGGGCAATAGTCGATCCGGGCCGTCTCCCGGAGGCGGGCGCGCTTCTCCGGGTCGAGGCGGGTGAGGAGGAGCGAGGCGCCCCGGGCGCCGGCGGCCGCCAGGATCGCGTCGATCTGCTCCGGATTCTTGCCGGCGCAGTAGATCGCCTCCTCCAGCCCGATCCGCTCGGGCCGGGCGAAATCGAGGGTGAATTCTTCCGTGACGCTCATGATGGGGACGCCCCCGTCAGGAACGCGCTGCCGACCCGGTAGGGGGCGAAGCGGACGAGCCCGGCGAGACGCGGCGGCGCGATCGCCCGGATGCCGGCCCCGAGTCGTTCGCGATCCTCCGCGGCGAGGGCGGCGAGGCTCTCGGGATCGAGCTCCACCACCACGCCCTCGGCGCGCACCCGGCATCGGACGGCCCGCTCGGCGCCGGCCCCGCCGTCGAGGGCCCCGCCCACCAGCCGCTCGACGGCGTGGATGAAGCCCAGGGTCTCCGGCTCGATGGCGATGCCGGTCTCGACCCGGCTCGACAGGCAGGGCGCCGCCGGCAGCTCCGCCACCGCGCCGAGGCCGAGGTCGCGGGCGAGCGCCCGGACCGCCGCCTTGTCGAACCCCGCCTCCACGTAGGGGTGGCGGACACCGTGCGCCCGGGCGGCGTCGAGGCCGGGGCGGTACTCGCCGAGGTCGTCGCGATTGGCGCCCGACAGGATCGGGCGCTCCGTGACCTGCCGGACCGCCCCGTACAGGTTGGTCTTGCAGAAGAAGCAGCGGTTGACCGGGTTGGCCCGGTAGGCCGGGTCGGCGAATTCCCCGGCCTCGATCACCCTTAAGGACCAGCCCTCGCGGGCGCCCTCGGCCCGGACCCGGGCGGTCGCCTCCCCGGGCACGGCCGGCGAGACCGCGTGGACCACCAGGGTCGCGCCCGGCGTGAGCCGGTGGGCGAGGGTGGCCAGCGTCAGGCTGTCGACCCCGCCGCTCACCGCCACCGCGACGGGGCCGAGCCCCGACAGGACCGATTCGAGATGCCGGCGCGTCACCGCTCCTCCTCCTGCTCGAGCGCGCGGCGCTCGGCCTCCCGGCGCAGGGCCGCCCGGGCCGCGTGGCCCGCCTGGTCCCGGGCGTCGTCGGCCTCGGCCTTGGCGGTGCGCCCGCCCGGCCGGTCCACGACCTTCACCCGGACCGGCCGGCCGCCCTGCTCCACCGTGCGGGCGTCGCGGTCGAGCACCGCGCCCTCCACCCGGTGGTAGCGCAGGCCGATCGTGGTGGTCTCCCGGAAGCAGGCCTCGATGGCCGAGTCCAGGCTCTCCGGGCGCACCAGGGCCTGGATATGGGCCATCATCCGGCCCTTCTTGCCCAGGACCGCCACCTGCACGACGTCGAGCATTCCGGGCTCCCCGCGCAGCCGGTCGAGCCCCAGGGCGAGGTCCTCCCCCGACTGGTCGTCGACCTCGAAGGCGATGACGGCGAGGTCCCGCCGGCTCCCCGCGGCGGCTTCATCCTCCAGCACCAGGGCGCGCAGGCAGTTGCTCAGGCCGGGCAGCACCTTCGTGCCGAAGCCGATGCCGGTGCGCCCGAGGATGCCGCGCGGTCGGCCCCGCCCGGGATCGTCGCCGCAGAGGTGGCGCAGGATCGCCGCCCCGGTGGGGGTGACGCGCTCGCCGGGCACGCCGTCGTCGAGGGTGGCAAACCCTTCGAGCAGCAGGGTCGTGGCCGGGGCCGGGACGGGGAGGGGGCCGTGCTGGGTCCTCACCCGGCCGGACCCGAGCGGCAGGGCCGAGACGCTCCAGCTCCGCGCCTCCAGCGCGGCGATCAGGTGGGCGGCGGCCACGATGTCGGCGATCGAGTCGACGGCGCCGACCTCGTGGAACGCCACCGCCTCGACCGCGAGGCCGTGGACCCGGGCCTCGGCCTCGGCCAGGTGCCCGAAGATGGCGAGGGCATGCGCCCGGACGGCGGGGGCGAGGTCGGCCGCCGCCAGCGCGGCGCGGATCTCCGACCAGGGGCGGTGGCCGTGAGGCCCGTCAGTCCCGTCATCGTGCCCGTGATGTTCGTGCCCGTGAT
>CAXTCV010000253.1:0-5122 GCA_964242725.1 uncultured Methylobacterium sp.
AGAGCGGGCTCGCCCCGATGGTGGCGATCGGCCAGCAGATGACCGATGTCGAGGTGAGGAACGTCACCGACTACATCCGCAACTCCTGGGGCAACAAGGCGCCGCCGGTCACCGGGGACAAGGCCTCCGATGCGCGGGCCGCCACCAAGACCATGCTGGCCGGCACCGCCCCCTGCGCGGAGATCGAGCAGGACACGCTGAAGACCGCCTTCGATCAGGTGGGTGTCCAGGACACCCTCAAGGGCGTGAAGCAGCAGGACTTCGTGCCGACGCTGGTCCGGCTGGTGCCGCAGATCAAGGCGGCCGCCGCCGGCGCCACGGACGACGATGTGGTCAACGCACTGACCACCGCCTTCTGCAAGGTCGCCCACGACGACCCGCAATACGGCAAGCCCAGCTGGCCGGCCGTGATCGGCACCTTCTCCAATGTCGCCTACAGCCAGGTGAAGCACCCGGAGAAGCAGGCGGTGAACGTCCCGTCCGCGACGACGCCGCCGACGCGGAAGGAGTGAGGCCGGGGCTCGTGCCCGGCCGGCGGATCTCATCGACGGATCGCGGGGCCCGGGACATCGCGCGGATCTCCGACCTACGGTGAGCGCGGCCGACCCGTCGCGGCGCTTCACGGGTGGCGCCGACACGTAGGGCCGAAGCGCAGGCTGCTTGTCATCGCCGCCGCCGAAAGGCTCTCACTCCCCGCCGCGACCGTCGGATCGGTCGCGGCGTTTCCGTCTGAGAGGCGGCAATGTCCGGTTCTGCCGTCAATGGCCGCGGCGCGGCGCACTGAATCCTCCGGCCGTTTTCCCTCGAACCCGCCAGCACTTGAAACGGGTACCTGCGTCGACCGTCGGAGATGCTCCGGGAGGGCCGTCCGGCGCGTCGTTCGGGGCGGCGTGGCCCGGAACCATGCTGGATGGCGGTCGTTGCGGAACCCGGCGGGCTAGAAAGAGCCGCGCGCTCCGCCGTGCAGGACGGCATGGGTTTCCCGCTGGGGCAGCCTCGGCATCTCACAATCTGAGATATTTTCGGGCTGATTTAGGGTATGTCTTCGTGGCTGGTGCAGGCCGCGTTGAAGCGACATGGTACAGCCAATAATCTATGGAACAGGATTGCATAACTGCAGGGATACGATCCTAAATCATGTCTCTAAAGCCGGCAACACTTTTGGGGACCGCTTGACGATCGGCGGAGATCTGCGCACTGGATCGCGCTTCTGGGGCTCTGGAGTCGCGCAATTTTGTAATAAGATTTCATACAGCTTAAATCAGATATTCTGAGTTCAAGTGACATATTTATATTTGAAATCGGTTTGAGATACGGAGATTGGCTGTGCCTGAACGCAGGATCACCCTCGCGCTTCTGCGAACGATTGCCGAGGCGAACGGGACCGATATCGATTCCTTCGTGTTGCCGCCCCGCATGACGGAGGCGACGGGCGGTTCTCCGCTCGGGAGAGGATATCGGCGCGCGGCGATGCTGCCGCGCTTCTTCAGGGCCTACTTCGCCCTGCCCGACATGGAGAGCCGGCTGCGCGCGCTCCGGATGATGGAGTCGATGGCGGCATGCGCGAAGCGGAGGGGCGGCGACACGGCCCCGTGATCGCGACGCGCGATGGGCCGATCCAGGCCGGCCGGGCGCTCTGCAGGGCCGCGGGAACGGACACGGCCGCGCTTCGTTTGAGGGTGGATCCTTCGAGACTCCAGAAACGGAGCACCCGTGTCCAGCCTCGTCCGCATCCTTCTCGCGATCTTCATTCCCCCGATCGCGGTCCTCGTCACCACCGGCTTCGGCCTGCAGTTCCTGCTGAACATCCTGCTCTGGATCTTCGGCTGGCTGCCAGGCACCATCCACGCCCTGTGGCTGATGAATCGCGATCGTCCGCTGCTCTGACCGGACTTCCCGGCCCGACCGCCGCGCCCGCTCTCGCGGATCAGGGCTTGGTCTTCTCCGCTTTGGCCCTGTCGACCTTCGCCTTGCCGTCCGGCTGACTCTTGGCGAGGGCGATCTTCCCTTCGGCCTTGGCGGGGGCCGCGTGCGCCTTCACGGTGTGCTTGGTCGACACCGTGTCGGCCCCCTTCGCCAGCGTGACCGGCTCGGGGACGAGCGTGGCGTCGACGGCCGGGGTCGGCGGGGTGGTCGCGGCCGCGTTGTTCTTGGCGAAGAGCGTGCCGAACAGTTTCTGGTAGCTGCTCGGATCGCCGTCCGCGTCCGCCACGGCGATCCGCGCGGGCTTCTCGGGCAGGGCCGCGGTGGTGTCGACCTTGATTTCGGGCTCGGCCCGGTTCGCCATGAGCGTCGCGGCGGCCGGCCGCGCCGGCTCCCGGCCGACCGCCCGGCCCGCCTTGGCGGCCTTGGCCGGCTCGGCGGCCGCCACCAGGGTGGGCTGCCCCTTCGGACCGAGCTCAATCTCCTGGGGGCCCGCCGCCAGGGTCTCCGGGCGGCTGACATCGCCGAGATTGTGCCGGCCGTATTCCTTGGCGTCGTAGGGCAGCACCGTCTCGGTGCCGCCGAGACTCGCGAAGGCGCTGGTGCTGGCCGGCGGGCGGAAGACCGGGTTCTGGCCACCGTCCTGGTAGACCACCCGCACCGCCGGCGTGCCCTTGGCGACCAGTTCGGCGACCGCGCGCTCGTCGCGCTCGCTCTTCTCGGCCACCTGGGGTTCGACCTTCGGCTTGCACGAACCGGCCGCGGCATCCGCGCCGCCGAACACGTATCTGGTCCCGCACTGGCCGATCTTCGGCTCCTCGCGCAGGGCCTCGAAATAGTCCGAGCCCTCCTTGAGGTTGCGCCAGAACCCGATGTTCGGATCGTTGCGGAACTTGGCCATGTTCTCGGCCGTCATCCGGAACGGGTAGGACTGGAACTGGAAGCTGCGCTGCCCGCCGATGAACGCGTCGCGGGCGACGGCGTAGATCTCCGCGATGGTGGCGTCGGTCATGGCGAAGCAGCCCGCCGACGAGCAGGTGCCGTGCACCATCAGATACCGGCCGGAGCGGCCGTTGGCCCGGTCGACGGCATTCGGGAAGCCGGTATCGAACGAGAGATAGTACGAGGAATTCGGGTTCATCAGGCCCGGGGTGATCGTGTAGAAGCCCTCCGGCGCCTGCCGGTCGCCCTCGCGGACCTTCGGGCCGAGCTGGCCGGACCAGCGGCAGATCGGGTAGGTCTTGAGCAGGGCGTAGCGGCCGTCGCCGCCCCGCTTCCAGACCTCCATCTCCGCCTCCTTCTTGTAGGCGCGGATCAGGATCGGGTCGGAGGGCTGCAGACCCTTGGTCTGCATCAGGGCGAGCGTCTGGGGGTCGATCGGCGCGAGGCTGCGCGCGCTCGGGCCGTTGATGCCGGAACCGTCCTGGCAGGCCGCCATCGAGAGGGCCAGCAGGGAAGCGGCCACCAGCCTACGCGCGGTCGCAAGACGCGCCGTCATGGGGAACCTCGTCGTCCTACGCGCGCCCGCGGGCTTTGATCAGCCGACGTCGGGCGCCACTCCCCAACCCAATAGGCTCGTTAAGCTTGCGTCTTCCTTACCGCAAGGACCTGGGTGCAACACTGCACCGGACTCTCTGGGGGAGCGGGGAGTGGTCCGGCATGCCGCCGGACGGCTCGGGCCGGCCGCCAGCGATCGCCGTCACAGGCTCAGCCGAACATCGCCGGCCGGCGGGCGGCCTCCGCGCGGATGATCGCCACGAGCCGCGCGTCTTCGGCCGGGTCGGCGAGCCGCAGGCCGACCGGCTCCGAGGCGGTCTGGACCGTGAGCCAGCGCAGGGAGGGCCGCAGGTCCGCGGCCTCCACCACCGCCACCCCCGGATGCCCCGGCTCGAGCTGCAGGAAGGTCAGGTGATTGCGGCTCGCCCGCCGCGCGAGCAGGGCGTCGATCGCCTCGACCGTCTCCCGCGGCGTGTGCAGGTGGGTCATCATCCACAGGCGGTTGTCGGTCCCGGGGGTATCGAGCGCCGTGCGCAGCCGGCGCACCCCCTCGGTCAGGAAGGCGTAATCCGCCTCGCTCGACGCCGGGTCGTGGTGGTTGAACACGCATTCGAGACCGTGGCGCGCCCGGTAGAGCCGGTGCCGGCCGCGCCAGATGCCGGGTCCGCGCCGCTCCGGTTCCGGGATGCTCTCCAGCTGGCTCCGGTCGGTGAGCGCGGCGAAATCGTCCGCGAGGCAATCGAGGGCCATGCCGGGCATCGAGAACACCCAGTCGAGGGGCCCCGACCAGAGGCGCAGGTCGAGCGTCTTGAGCACGTGCGCCATCTGGCAATTGCAGCCGAGCGACACGTGGTTGTCGCGCCCCGGCTCCCGGGCGTCGCGCCGGCCGAGCAGCCGCCCGATCGCGCCGAGCAGGCCCCCCGTCGCGCCCGGGGTGCTCACAGGCTCCGGCCGATGGCGAGGAACTTCTCCGCACGCTTGTCGCGGATCTCGGCCGGGCTCAGGCCGTCGAACTGACCGAGCGCGTCGGCGACGGCGTCGCCCGCGGCGCCGATCGCCGCCTCGCGGTCGCGATGGGCCCCGCCGGTGGCCTCCGGGATGATCCCGTCGATGACGCCGAGCCGGAGCAGGTCCTGGGCGGTGATCTTCATGGCGGTGGCGGCGTCGGCGGCCCGGCCCTGGTCGCGCCACAGGATCGAGGCGGCGCCCTCCGGGGAGATCACCCCGTAGATGGCGTGCTCCAGCATCAGCACGCGGTTGGCGGTGGCGAGCGCGATGGCGCCGCCCGAGCCGCCCTCCCCGATCACCACGGCGACGTTGGGTACGCCGAGCGCCAGGCACGCCTCGGTGGAGCGGGCGATGGCCTCGGCCTGGCCGCGCTCCTCCGCCTCGATCCCCGGATAGGCGCCGGCGGTGTCGACGAAAGCGATCACCGGCAGGCCGAAGCGGTCGGCGGTCTCCATCAGCCGGACCGCCTTGCGGTAGCCCTCGGGCCGGGCCATCCCGAAATTGTGGCGCAGCCGCGCCTCGGTGGTGGCGCCCTTCTCCTGGCCGAGCACCAGGACCGGGCGCCCGCGGAAGCGGCCGAAACCGCCCAGGATCGCCGCGTCCTCGCCGAAGCTGCGGTCGCCGGCCAGCGGGGTGAAGTCGGTGATCAGCCCGGCGCAGTAATCCACGAAGTGCGGCCGCTGCGGGTGGCGGG
>CAXTCV010000254.1:0-5112 GCA_964242725.1 uncultured Methylobacterium sp.
CGTATCTATCCAGACGTGAACACCAGCTCGGCGAGCAACCAAGCCACCAATAGGCCGGTCCACCGTCAGGGTGAGGACGTCGACAGCACGGATCAGCTCCCAAGCCCGCTCCTGATGGGGGTCGCGGTCGCGGGCTCGGTCGTGGCGCTCCTGCTGGTCTGGCTAGTGATTGGCTAGAGACACTGCCGGACAAAAAAGCCCGCCGCGGCGAACCGGGCGGGCTGGAGGTGGTTCACTGCCCCGAGTTGCCGCCGCCGGTGCTGCCCGTCGACCCGACGCGCGAGGGCTGACCTGCGTTGCCGGCTGCGGCCGAGTCGGTCGCGATGCCGTCCGCGGCACGGCCGGTGGGCGAGTAGGTGGCTGCGCCCTCGGCACCCGTTGAACCGGACTGCCGTGTCACCACACCAGGAGCGCCGCGCGGAACAATGACGGTCGTGCTGGTGGGTGTCTCGATAACAGCCTGGGCAAGAGCCGGCGAGGCGAGCGCAGCGACGAAAGTTGCTGCGAGAATTATCTTGGTCATGCTGGACGCCTAATCAGGTGGATCGGGTAGGAAATTCCTGTGGTAATTCAACTCTAATCGTGCGTGATTGATCCGCGTGCGTTCAATTGCCGTTCTAATCAGAAGAAGCTTTGATATAATGTTTTTGTGTTGTTTCTCAACGATAGGCGGACTGGCCGAGGTCCTGACCGGCGACCGGCGGCACTTCTATCAGCGGGACGCGATCATGCCGGGCCCTGCGCTGCCGCTCGTGAAATGGCGCGTCGTCGAGTAGAAGAAGCGGTGCTCGCGCCGGATCGGCATGCGGACGCCTTGCGCGGTCGAGAATGAAGAATGCGTTGCGGTGCAGTATCGATTGATGACAGCCCCATGGGATCAGTAGTGGGTCGCCGGCGTTCCCACCATTACCGCAAAATACCTCTGGAGGATCGCCATGGGTCTAACCGCGTTCGTCGTGTTCGTCGTCCCGTGGGTGGTACTTGCGCTGTTTCTCACCCGCATTCCAACGGCTCTGCGCCTTGGCGCGGCACCGGCCCCATGGCGATACATCCCGACCCGTAAAGAGTGGGCTCAGGCCGGCCGGCGCGAGACGCACCCGCACGATGCACGCACATCAGATAGTGGCGGCATTTCGAACCAGGACCGGCACGGCCTGGCTGATCCGCCTCAAGGCGGGGCGCTGGGAAACAGCGTGGAACCCACCGAGCCGGACGACAAGGTCAGCTAGCACCCGTCTACGGGAGACCCATGTCTACCAGGTGGCCCTGTAACAGCCCGACTCTGCTCTGCTGCCAAGCGCGATGCGTGGCGGGAGGAGGCCGAGCGGCTGCAAGGCCGCCGAACCCGAACGGCGTGATCCTCAGCCCGTGGCCTACATGCTACAGGCACACGAATTCAGATTACGCGCCATTGTTTGGCAATTTTCGTCAGATTACGATTGCATATCGAGGCAGCGACGGCGTCGCGGTCTCGTGCCCCTCCGGGGCGTTTCCTCCCTAGACTTCGGGCCGCCCCTCAATGGAGCGGCCTTCTTTCTGTTGGAGAGATGACGCTCGAAACCGGCCCCAGCGCCCACCATCTTGAGCGCATGCACGACCACCGAGGCCGGACCTGCGATCCGCAGAAGGAGCCGGCGGCACCTTCAGTGCGTGTGGTGTGATACCCTTCCTGCTACCGCGCCCGTTACTCTGCTACTTGTCGCGTGGATGCTCCTCGCTGGCGCGCCATCACAGAGCACCATGAGGCGGTTCCGGAGAAGACCTCCTCGAGCTTGTCCTGAAGATAAAGGAACTCGACGGCGACGCCGGTGACGATCATCCCGAGTGCGGCCGAGCACGCTCGTGCTTTTGGTTTGTATCTAACCCTTTGTGTGCGAACTGTGGGGAGATACCTCAATGCTGATCGGCACGCCGCTCCTCGAAATCTTCGACCGCATGGCCATCGGCGGGGTGCTCCTCTCCGCCACAGGGCAGGTGCTCGCTATCAACGATAGCGCTCAACGCACCTTGCAGGGCCACTTCAATATCTCAGATCCGTCCAAGCAGATGCTAGACGCAACAAGGCGGGAGTTCGTCGGGTACCTGCTCCGGCGCTGTAGCAGCCGTGTTCAACGCGATTGCGGTAACTGGCTCGTCATCGACCGCGAGAACAAGCGGCCGCTCATCCTGAGCGCTGCCGCCTTACCGGTGCTGGGTGATGATGAGCCGCATACCGTGCTGATGCTGCTCGATCCCGAGACAGCACCAGAGGGCAACAGCTTCGCCTTGCAGCGGCTCTTCCAACTGAGCCCAGCCGAGGCGCGGCTGGCGCTGTCGCTTGCGAGCGGTGCAACCCTCGCCGAGGCGGCGGACGCTTACGGCGTGTGCGTGGCGACAGCGCGCGCGCAGCTGAAGGCGATCTTCCAGAAGACGGGTGCGCGCCGGCAGGCCGAGCTGGTTCTGGTGATTTCGCGCCTGTGTTTCCTATCATACGCTGAGGCAGCGCCGATCACGAGGGCAATTCGTCCGCGCTGCGCCCCGACACCGCAAACCTCATGTAATTGTTTTGACGTAGCGTCTCAGGCATAAGGCCCGCCGAACAGGTCACCGAGCGCCTTCCGCTGGAACAGCGTGCGCCAGCGCCGTCTCTGATGTTCCGGCCGATCATGGATCATGTGGCAGCGCTGGCAGAAGGCCACGGGGTTGGCGTCCGCGTTGTTGGCGGTGTCGTGATCCCGATGAGCCGCGGCCAGCACGACCTTCGTCACCCTGACCCCGGCCATGAGATCGTCGAGGCTCGGGGGACGGGTGACCAGTCTTCCGTTCTCGTCGCGCCACGTGCCCAGTTCGCGGTCCCACCAGCGGCCATCCGAGAGGCAGTAAACCTTCTGCCCATGTGGCCGCCCACACCCCTCGCAGCAGCCACCAGCTCGCCGAAAGCGGATCACGGCCGAGAGCTGCGGCCAGTCGATGGGGTAGAAGAAGCGGTGCTCGGGCCGGATCGGCATGGGGGTGGCACTGTCCCACATCCGGTGAAGAAAGCGTAGCGGTGATGCCGACCCGTGGTCGCGTCTGAAACCGCCCCTATCTGGGCCCCTGCCAAATCGGAGGTCTCTCCCTCTCGTGCAGAGGACGTCGCTTGAAACGTCGGCTCGTTCAACGCCTTGCCGGATCCCGCGAGACGGCTGCGATCGTCGTCGGGTTTGTTCTGCTCGTTCTCGCCGGCCTGGCAGCGGCTGCCGCCGCTCTAGCCAGTGCAGATGCGGACGCTTGGTCCGTTCATTCGGCTGAGGTGCGGCAAGCCGAGGCGCGGCTATCCAGCCTCGTCCAAGAGGCAGAGACCAGCCAGCGCGGCTACCTGATCACCGGCGATCCGAGTTACCTCGCCCCGTTCACGACCGCGCGTCGCGAACTGCCGGCCGCCGAGGCCGAGCTGCGAGCACTCACCGGGGACAACGCAGAACAACAAGCTCGGCTGGATCAGCTCCGTCCCATCATCGAAGGGAAGGTCGACGAACTCGCACGAACGATCGAGCGCATGCAGGCGGGAGACCAAGCCGGCGCGCTCGCCATCGTTCGCACGAACGCGGGACACGACCTGATGACACGCCTCCGGGCGATCAGCGCGGAGTTCGACCGGGCGGAGGTGGAACTACAGACTGCACGCGCCGACCGAGCCGCGTTCCGCCGCTCAATCCTGGCGGCGGTTATCCTCGTCGCCCTGTTGCTAGCCGCCGCCCTCGCTTGGCTCGTCATCCGGACCGACCGACGACACGCCCGCGAACTTCAATCCGCGAACGATGCGCTCCGAAGTGAGATAACGCAGCGCCAGCGAATTGAAGGACAGCTCCGCCAGGCGCAGAAGATGGAGGCGCTTGGCCAGCTCACGGGCGGTGTCGCCCACGACTTCAACAATATGCTGGCCATCATCGTCGGCAACCTCGACCTGCTGACGCGCCGCCTCATAAGTGATGATGAGCGTGTGCGAGCGATGATCGAGAATGCGTTGGGTGGGGCTCGTCGCGCCGCCGAGCTGACCAAGCGGCTGCTCGCCTTCTCGCGGCTGCAACCTCTGCAGCCACAGCCGACCGACGTGAACCGATGCGTGTGCGAGATGTCCGAGATGCTGCGGCGTTCCTTGGGGGAGGGCATCGCGGTCGAGACGGTACTCGGCGGCGGCCTATGGCCTGCCCTGGTCGACCGCCCGCAGCTTGAGAGCGCGATCCTCAACCTCGCCGTGAATGCCCGTGATGCCATGGCAGGCCAAGGACACCTCACCGTCGAGACGGCGAACGCCATGCTTGATCAGGCTTATGCCGACGCTCACATCGAGGTGACGCCCGGCCAGTACGTGGCGGTCTCGATCACCGACACGGGTGCCGGCATGGACCAAGCGGTACTTGCGAAGGCGTTCGACCCGTTCTTCACGACCAAAGGCGTGGGCCAGGGCACCGGACTGGGCCTCAGTCAGGTGCACGGCTTCGCCAAGCAGTCCAACGGGCACGTCAAGCTCTACAGCGAGCCCGGGGTCGGGACGACGGTCAAGATCTACCTGCCACGCAGCCATATCGCGCTGAGTGCGAAGCCGGACGAGCCCGCGCGGCTCTCGACAGATCTCACTGACCGGAAGGTGCTCGTCGTCGAGGATGAAGCGGGCGTGCGCAGCTTCGTATTGAGCGCCCTGCGTGAGCTTGGCTGCTGGGCAATCGGGGCAGATGGGGCCGAGATGGCGCGCCGCACGCTCGCCGAGCAGCCCGGCATCGAGATCCTGCTGACCGACGTGGTGATGCCGGGGGAGAACGGGCGCGCACTCGTCGACAGCATCCGGGACACTCATCACGACCTCATCGTGCTGTTCATGACCGGCTACACGCGTAACGCCATCGTCCACAATGGCATGTTGGACCCTGGCGTGCGCCTGCTCAGCAAGCCCTTCACAGTCGCCGACCTCGCCCGGGAGCTGCAGGCGGCCTTGAACGAAAAGCGTGGCGGCGCGGTAAGTAGCGCGGCTGGATGAGATCAGGGTAACGCCGCTCTCGATCAGCGGCTGACCTCTGACCCCTGTACACCCCCGTTAATCCGTATCAGCGGCTGACACGGGCACCGGGCGAGCTGGCGGCCCTGCTCGCAACC
>CAXTCV010000255.1:0-5102 GCA_964242725.1 uncultured Methylobacterium sp.
CGAACATCAGGCGCTTGCGGGTGTGCATGTCGGGCACCACCACGGTCTCCTGCACCTCCGCCAGCATGTGCTCGCGCGCCTGGAGGAAGTCCGGGATGATGCCGGTGACATGGCCGCCGGCGGCGAGCGCCGCCCGGGCCACCGTGCCCATCAGGCCGACATCGCCGCCGCCGTACACGAGCCGCAGCCCGGCCCGCGCGAGGGCGGTCCCGAGGACCTCAGCGGCCGCGCGGAAGGCGGGGTCCCGGCCGAAGCCGGAGCCGCAATAGACACAGACTGTCCTCACCGGGGCCATCCGGCGCCCTCCTCGCGCGTCCGTTTGCGAGCCGTCAGAAAGAGCCCCGCGTCCGGCGCTCCACGCGCCAAACTGCTGAAGTCGCGCGGGATTCACCCGCCTGGGCGGCGGGACGGCTTGGTGTCGGCCCCATGTACGGTATTATGGGCGGCCCCGTCGACGGTTTTTCCGGCGCAGCGGGTCAGGATCAAGGGAGGCCGAGGGTTGTCGATGTCGGGACAGGTGCGGCGCAGTCTCGTCCTGGCGCTCGCCGGCCTCATCGGCGGCCTCGCCCTCGCGCTGGCCCTGTTCGGCGGCGAATCCCTGCGGTCGCTGACCGGGCGGCCGGCGGCGGAGCCCCCCGCCGAAGCGGCACCGGAGGGCGGCGCGCGGAGCCTCGCCGATCCCGGCACCCTGGCGCGGCGCACGGACCCGCCGATCGATTTCCGCGACGACGCGCCGGGCCCCGCCGGGGCCGGGAGTCCCGCGGCCGGCCCCCAGTCCGGCCCCCCGCGCGAAGCCGGCTCCGCGGGATCCGGCCCGGCCGGCGCTGCCGCGGCGCCGCGCTTCGACATCGTCCGGGTCGAGCCGAACGGCGACACCGTGGTGGCCGGGCGGGGTGCGCCGCACGCGGTCGTCGAGATGCTGGTCGACGGCAAGCCGGTGGCCAAGGCGACCGCGGACGCGAGCGGGCAATTCGCCATCGTGCCGCCGGCCCTGCCCGCCGGACCCAGCGAGATCCGCCTGCGCATGACCGGCCGGGACGGGCGCGCGTCCGGCTCGGAGCAGAGCGTGGCCGTGCAGGTCGCCCCGGGCCGCGACCGCCAGCCGCTCGTCGCCCTGACCGCCCCGGACGCGGCGACCGTCGTCCTGTCGCAGCCCGGCGCGCCCGGCCCCGGCGCCCGGGTCGCCGACGCCGCACCGGCCGGCGGGCCGGCGTCGGCCGGACCCGGGGCGGGACCGGCGACCCGGATCGTGAGCGTCGACGTGCAGGGGAACGGCCGGCTGTTCGTCACGGCCACCGGCGCGCCCGGCGCGACCCTGCGGCTCTACCTCAACGACACGCTGATCGCCCCGGGCCGGATCGGCCCGGACGGCCGGGCGAGCTTCACGATCGGGCGCGGGGTCAAGCCGGGGCAGTACCAGGTGCGGATCGATCGGATCGACCCGGGCACCGGCAAGGTCGACACCCGCGCCGAGGTCCCGCTGACGGTGCCGGAGCCCTCGCAGGTCGCGGCCCGCGACCCCGCAGGACCGCCGCCGGCCGGCGCCCGCGGCGCGGCCCGGACGGACGGGCAGGGCGGCGGCAAAGGTGACGGCAGGGGTGACGGCAGGGGTGACGGCAGGGGTGACGGCAGGGGTGACGGCAAGGGCCGCGCGCAGGGTACGGCGCAGGCGACGGGCAAAGCCGGGCCGGACCGGACCGGGTCGGCCGCTCCCGCGGCGGCGGGGCCCGCCCTGCCGGAGGCGCGGAACCTGGCGGCGGAGACGGGGGGCGAGGCCGCCTCCGGGGCGGTGTACGTGCCGGAGATCAGCACGGCCAAGATCACCCGCGGCGACAACCTCTGGCGGATCAGCCAGCGCACCTACGGCCGCGGCGAGCGCTACACGGTGATCTACGACGCCAACCAGACCCAGATCCGCGATCCCGACCTGATCTATCCGGGCCAGATCTTCGTGCTGCCGACGGACAAGCGCGGGTGAGGCCCCTCACTCGATGACCTGATCGTCGCCCGCGAAGGCGAGGCGGCGCAGGCGGCGCAGGGCCTGATCGAGGTCCTCGCGCGACGGCGCCGCCAGGGCGAGGCGGACGGCGTTCGGCGCGTGGCCGGGATGGACCGCGAAGGCCGAGGCCGGGAGGAGGGCGATGCCCTGGCGCAGGGCCGCCGCCGCGTAGGCCTCCGCCCGCCATGTCTCGGGGAGTTCGAGCCACAGGTGATAGGCGTCGGGCGCGCCGACCACCCGCAGGTCCGCGAGCGCCGCCCGCGCGATGACCTGCCGGGCCGCGGCATCCCGGCGCTTGGCATCGGCCAGAGCGGCCGCGGAGCCGCCCGCCATCCAGTGCATGCCGGCGGCGAGCGACAGGCCGAGCGCGGTCCAGGCGCCCTGGCGGACGGACGCCGCGAGCCGGTCGGTCAGGGGCGGGGGCGCGGCGATCAGGCCGACCGTCAGCGCCGGCATCACCCGCTTCGAGAGGCTGTCCACCAGGATCACCCGGTCCGGTGCGAGGCTGGCGAGCGGACGCGCGTCGGCGAGGAAGCTGTAGACCGCGTCCTCGATGGCGATGAGCCCGGTCCGTTCGAGGACGGCGGCGAGGTCGGCCCGCCGCGCCGGCC
The DNA here is from genome assembly GCA_964242725.1 of uncultured Methylobacterium sp. Taxonomy (GTDB): domain Bacteria; phylum Pseudomonadota; class Alphaproteobacteria; order Rhizobiales; family Beijerinckiaceae; genus Methylobacterium. The sequence goes on from CAXTCV010000255.1 coordinate 2,611, forward strand.
CCATCGTGGCGCCGAGGGGGTTCTGCAGGGTCGGCTGGATGTAGACTCCGCTCAGGGGCGCCGCCCGGTGGGCCTGGAGGAGGGCGTCCGGACACATCCCCTCCGCGTCCATGGCGACCGGCACCAGCGTGATCCCGAGCCGGGCCGCGATGCCCCGCACCGCCGGATAGGTCAGCGGCTCGCAGCCGATCCGCTCCCCCGGCCCCGCGAGCGCCGCGAGGGCCGCGGCCGCGGCCTGACGGCCGTTGCCGGTGAACAGGATGTCGTCCGCCACGGGGGCGTAGCCGTCGCGGGCCAGGAACTTGGCAGCGACCGCCCGCGCCTGCGGCGTGCCCGCCGGCCCGTACTGGCTGAAGCCGATCTCGGCGCCGCCGCGGGCGAGCGCCGCCAGGGTCTCGGCCAGCACGGCCTCCTGCTCGGGCAGCCGCGAATGGGTCCGCTGGAGGTCGACGGCCGCCGGTGGCGGCTCCGGCTGGAGCGGCCCGATCCGGCCCGGCTCGGACCGGACATAGGTGCCCCGCCCGACCTCGCCGGTCACGAGGCCGCGGCGCGCCAGTTCCGCGTAGACCCGGCTCGCCGTCGAGACCGCGATGCCCCGCTCATAGGCGAAGTCGCGCTGCGGCGGCAGCCGCGCCCCGGGCCGCAGCCGGCCGGCGGCGATGTCGTCCGCGATGGCGTCGGCGACGGAGCGAAAGTCGGCGGCACGCATCATTGCTCCGAGGTCAATGTTTCGATTGATCCGATAGGTGTATCGGACCAATGCTGCGCCAGCAATCCCGGCCGGACTGCCCTCCCGCCACCGGATCGTCCGCGATGCTCACCTCCACATTCTCGTCTTCACCCGCTCGCCTCCGCCCCGCGGAGCCCGCCTCCCCGGTGCGGATCTGGCTGCGCCGGATCCGCACCCGGCGGATTCTCGCGTCCCTCCATCCCGACCAGATCCGGGAGGCCGGCCTCGATCCCTGGCTCCTGCGCGCGGAGATCCGGAAGCCGTTCTGGCGGGCGTGAGGCGGTGCCCTGCGCGCCGTGCGGGTGATCCCGCGCGGCGCCGCGCCTATATGCGGGGCTCACGACATCCCGCCCCGCAGAACCCATCATGACCGACGACACCGCGCCCCCGGCCGGGCCGCAGCTTCCGGCCGAGCGCCCCGGGCTGATCGCCACCTATCGCCGGCTCTGGCCGCATCTCTGGCCGCACGGCCGGCCCGATCTGCAGCGCCGGGTCTTCCTGGCCTTCGGCCTGCTGCTGGCGGCCAAGCTCGTCACCATGGTGACGCCGTTCACCTTCAAGTGGATCACCGACGCCCTCGTGGCCGCGATTGGTGACCAAGGGGGCGGGAAGGACGCAGCGGTGCCGACGGGCCTGCTCGCCGCGCCGATGCTGCTGATCGCCCTCTACGGGGTCTCGCGGATCGCCATGTCGGCGCTCACCCAGGTGCGGGACGGGCTGTTCGCCAAGGTGGCGATGCACGCGGTCCGGCGGCTGGCGCTCCAGACCTTCGAGCACATGCACCGCCTGTCCCTGCGCTTCCACCTGGAGCGCAAGACCGGCGGCCTCACCCGGGTGCTGGAGCGGGGCCGCTCGGGCATCGAGGAATTGTCGCGCCTGATGGTGCTGACCCTGGTGCCGACCATCGTCGAGTTCGCCCTGGTGCTGGGCGTGCTGGCCTACGAGTTCGACTGGCGCTACGCGGCGACCGCCTTCGCGACGGTGGCGGCCTATCTCGGCTTCACCTACAAGGCGACCGAGTGGCGGATCGCGATCCGCCGCCGGATGAATTCCTCCGATACGGACGCCAACACCAAGGCCGTCGATTCGCTGCTCAATTACGAGACGGTCAAGTATTTCGGCGCCGAGGCCCGCGAAGCGGCCCGCTACGACGTCTCGATGGCCAAGTACGAGAAAGCCTCGACCCAGACCTACGTGTCGCTCGCCGTGCTCAATGCCGGGCAGGCGGTGATCTTCACCCTCGGGATGACCGCGGTGATGTGGCTCGCGGCGCGCGACATCCTGGCCGGGCGCACGACGATCGGCGGCTTCGTGCTGGCCAACACCATGCTGGTGCAGCTCTCGATGCCCCTGAACTTCATGGGCATGATCTACCGCGAGATCAAACAGGCGCTGATCGACATCGACGACATGTTCCGCATCCTCGGGCAGAATCCCGAGATCGCCGACCGGCCGGGCGCCGCGCCTTTGAAGGTCGCGGGCGGGACGGTGCGGTTCGAGGATGTCCGCTTCGCCTACACCCCGGAGCGGCCGATCCTGCGCGGCGTCTCCTTCGCGATCCCGGCCGGCCAGACGGTGGCGGTGGTCGGCCCCTCGGGGGCCGGCAAGTCGACGCTGTCGCGGCTGCTGTTCCGGTTCTACGAGCCTCAGGGCGGCCGGATCAGCATCGACGGGCAGGACATCGCCGCGGTGACGCAGGATTCCTTACGCGCCGCGATCGGCATGGTCCCGCAGGACACGGTGCTGTTCAACGACACGATCG
>CAXTCV010000256.1:0-5099 GCA_964242725.1 uncultured Methylobacterium sp.
GAACGGCTCTACCGGCCGGACCGCGTCAGTCGTGTGACACGCACGGGACGCGGGCCGGACATCGCCGGCCCGCGCTCGTGGCCTGTTCCTCAGAACCGGAGGGTGAAGTTGCCCGTGACGGCCTGGTCCTGAGCCCGGGTGCCGGCCTGGCCGGTATAGGCGACGCCGAGGCTCGCGTTCGGCGCCACCGCCAGGTCCAGGCCGACCTCCGCCACCAGCGCGTCCCGGTCGATCGGAACGCCCGCGCTCAGGAAGGCCGGGCCGGTGCCGAAGCGCAGCAGCGCCGCCGGCACCACGTCCCCGAACGCCCGCCGGTAGCCGATGAGCCCCCGCAGCGTCACCGGCAGCCCCAGGCCCAGCTCCAGGCTGGTCCGCGCCCGCACCCCCACGGTGGCCGCCCCGAGGTCGTAGTCGCGCGCGAAACTCGTCAGCGCCGCCGCGCCCCCGGCCTCCGCGAAGGCGTCCCGCCGGATCCCGACATAGGCCCCGCCCGCGAACGGCTCGACATAGGCCGCCGCCGGCTGGACCGCCGCCGCCGCGCCGTCCTTCGACACCAGCACCGCCGGGGCCGGCGCGCCCAGGACGATCTTCCAGCCGAGCTCGCCGAAGCCCTGCAGGGTGTGGCCGCCGCCATGCCCGGTCAGCGTGTCCGACAGCCCGTACAGCACCGCCCGCCGGGTGCGCGTGTCCGTGTCGGCGTAGATCACGCCCAGCCGCAGCGAGACCGGACCCAGCTCGGCGCCGCCGTAGACGCCGCCGTACCCGCTCTTGAGCGTCGCGCTCTCCGCCCGGCTCAGGCCGCCGGTCCGCCCGGCGCTGTCGAGGGACGCCTCGGTGTAGCCGCCGACCACGCCGAAGCGCAGCCCGCTCGGCAGGCGCATGTCCGCGCCGGCGGCGAAGCCCGCGATCTGCCGGTCGAGGTCGAAGGCGTTGCCGCCCCCGCCGGCCGTGCCGAACGCCCCGAAGCCCTGGCCCCACAGCCCGAACACCTGCGGGTCGAGGGTCCGCATCGGCACGCCCGCCACCACCGGCGCCCGCCCGGGCAGGTCGGCCGTGTAGGCGGCCGGCAGGCTTCCGTAATCGAGCCCGGTGCCGGGATTGCCCCAGCGCAGGCGGTCGAGCACCGCCTCGCGCACGAAGAAGGCGGTCTCGTAGGCCGTCGAGACGGTGCTGGCGTGGATGTCGCCGGCGAGCGCCCGGAAGGCGGCGCCGGCCTCGCCCGTGGTGAAGCCGGACGCGGCGTCGGAGAGCCGGCCGGCCCCGCCCGCCTGGATGGCGTCGGCCGCGGCCGCGCCGTTGCGGGTGGTGGCGGAGCGGGAGAACGGCACGTCGTTGCGGGTGAGCGTCAGGTCGACCTCGTTGGCCAGGTAGCGCAGGCCCGGGCTGAGGAAGGCGAGGTTCGACGTCGCCCCGGCGAACTGGCCCGAGACGCCGCCGGCGGCGGTGAGGATCGTGTAGGTGGTCCGCGGGGAGTAGCGGCCGGAGGCGGCCAGGACCTGGACGGTGCCGCCCGACAAAGCGGCGGCGCCCCCGGCCGCGATCCGGTCGGCCTGGCCGGCGGCGTTGGCCTCGACCTGGACGGTCGAGCCCGGCGCGAAGGCGACCGCGCCGGTGACCGAGAGCGTGCCGATCGCGTTGCCCGGCGCCACGATGCCACCGGACAGGGCGCTGATCCCGCCGACCGTGCCCGATCCGCCGAGCAGGCCGCCGGAGCCCACGAAGGCGGTGCCCGCGATGGTGCCGTTGGCGTAGAGGGCGCCGCCCTGGCCGATGGCGACATCGATGCCCAGGCGGTCGGCGGTGTCCATCCGCAGGGTGCCGGTCACGTTTCCGAAGTAGCCGGCGGCGGCGTACAGGTCGATGCGGCTCCAGTAGCTCAGCGCGCTGCCGTAGAAGGCGGCCAGCGCGTTGGTCTCGGTGTTGACCAGGATCTGGTTGATGGTTCCCGTGGAGAGCTGGCCGTAGAGGCCGCCGCCGGGCGCCAGGGTGCGGGCGGCACTGGTGGAGCCGCCGTAGAGGGGCGCGAGCAGGATCGACGCGTCGGGCCCGTCGACGGGGGCCTGCTCGCGGGGGGCCTGGGCGAAGCTCAGGGTCGGCAGGCCGTAGGTGAGTCGGCTCTGGTAGCTGGCCTGGTTGGCGGCCGACGGGAGGTAGGGGTTGCCGGCGCCGTTGGCCGCGCTGCCGGCGCAGGCCGCGACGGTGTTGCCGCACTGGGCGGCGAGGTAGGCCTGGATCTGGCCCTGGGCCTGGACGAACTGGTTGGGCAGGTTGATCGCCGTGCCGGTCACCGCGGCATTGTCGATATAGGCCGGGTTGGTGAAGGCCTGGGCGAGATCGTAGGCGGCGAGCGCCCGGCTGCCGATGATGTCGAGGGGGTAGTGCACGCCCAGCACGATTCGGTTGTTGGCGTAGTCGGCGGCGCGCAGCAGCATGCTCTGGTATTGCTGGGGCACCAGCATCGCCAGGAGGATGCCGTCCGTATAGGCGTAGGTCGTGTGCCCGCTCGGGAAGGACGGGTTGGTGGCGATCCCGTTGAGCGCGGTCGGGTCGAAGGCGTTGTACTGGGACGGGGCCACCTGAACCGGCCGCGAGGATCCGTAGACGTCCTGGCCTGCCTGCGTGTTGGTGACGCCGTAGGCGAGGTCGTAGACGCTGTTGGTGGTGTTGGGCAGGCCGTTATAGGTCGGCAGGGTGTAGCCGGCCGGGGCGATTGCGGGCACCGCCACGTAGTTGGCCGGGGTCACGCTCGGGTTGTTGGCCGCGCCGTTGGCGAAGTAGTTCTTGGCGACGCCGAGATTGTTCCCGGAGAAGGTGTAGGCGCCGGCCAGCAGGCTGACGACGCCGCCGAGGGGGCCGTTCACGCCCTGGGCGACGCCGCGCTGGTAGATCGGGCCGAGCTGGGCGCCCAGGCCGCCGACGCGCTGCTGGGGCACGATGCCGTTGATCGGGGTCTGCGCCGGCAGGCCGCCGGCGAGGTTGGCGGCCACCCCGTAGGTGCCGAGCCCCGAGGCGGAGAGATCGTTGCTGATCGAGCCGAGCAGATTCTTGTCGCTGATCGCATTCTGCTGCTGGGACAGGCCGGCCGCGTTGTTGAGCGCCACACCCTGCGACAGGTTGCGTTGCAGCGTCTGCTGACCGGTCGCGGTGGCGTTGAGCGCCAGATAGGGCGCCAGGAGAGTGAGCACATTGACGTCGGACGGCGTCGTGTTGGCGGTCTGTGCCTGCGCCCCCGGCCCGAATACCGCGACCGTCAAGGCCGCCACCGAGATCCCGTATCGCAACGTCATGTCTGGGCCCCCAAAGCCGCGGCCATGCGGCCTGCGGCGGGAGATCTAGCGAAATCCACGGCCACGCCAGCGTCATAATGAAGTCATATTCAGCATCGTCGTCGCGTGTCGCATGAAAGCAACAGGACAACAACTTAGACAACACATTAAAACTCTGGCCTTCACCTTCCGAGATCCGGCGGAACATCCTCACGGCGATCCGCAAATCCTGCGCGCCCACGATCCCGCCGGCCGACAGAGGCGTCCCGGGCTTCGCCGGGGCGGTTCGGGTACCGGTCCAGCACTGCGAAGTCCGTCGCCGCGCGAAGGGTGTTATCCGCGGGCCTGATCGAAGGCCGGCGTCACCGAAGCGTCACGCGCGGATTTTAAGGCCACAGTCACCAGCACATCCGGTTCCGCGCGAGGGTTCATGTCCGATTCTGCCGTGATGCCCTCGGGGATCCTGGGCGACAGGCCCGCGGGCGGGCCGCGCCTCGAACATCGGATCCATCCGGGCGGCGTGATCGCGTTCCTGCTCGTCCTGGTGGCGGGGCTCGGCTACGCGGTGGTGAGCCTCGTCACCGACATGAACGCGGTCGGGGAGGCACCGCTGGCCTACGGCGCCTTCGCGCTCCTCGGCCTCGCCCTGCTGATCGCCCTCGCCTTCGAGTTCGTGAACGGGTTCCACGACACCGCCAACGCGGTGGCCACGGTGATCTACACCCACTCGCTGCCGCCGCTCGTGGCGGTGATCTGGTCGGGCTTCTTCAACTTCCTCGGCGTGATGCTCTCCTCCGGCGCGGTGGCCTATGCCATCGTCACGCTGCTGCCGGTGGAGCTGATCCTGAACGTCGGCTCCCAGGCGGGTTACGCCATGATCTTCGCACTGCTGCTGGCGGCGATCATCTGGAACCTCGGGACCTGGGCCTTCGGCCTGCCGAACTCGTCCTCCCACGCGCTGATCGGATCGGTGCTGGGCGTCGGCCTCGCCAACCAGCTGATGAGCGGCGGCAACGGCACCTCGGGCGTCGACTGGGGCCAGGCGCTCAACGTGTTCAAGGCGCTGCTGTTCTCGCCGGTCTGCGGCTTCGTCCTGGCGGCGCTGCTGCTGCTCGCCCTGAAATTCGCCGTGCGCCGCAAGGACCTCTACGAGGCGCCGAAGGGGGACACCCCCCCGCCCCTGTGGATCCGGGGCCTGCTGATCCTCACCTGCACGCTGGTCTCGTTCTTCCACGGCGGCAATGACGGACAGAAGGGCATGGGCCTGATCATGCTGATCCTGATCGGCGCCGCCCCCACCGCCTACGCGCTGAACCGCACCATGTCGGACGACACGACGCCGGCCTTCGTGCAGACCTCGACGGCGGCGAGCCAGGTGTTCTCCGCCCACGCCCCCGGTGCGCCGGCGCCGGACGCCGCCGCGGCGCGCCGGACGGTCACGGAGGCGCTGAAGACCAAGGCCGTCAACACGCCTCCGGTCTACGCGGCCCTGTCCGTGCTCTCCACCGACATCGCCGCCAGCGTGAAGAACTACGGTGCGATCCGGACCGTGCCGGCCGCCCAGACGCAGAACCTGCGCAGCGACATGTATCTCGCCGCCGACGCGGTGCGGGTCCTGCCGGGCGCAGGTGCCGATCTCTCGGAGCCCGACAAGGCGACGCTGAAGCGCTACGCGGGGCTGCTCAACGACGGCACGCGCTACATCCCGGGCTGGGTGAAGGTCTGCGTCGCCCTGGCGCTCGGCCTCGGCACCATGGTCGGGTGGCGGCGCATCGTCGTGACGGTGGGCGAGAAGATCGGCAAGACGCACCTGACCTACGCGCAGGGCGCCTC
>CAXTCV010000257.1:0-5097 GCA_964242725.1 uncultured Methylobacterium sp.
GCCTCCTTGATCGCCAGCTGCTCCTTGTTGGTGTCGATCACGAACAGCAGGTCGGGCACGCCGCCCATGTCCTTGATGCCGCCGAGCGCCTTCTCGAGCTTCTCCTTCTCACGGGAGAGCATCAGGCGCTCCTTCTTGGTCAGGCCCGGGCCGCCGGTCTCCAGCGTCTCGCTGACCTTGCGCAGGCGCGAGATCGAGCCCGAGATGGTCTTCCAGTTGGTGAGCATGCCGCCCAGCCAGCGGGAATTGACGTAGTACTGGGCCGAGCGCTTGGCGGCCTCGGCGATCGTGTCGGCCGCCTGGCGCTTGGTGCCGACGAACAGCACGCGGCCGCCCTTGGCGACGGTGTCGCTCACCGCCTGCAGCGCCTGGTGCATCGCCGGCACGGTCTGGGCGAGGTCGATGATGTGGATGTTGTTGCGGGTGCCGAAGATGTACGGCTGCATCTTCGGGTTCCAGCGGTGCGACTGGTGACCGAAATGGGCGCCCGCTTCGAGGAGCTGGCGCATAGAGAAATCGACGGCCATGCTGTGTGTTCTCTCCGGTTGGATCCGCCGCGGAGGGATGCAGCCGCCCGACGCTGTCGGACGACCACCGGAAACGCCTCATTCAGGCATGAGGCCGGCTCCGCGTGTGGGATGGCCGGGCGCTTAGCAGAGCCGGGGGCCGGACGCAAGGATTCGGGTGACGCGGAACGGGATGGCACCGCCGGGAGCTTGCAACCCGGCGTCTCCAAGGTCGATGGGACTCGAGAGGGTTGCCATGGCCTTCGACACGCTGAAATTCGTCTGGACGCTTCGGGACAAGGCCAAGCTCTCCCCCGAGCAGGCCGAGGGATTGGCCGATGCCATGGCCGAAGCGCTCCAGGGCGCTCGGGTCACGAGGGCCGACCTGCGTGCCGAACTGGCCGTGCCCGGGGCCGAGATCGTGCGCCGGGTCGCTGGCGTGATCGGCTTCCAGACGCTTGCGGTCATCGGCGCCGTGGTCGCCCTCGCCCGATCGCTCCATTGAAACCGCAGCGCGTCGGCGGCGCTCCTCATTCACCTGCGAACAGCGCCGCGACATCGGCTGCGGTCATCACCCGGTACGCCCCCGCCGCCAGATCCGCCGGCAGGTCGAGGCCCCCGACCCGGTCCCGGTGGAGGGCTGTGACGTGGTTGCCGATGGCGGCGAACATCCGGCGGACCTGATGGTAGCGGCCCTCCGTCAGCGTCACCGCGCAATGCGTGGCGTCCTCGATGTCGAGCCGCACCGGAAGCAGCGGCCGCTCCTCGCCCTCCAGCATCAGGCTCCCCGAGGCGAAGACCGCCGCCTCGGTCCCCGTCAGCGGCCGGTCGAGGGTGACCCGGTAGCGCTTCGCCACATGGGCCTTCGGGCTGATGATCCGGTGCAGCAGGGCGCCGTCGTCGGTGAGCAGCAGCAGGCCCGAGGTCTCCTTGTCAAGACGGCCGACCGTCGAGAGCGGCGGGTCGCGGCGGCGCCAGCGCTCGGGCAGCAGCCCGTAGACCAGCGGGCCGGCTTCCTTGTGCGAGCAGGTGACGCCGAGGGGCTTGTGCAGCATCAGGCACAGGCCGGGCAGCGGGTCGAGGCGCGCGCCGTCAACCGTGAGGCGGTCCGGGAGATCCGCGTCGAGGGCGATCCGGTCGCCCGCATCCGCCAGCGCGGCGCCGTCGAGTCGGATCGCGCCGGCGCGGGCCAGCCCCTGGATCTCCCGTCGGGAGCCGTAGCCGAGATTGGCGAGCAGCTTGTCCAGGCGGACAGCCTTCGCGCTCACCGGCGCGCCTCGTAGACCCGGTACCCGTTCGCCTGTGCGGCTACGGCGACCGTCCGGAAGGCCGCGCGCAGCGGCGCCTCGTAGGGCAGATGCGCGTTGGCCACGAGCCACAGCGTACCGCCGGGCCTCAGCGCCTCGACGGCCCGGGCGATGAAGGCCCGGCCGAGGGCCTGATCCTCGGCGCCGCCCTCGTGGAAGGGCGGGTTGGTGACGACGAAGTTCAGGTCGCCGAGTTCCAGACCGGGTGTCCGGATATCGGCCCAGCGGATCGTCGCCCGCGGATCGGCGACGTTGCGGCGGGCCATCTCGACGGCGCGGCGGTCGATCTCCACGAGGGTCATCGCGGTCACGGTCTCCGAGGACAGGACCGCCCGGGCCAGGATCCCGAGGCCGCAGCCGAAATCGGCCCCGCGCCCCTTCAACGTCGGCAGGGTGCTCAGGAGCAGCGCCGTGCCGGGATCGAGCCGGTCCCAGGAGAAGATGCCGGGCTGCGTGCACAGGGCGAGGTTGTCGACGTGGCGGGGGGCGCCCGCGTCGATCGCCTCGGCGATCCCGGCCGGCTCCGGCGGCCGGGCCGCCACGCAGATCCGATGATGGCGCCGCGGCTGATCGGCGGCAGCGCAGCCGAAGGTGCCGAGCTCCTTGGCCAAGCGGGTGCCGCCCTTGTCCTTCGGCGCCAGGGCGATCATCCGGCCGCCGGGTCCCAGCGCCCGCAGCGCCTGCGCCAGCACATAGCGCCGCTCCACCGTTCCGGGCGGGGCGAGGATCGTGGCGGTGTCGAGGCTGTTCTCGGTCAGATCCTCCAACCGGGAAGCGCCTGGAATCAGAGGAGAAACCTGGACGGCATCGCCGGGGATCTCGGCGAGATCCACCGGCGGCAGGCCGTATACGGCATGTCGCATGAATGATTCGAAAGTTGGAGAGCCGGCTCCGGAACGCGGATCCGCGGCGGTGCGGGAGGGACCCGCGCCCGACTCGGATCATCCGGGGGGAACGGCGCCTTTTATACCGGATCGGCCCCGGAAGCCCAGCCTGTCGGGTCTCTCCCCGCCGGATCGGCCGGTCAGCCCCGGGGGAATTCGAGGCCCATCTCGCGGTAGCGCGCCGGATCGTCGGCCCAGTTCTCCCGCACCTTCACGTGCAGGAACAGGTGGACCTTGGCGTCGGCCGCCTCGGCGATCCCGATCCGGGCGGCCTGCCCGATCGCCTTGATGGTCTGCCCGCCCTTGCCCAGGACGATCGAGCGCTGGCTCTCCCGCTCGACGAAGATCGTCTGCTCGATCCGCACGGACCCGTCCGGCCGGATCTGCCACTGGTCGGTCTCCACGGTGGAGCGATAGGGCAGCTCCTCGTGCAACCGGTCGTAGATCTTCTCCCGGGTGATCTCGGCCGCCAGCATGCGCAGTGGCGCGTCCGAGACCTGATCCTCCGGGTAGAGCCAGGGGCCCGGGGGCATCCGGGCGGCGAGCGCCCGGCGCAGGTCCGCCACGCCGTCGCCCTTGAGCGCGGAGATCATGAAGGTCTCGGCGAAGGGCGCCGCGGCGTTGAGCCGGGCCGCCAGATCAAGCAGCCGCTCGCGCGGAATCAGGTCGATCTTGTTGAGGATCAGCAGCTTGTCGCGCTTCACCTCGGACAGGCGGCCGAGCACGGCTTCGACCTCCGCCTCGACGCCCTTGCGGGCATCGACCAGCAGGCAGACCGCATCCGCGTCCGCGGCGCCGCTCCAGGCCGAGTGGACCATCGCCCGGTCGAGGCGGCGCTTCGGCGCGAAGATGCCGGGCGTGTCAACCAGCACGACCTGGGACGCGCCCTCGATGAGGATGCCGCGCACCAGGGCCCGGGTGGTCTGCACCTTGCGCGAGACGATGGACACCTTCGTGCCCACGAGGCTGTTCAGGAGGGTCGACTTGCCGGCATTCGGCACGCCGATCAGCGCGACGAAGCCCGCCCGGGCGTCGGCGGGCGTTCCCGGGAGGGTGGACGGGCCGCGCCCGGGGTCCGGAGCGTCCGCGTGGTCGTCCTGATCGTGCTCGGTCATGCTGTCTCCGTCGGCTCCGCCGCCGGCAGGGCGCCGATCCCCTCCCGCTCCATGAGCGCCTGGGCGGCCGCCTGCTCGGCGATCCGCTTCGACGTGCCCTCGCCCAGGCCGGGCGCCAGTCCGTCGACCTCGACGGCGATGCGGAAGCGCGGCGCGTGATCGGGACCGGTCCGCTCGATCACCGCGTAGGTGGGGATCGGCAGGCCGCGACCCATCGCCCATTCCTGCAGGGCCGATTTGGCGTCGCGGCCCCGCGCCGCCGCCGTCGGCTCGCCGGGCCGGAAATGCGCCTCGACCACAGCCCGGGCGACGTCGAACCCGGCATCGAGATAGATGGCGCCGAGGATCGCCTCGCAGACATCGGCGAGGATCGTCGGGTTGCGCCGGCCGCCGCCCATCACCTCGCCCTGGCCCAGGATCAGGTGCGGCCCGACATCCCAGGCCGCGGCCACGACCGCGCAGGTCTCGCGGCGCACCAGCGCGGCGAGCCGGCGGGAGAGATCGCCCTCGTCGGCCTCCGGGAACGCGCCGTAGAGCCGGTCCGCCACCGCGAGGCCGAGCACGCGGTCCCCGAGGAATTCGAGCCGTTGGTAGCTGCCGCCCCGGCCGGAGGCCTTGCTGGTGTGGGTCAGGGCGCGGGTGAGCAGGGTCTGGTCGGCGAAGCGATGCCCGATCCGCTCCTCGAGCACGGCGAGCGACGGGCGCGGCTTATGGGCCCGCCGCGCCCGGGCGGTGACGATCCGGGGCTGGGCCGCCTCGTCCAAGTCGGGACCGGTCAATGGATCGTCGAGAACAGGCGCGCCCAGCGGACATGGGCCGGCCAGTTCCAGACCTGCCACGCCGGCGTACCCTCGTCGATCGAGAAGAAGATCATCTCGGCGCGCCCGACGAAGTTGGCGAAGGGCACGTAGCCGACATTGGCGAGATCGCGCGAATCCGTGGAATTGTCGCGGTTGTCGCCCATCATGAAGAAGTGTCCGGCCGGAACCGTGTAGGGCTCGGTCTTGTCCCAGAAGCCGTTGTCGCCGTCGCGCTCGATCACCCGGTGGACCACGCCGTTGGGCAGCGTCTCCATGTACTGCGGCACCTTGGTGGCCTGGCCGTAGGGATCGGTCGTCTCGTAGTCGGCGATCCGCTCGCGCTTGACCGCCTTGCCGTTGATGTTGAGCACGCCGTCGATCATCTGGATCTTGTCGCCGGGCAGGCCGATCACGCGCTTGATGTAGTCGGTGGCGTTGTCCTTGGGCAGCTTGAACACCGCGATGTCGCCGCGCTTCGGCTCGGC
>CAXTCV010000258.1:0-5080 GCA_964242725.1 uncultured Methylobacterium sp.
TGGCGTTGTCCTTGGGCAGCTTGAACACCGCGATGTCGCCGCGCTTCGGCTCGGCGGCCCAGACGCGGCCGTCGGCCTGGATCGGAATGTATTCGGACAGCGGCAGCGAGTACTTCGAATATCCGTAGGAATATTTCGACACGAACAGGTAGTCGCCGATCAGCAGGGTCGGCACCAGGGAACCCGAGGGGATGTTGAACGGCTGGAACAGGAGCGTCCGCACCACCAGGGCGATCAGGAGCGCCTGGATGCCGACCTTCAGGGTCTCGCGGATGCTGGCCCAGGTGCCGGCCTCGGCGGGTTTCCTGAGCGGTTTTCCGTCGTAATCCACGCGCGCGTTCCGTCTTCGGTTGAGAGTGTTCGGCCTGCCGCCGGCGGAGCGGCCCGGACCGCGGTTGTCCTGAGGAATGCGCCGCAATCGTGTCCGCCGTGAGCGGCGGGTCTAGACCAAGCGCAGTCCCCCCGCAACGCGCGACGGGGGCCGGCTAATCCGTGAGCCGTGCCTTCACCCGGCGGATGCAGCCGGCAGCGCCTCGATGATCACGAAGGCTTGTGCCATGGGCGGGTCATCCGTCAGGCTGACGTGCAGGCGCGCCGCGTGGCCCGGGGGCAGCAGCGCCGCGAGCCGCGCCGCCGCCCCTCCCGTCAGCCGCAGGGTCGGCTGGCCGGAGGGGAGGTTCACGACCTCCATGTCGTGCCAGAACACGCCCCCGCTCAGACCGGTCCCCAGGGCCTTGGCGCAGGCCTCCTTGGCGGCGAAGCGCCGAGCATAGCCCTCGGCGCGGGCGGCCCTTCGGTCGCAGCGGGCGCGCTCGCCTTCGGTGAACACCCGGTGGGTGAACCGCTCGCCGTGGCGCTCCAGGGTCCGGGCGATCCGGCGGATGTCGCAGAGGTCCGACCCGATCCCGATGATCATGGGCGCCGGGCGCGGTCCATGGCCGCCCGCATGTCCCGAACGGCCTGGGCGAGGCCCGCGAAGATCGCGTCGGCAATCAGCGCATGGCCGATGTTCAATTCGCGGATCTGCGGCAGCGCCGCCACCGGGCCGACGCTGTCGCGGGTGAGCCCGTGTCCCGCATGGATCTCCAGGCCGAGACCGGCCCCGTGCTCGGCCGCGCGCCGAAGGCGGGCCAGTTCGTGGGCGGTCCGCGCCGCATCGTCCTCCAGGGCGGCCTCACAAAAGCGGCCGGTGTGCAGCTCGACGACCGGTGCGCCGAGGGCGCGGGCGGCCTCCATCACGGCCGGCTCCGGCTCGACGAACAGCGAGACCCGGATCCCCGCCTCCGCGAGCAACCGGATGCGCGGCGCGAGGGCCTCGCGGCCGCCGACGATGTCGAGGCCGCCCTCGGTGGTGCGCTCCTCGCGCTTCTCCGGGACCAGGCAGGCGGCGTGGGGCCGGGTGGCGCGGGCGATCGCCACCATCTCGTCGGTGGCCGCCATCTCGAAGTTCAGCGGCACGGAGAGGCTGCGCTTGAGCGCCGCGATGTCGGCGTCGCGGATGTGACGCCGGTCCTCGCGCAGATGGGCGGTGATGCCGTCGGCCCCCGCCTCCACGGCGAGCAGCGCGGCCTGCACGGGGTCGGGATAGGCGCCGCCGCGGGCGTTGCGGACGGTGGCGACGTGGTCGATGTTGACGCCGAGGCGCAGCGTTTCGGAGGTCATCGGCTCGTTCGTCCCCGTGTCGGCGCGTTTCGACGGACATGCGGGCAGGATGCGGCGCGCCGGGCTCGACTGCGATATGCTGGCGTTCACCCGCTCCGGCAAGACGGCCGTGGTCTAAGGGCGCTATCGGCCGATGCCGGGAAACGCGCGCCGTTTCACCCCGGAACCTCCGCTCCGGACTTGTCATTCGGCAAAAAACCGCCTATGCGCCGCCCCTCGCGTTCGCTCCGGCCGGGGGCTGAACGGACGGTGCCGCTTGCGGCATAGGGTCTTCAACAACCCGTCGTCCGGTGTCTCCGCCTTCGATCAACCGCTCGGGCCTGAAAATCGGCTCGAAGGGCTTGGCGCCGAGCGTTTCGCGAGATGAACCGGCCCGAACCAACCGCCCCCGGGCGGCCGGGCTCCTTTTGACGCTGAAAGGCCCGATATGCCTCTCTATGAGCATGTGCTCTTGGCCCGCCAGGACGTGACGTCCCAGCAGGTCGAGACGATGATCGACACCTACAAGGGTGTGATCGAGCAGAACGGCGGCCGTCTCGAGAAGATCGAGATGTGGGGCGTGAAGTCCCTGGCCTACCGCATCAAGAAGAACCGCAAGGCGCATTTCGCGCTCCTCAACATCGACGCCCCCCCGGCCGCCATCGCCGAGATGGAGCGCCAGATGCAGATCTCCGAGGACGTGCTGCGCTTCATGACCGTCCGGGTCGAGGAACTCGATTCCGAGCCTTCCGCCATGATGCAGAAGCGCGATCGCGACGACCGCAAGGATCGCGAGCGTGGCCGTCGTCGTGACGACGAGGGCTTCGGCGGCGGCTTCGGTGACCGTGGCGATCGGGGCGACCGCGGTGATCGCGGCGAGCGCAGCTTCGGCGGGGAGGGCTGATCCATGGCTTTCGGTGCTGGTGCAGGCGGCGGACGCCGTCCCTTCTTCCGTCGTCGCAAGACCTGCCCGTTCTCCGGCGCGAACGCGCCGAAGATCGACTACAAGGACGTCAAGCTCCTGTCCCGCTACGTGTCCGAGCGCGGCAAGATCGTGCCGTCGCGGATCACCGCGGTCTCGGCCAAGAAGCAGCGTGAGCTCGCCCAGGCGATCAAGCGCGCCCGCTTCCTCGGTCTGCTGCCCTACGTGATCAAGTAGGCTTCCGAGATCGGCCGGCCCGGGATCCGTCCGGGCCGGTCTCCACAGAGCGATCCGACATCGCTCGATCGTTGGGGCGCCGCGTCGCCTCTAACCCTGCCGGATGGGCAGCGGGACAGCGGAACCCATGGCACAGCACATCGGCATCGGTATCGGCGCGGGCCTCGTCTCCGCACTCCTGTTCGGGGTGCTGCTGAAGGCGACACCGCTGGCGATCCTGCTCTACCTCGTGGCGCCGCTGCCGATCCTGATCGTGGGCCTCGGCTGGAGCCACAGGGCCGCCCTCGCGGCGGTGGCGGCCGGCAGCCTCGCGCTGGCCGTGGTGATCGCGCCCTTCATGGGCCTCGCCTTCGCCGCCTACATTGCCCTGCCCGCCTGGTGGCTCGCCTACCTGACGCTGCTCGGGCGCGAGACGCCCGCTGGCCTCGAATGGTACCCGACCGGCCGCCTCCTCGGCTGGATCGCCGCCACGGCCGCCCTCGCGTTCATCGCCATCGCGGTCCTGTCCTCGCCGAACCACGCCGCCTTCGACGCGCAGTTGCGCGGCCTCGCCCGCACGCTGGTGCAGGCCCGCATGCCCGGTGACCGGACGACGGTCGAGGGCCGCGCCGGCGCGGCGCCGACCGGCCCCGACGCGGCCGGCCAGGAGACGGCCGCCGATCCGGATACGGCACCACCACCTGCCGCCGATCAGACCCAGGTCACCCGGACCGAGATGGCCGACGCCCTGGCGCGGGTGATACCGGCCTTCGCGGCCAACGGGCTGGTGCTGCTGCTGGCCTTCTATCTCTGGGCCTCGGCCCGGATCGTGAAGATCTCCGGCCGCCTGCCCCGCCCCTGGCCCGACATCCCGGCGACCGCCATGCCGCGGGTGACGCTCGCCACCCTCGGGGCCGCGCTCCTGATGTGCTTCGTCCCGGGCTATGTCGGCGTGTTCGGCGTCGCCCTGGTCGGCGGCCTGAGCGCGGCCTTCGCGCTCCAGGGGCTGGCCGCCTTCCACGACCGCTCGCGCGGCCGGCCGGGACGCACGCTGATGCTGTTCGGCATGTACCTGATCCTGTTCGTGACCCAGGGCATCGCCCTGGTCGCCCTCACCCTGTTCGGCCTCGCCGACACAGCCCTCGACCGCCGTCGTCCCGAAGCCCGTCCGAAGGACAATCCGGCGCCGTGAAACCCCGGCCCCAGGGGCCGACCACCTGAAGGAGAAAGACCATGGAAGTGATCCTGCTCGAGCGCGTGGCCAAGCTCGGCCAGATGGGCGAGACTGTGAATGTCCGCCCGGGCTTCGCCCGGAACTTCCTGCTCGCCCGCGGCAAGGCCATGCGCGCGACGGAAGCCAACAAGAAGCACTTCGAGGCCCAGCGCGCCCAGCTCGAGGCCCGCAACCTCGACCGCAAGAAGGACGCCGAGGCCGTCGCCGAGAAGCTGAACGGCCAGAGCTTCGTGCTGATCCGCCAGTCGGGCGAGACCGGCGTGCTCTACGGTTCGGTCTCGACCCGCGATCTGGCCGAGGTCGTCGCCAAGGACGGCTTCACGGTCGACCGTGGCCAGTTCATCCTGAACCAGCCGATCAAGACGCTGGGCCTCCACACGGTCCCGGTGGTGCTGCACCCCGAGGTCGAGGTCCAGATCACCGTCAACGTCGCCCGCAGCCCCGAGGAGGCCGAGCGCCAGGCCCGCGGCGAGTCCGTGACCGAGCGCGAGGCGTTCAACCTCGACGACCTCGGTCTCGAAGTCGGCATGGCTCTGGCCGATGCCGGCGAAGGTGCCGACGACCGCGGCTGATCGTTTCTTCCCGTGGGTCCGACCGGCTGTGACGCCGGTCGGACTTGCGGGAGCAGAATCCGCGGAAGGCCGTTGCACCGCGTCGCAATCAGGTTCCGATGACGCTGCACCTGTCCGGGGAACGGGCGGTTCCGGTGGGAACAGACCCTGTCTGCGGCGGATTCGGCGCCGGCGGAGCGCGTCCTGGGATCCGCTGCACCAAACGCCGCGAAGCGGCTCCGATCGAAACCGGCACCGCCCTGTATACCGGTGAAGATCGGGGACGACCGCCCCCGAGACTTGACACGTTCCAGTTTTGTTCCAGCATGGATGCCCGCCCCTCGCGAGAGTCGGCGGGCATCCGTTCGTTCGGGGGTCACCCGCACAAACGGAGCGTCGTCTAAGCTTCGGTAACCATACCGGGGCCAACGTCGCGCGGTGTGATCCTGGTGCGCCTG
Organism: uncultured Methylobacterium sp.; assembly: GCA_964242725.1. Classification (GTDB taxonomy): domain Bacteria; phylum Pseudomonadota; class Alphaproteobacteria; order Rhizobiales; family Beijerinckiaceae; genus Methylobacterium. Next base: position 5,023 of record CAXTCV010000258.1, read on the forward strand.
CCGCGGCGCCTGATTCGGAGTCGTCTGCCGATGGCCCTGCCCAATGCGCTCACGGCCA
>CAXTCV010000259.1:0-5080 GCA_964242725.1 uncultured Methylobacterium sp.
GCGTCGTGCTCGGAATCCATCGGCAGGATCGTGGCGCCGTAGCGCGCGGCGTCGCGCATGAAGGCGTCGCCGGCGCAGACGAGGCTCTCCTTGTTGGCGAGCGCGACCGTGCGCCCGAGGCGGAGTGCCGCGTGGGTCGATTTCAGCCCCGCCGCCCCGCTCACCGCCGCCACCACGATGTCGGCGTCCCGGGCGACCGCCTCCATGACGGCCCCCTCCCCCGCGCCGCTGGGGATGCCGGAGCCCGACAGGGCCTCGGCGAGCGCGGGCCCGGCGGATTCCTCAGCGAGCGCCGCGAAGGACGCGTTCAGCTCGCGCGCCATCTTGGCCAGGGCGACGGGATCCTTGCCGCCCACCAGGGCGCCGACGCGGAAGCGATCCGCGTGCTGGGCGAGCAGGTCGGCGGTGGAGCGCCCGATCGAGCCGGTGGCGCCGAAGACGGTGACGATCTGGCTCACGGGTTCAACTCCCTCGTCGTCACGCGATCAGGCCGCCGCCGCGCAGGGCCAGGTAGAGCGCTGCCAGGAGGGCGACGGCGAAGAATCCGTCGAGCCGGTCCATGACGCCGCCATGGCCCGGAATGATCTTGCCGGAGTCCTTCACGCCGAAGCGGCGCTTGAGACCGGACTCGATGAGATCGCCGGCCTGACTCAGGACGGAGGCGAGCGCGCTCACGCCGGCCACCACCGGCAGGGAGGCGGCGCTCGGAAGGGTCATCCCGGCGAGGTCGGCGACGACCGGCACAAGCGTCCCGGCCGCGACTGCGCCGATCAAGCCGCCCAGCGCCCCCGACCACGTCTTGTTGGGCGAGACCCGGGGCATCAGTTTCGGGCCGCCGATCTTCCGGCCGGCGAAATAGGCGGCGATATCGGTGGACCAGACCACGGCGAACATCCAGGCCGGGCCGACGAGGCCGATGGCGGGGTCATCGCGCAGGGCGACCGGCACCGCCGCGATCGCCCCCGCGCCGAGGATTCCCACGAGCGCCCGCAACCGCCCGCGGCCGGTCCGCGCCACCGTGGCACAGGCCGCGGCGCCGAGGATCAGGACGGCAAGGCAGGCGGGGGCCGGGGCGCCGCCGCGCTCGCAGAGCAGCAGGGCGGCGAGGGTCGCGGCACCCAGGGCGATCAGCACCTCCCGCGGCTCGGTGCGGGTCATCACCATCCATTCGGCGAAGCCGACGATGCCGGCGGCGAGCCAGACCCCCGCGAAGGGCCACCCGCCATAGACCAGGGCGGCCAGCACGCCGGTCCCGAGCACGAGGCCCGAGGCGACGCGAAGCCACAGTTCGCGCCGGCCCGAGGGACGCGCGGCCGATGCGGCGGCGGAGGTCACGCGCGTCTCGGACTCCGCCTCAGACCTGCATGATCTCCTTCTCCTTGGAGGCCAGCACGCCGTCGATCTCGGCGATGAACTGGTCGGTCGCCTTCTGCACGTCGGCGGCCTGGCGCTTCTCGTCGTCCTCGGAGATCGCGCTGTCCTTCAGGAGCTTCTTGAGGTGGTCGAGCCCGTCCCGGCGGACATGGCGCACGGCGACGCGGGCCTCCTCGGTGTACTTGTGGGCGACCTTGACCATCTCCTTGCGGCGCTGCTCGTTCATCTCGGGGATGCGCAGCCGGATGGTCTGGCCCTCGGTCTGCGGGTTGAGTCCGAGATCGGACTCGCGGATCGCCTTCTCGACGGCCGTGACCATGCTGCGGTCCCAGACCGAGATCGACAGGAGCCGCGGCTCGGGGACGCTCACGGTGGCGACCTGGGCCATCGGCATCATCGAGCCGTAGGCATCCACCTGGATCGGGTCGACCAGAGACGGCGTGGCCCGCCCGGTGCGCAGGGACCCGAGATCCTTCGAGAGCGAGGCGACCGCGCCCTGCATCCGGCGCTTGATGTCGTTGAGGTCGAATTCCGGTGTGGCCATGATGGTCGTCCCGACACGTCTGACGTTGTCTTGAGCCCGGCGCGGGCGGTGGCGGCCTCAATGGACGAATTTGTTCAGGGCCGCAAACCTCTCGCGACCCGGATCCTGCCTGCGGAGCCCGTCAGGGCGACACCAGGGTCGAGGGTGCCGCCCCCGAGAGGATCGCCGCGATGGAGCTCGGCGGGTGGAGCGAGCCGACCACGATCGACAGCCGGCTCTCCCGCGCCAGGGCGAAGGCGGCGGTGTCCATCACCTTCAGGTCGCGGGCGATCGCCTCGTCATGGGTGAGACGGTCGTAGCGGGTGGCGCTCGGGTTCGTCTTGGGATCGGCCGAGTAGACGCCGTCGACCTGCGTCGCCTTGAGCACGGCGTCGCAGCGCAGTTCGGCCGCGCGCAGCACCGCGGCGGTGTCGGTGGTGAAGAACGGGTTGCCGGTGCCCCCGGCGAGGACCACGACCTGGCCCTTGTCGAGATGATGCAAGGCCGGCTGGCGGGCATAGGTCTCGCAGATGGTCGGCATCGACACCGCCGACATGGTCCGCGCCGGGACGCCGGCGGCGTTGAGCGCGGTCTCGATGGCGAGCGAGTTCATCACGGTCGCCATCATCCCGAGGGAGTCCCCGGTGGCCCGATCGATCCAGCCGGCCGCGGAGATCGTCGCTCCGCGGATCATGTTGCCGCCGCCGACCACGATGGCGATCTCGGCGCCGGTCTCGATGGTGCGGGCGATGTCCTCGGCGAGCGCCGCCAGCGTCGGCGGATGCAGCCAGTAGCCGTCCGGGGCGGCGAGCGCCTCGCCCGACAGTTTCAGGAGGATTCGGCGAAACGGCGTCGTCTCCGGCATCTCGGTCTCCGACCCCATCCCGCATCGCGCAAACCGGGAGGCTTCTACGTCAGGCGCGGGAGCGGCGTCGAGGGGCGCTGCGCCATTCGGCGGGGATCGTCGGTCGAATCGCGACCGACACGGGAACGACGTGCAGCCCTGGCAAAGCGGGCCGGATCGACCACCCCGGGACGGCCATGCGCATCGCACTGGTGATCAATACCGCATCGGGCGGCGTCGGCGCCGGCGCGACGCCGGAGGCGATCCGGGCGCGGCTTGCCGCCGCGGGGATCGAGGCTTTGGGCGAGGCCGACCGGGGGGCGTCCCTGCCGGCGCGCATCGCCGCCGCCGTGACCGAGCCGGGGATCGACGCGGTGGTGGTGGCCGGGGGCGACGGCACCGTCGCCTGCGCGGCGGCCGCCCTGGTCGGGCACGCGACACCGCTCGGCATCCTGCCGCTCGGCACCATGAACCTGCTGGCGAAGGATCTCGGCCTGCCCCTCGACCTCGACGGCGCCATCGCCAATCTCGCTGCGGGCGTGCGGCGCCCGATCGATGTCGGCGACGTGAACGGCCGCATCTTCGTGATCAATTCGGTGCTCGGCATGCCCGCGCGGGTCGCCCGGCACCGGGAGGCGCATCGCGAGCGCCGGGCTTTCCGCACGCTGCTGCGCTGGACGATCGGCATGCTGCGCCATCTCGGCCGCTATCCGCGGCTCTCCGTGACCGGGCTGATCGACGGGAAGGCGCGCCGGCTGCGGGTGCGGCTGATGGCGGTGGTGGTCGGCGACTATGTGGAGCGGCCGGGCCAGGTGCTGATGCGGGCACCGATCGATGCCGGCCGGCTCACGCTCTCCGTCGTCGCTGACCTGTCGGTGTGGCGCAGCCTCCGGCTCGCCCTCGGCTTCGCCCTGGGCGACTGGCGCCGGCTTCCCGAGGTCGAGCGGATGCCGGTGAGCGACCTGACCATCGGCTCGCGCAGACGGACACTGCGGGTCATGAATGACGGCGAGGTGCTGCTGATCCCCACGCCCCTGCGCTATCGGATCCGCCGCCACGCGCTGACGGTGATCGCGCCCCGCACGGAGGAGACCGGCCCGCGCCTCGGGGACGGCATCGGGGGCGCATGAGGCGGATCAGCCCCATCTCCGATCTCCATCTCGGCCGGACAGACCCGGTCGTGGTCGAGGCGCTGGTCGACGAGCTGAACGGGGACGCCCCGGACCTGAACGTCGCCTCGGGGGACTTCACCATGGCGGCGCGGCCTTCAGAATTCGCGCAGGCCCGCGCCTTCCTGGACCGCCTCGCGCAGCCCCGGATCGGCGTGCCGGGCAATCACGACATCTCGCCCTACCACCTGCCGCAGCGCTTCCTCAGGCCGTTCACCCGCTCTAGGCGAGCGATCGCGCCGGACACGGAGCCGTGTTTTGCGGATGCGGAGATCGGCGTCGTCTGCCTCAATACGGTGCGGCGCTGGCCCCCCGAGGGGGACTGGTCGCAGGGGATGATCCGCCGCAGCCAGATCGCCCGCACCGAGGCGCGCGTCGCAGCCATGCCCGGGCACCGGTTCAAGATCGTGGTCGGCCACCCTCCGTTCATGCCGCCGCCCTGGGACGAGGCATCCCGTCTCGTGGGGCGCGCCGGCCTGCCGCTGGCCGCCTCTCCCGCCGCTGCGGGGTCCGGCTTCCCCACGCCGGGCACCTGCATCGCCGCTACGCGCGCTACGGGGGCGGGGACGGCCCGGAGGCGGCTGTGGTGGATCGCGGCGCGCTGCGCGTCCGTCGGGGGCAGATGCTCGCGGTCCAAGCGGGCTCGGCGACCTCGACCCGCCTGCGCGGGAACGAGCCCAACACCTCTAACCGCATCCTCGTGGACGGGGGCTGCGCCGCCATCTCGGTCCGGATCTGGGACGGGCGGGCCTGGATCGATGCGGCGCCGGCATGAGCGAAGACCCTCACGCCGGCGCCGGCTTTCAGCTTCCCGCCAGGACGCCGAGGGCGCCGAGGACGGTCATGACGAGACCGGACGCGAACACGCCGATCATGAGATAGGAGAAGGGTTTCAGAGCCATACCGCCAAGATAGTGCGCGTCCGCGAGTTGGGGTGTGCGCTGCAACACCGGTTATCGCATCGAGGGGGCCACAACCAAAAAACCCCGCCCGGCGCGCGCCGGACGGGGTTTTTCTGAATCCGCGGACCGGGCGGCCCGAGAAATCAGGCGCGGCCGGCCTGCTGGGCGACCTCGGTGGCGAAGTCCGGACCGTCTTCCTTCTCGATGCCCTCGCCGAGGGCGTAGCGGACGAAGCCCGTCAGCGCGACCGGGCCGCCGACCTTGCCGG
>CAXTCV010000260.1:0-5031 GCA_964242725.1 uncultured Methylobacterium sp.
GCGCGTCGCAGGGGCGGTGCGCTCGCGGATGGTCGCGATGAGGCTGGTGACAGGCTCGAAGCGCCACGTCGCATAGGCGAAGACCTCGGGCCAGGGCTGGAAAACGTCGAGCCCGCACCCCGGGAAGTCGGGCCAGCGGGGCGCGGGCATCTCCCGCTCGCAGGTCTCAGCGATCCAGCGCCTGACCGTAACGCGCGCCTTCTCGCCGTCGACGCCCGCCTTAGCGGCCCGCGCGAGGCAGGCCGGACAGAAGCAGAGCGATAGAAGGAAGTCATCCTCCGGGCAAAGGCCCACACCGTCCTTCTCGTGGTGGAAGCCGTGCGCGAAGCCCATGAAGGACGGGCTTTCGAGCTCGATAACATCGGGCCTGTAGTGGGTGCTGATGTCGTGGACGAGCGTTGTGACATAGGCGCGGGCATCAGGATGCGAGGGACACAGGCTGTAGTAGTTCGGGTCGCCGAAGGCGTTGCGAGTCACGGCTTCGGGATGCAGCATTCCTAGGCGGGTATTGTGCAGGCACACCGTCCAGCAGCCCACGCGCGGGCCTCGACCCGCGTCGCGGCGGCGAACGAGGTCGGCCAGTACGTCGCCCTCATCCACGACGCTCGCGACCGTCGGCACGATGCGGGCATCGCTCCAAAATCCCGGGGTCGGCCGGAAGTAGATCGTCCCGTCCTCCGGATAGTAGGATTTCCGGATGGGGCTGCGCGCTTGGAGGAAGCGGCCCGCATGATAGGAGGTCGCGAGGCTCACCGTGTCGAGGCCGGCGGCCGCAAGTTCGCCAAGGACGACATCGGCGCCGAGGTCGAGGATGTCCCAAGGGTAGGTCCACATCGCGGCGTGCATCGGCAATCCTTTCAACGTCGGCGTGCGCATCAAGCGATTTGGGCGATGAACGGCAGGTTGCCTGCCGACAAGCCGGCGTCGACCGGCAAGGCGACACCGGTGATACCCGACGCCATCGGGCTCGCTAGGAACAGAGCGGCGTTGGCCACCTCGGCCGGTTCGACGATGCGCCCGAGCGGATAGAGGCGTGACACCCGCTCCAGCACACCCGGGTCCTTCGCAAGGCGGTGCTCCCAGGCGGTCGTGCGCACGGAACCCGGACAGACCGCATTGGCCCGGATCCCGTGGTGGCCGTATTCCGTCGCGATCGCCCGCATATGGGCCAGGAGCCCGGCCTTGGCCGCCGAATAGGCCGGGTTGCCGTAATGCGAGAAGGCGTTGACCGAAGCGGTGAAGACGAAAGTGCCGTGCCCGCGCTCCCGCATTCCAGGCAGCAATGGCGACGTTAGGTTCCAGGCACTGGTCAGGTTGACGTCGAGTTCCTGCCGCCAGACTGCATCGTCCACCTGGGCGAAAGTTTCGGCCCTGGTGTGGCCGGCATTGCTGACAACTATGTCGGGCAGGCCGCCGACCGCCTCGATCCGCTCGAGCGACGCACGGCAGGCGGCAGGATCGGTTAGGTCGAAGACTTCCTGCTCGGCAGCCGTCACCCCGGCCAGGATCTCCGCCGTGCGGTCACAGGCGACCACCTGCGCGCCGGCCGATGTGAAGGCTTCGACCATGGCGCGGCCAATGCCGCCGCCTGCGCCGGTGATCAGGACGCGCCGGCCCTCAAGCATGCGCATGAGCCATCCTCACGCCATTGCGCCGCGAGCGGCGACTGGCCAAAGGCGTTCCACCCGGCCGTTGCGTACCCCAACATACCAATCGTAGCGGTCCACCGTGGGGTCGCAATGGCCCGGCACCAGCATGATCTGCTGGCCGATCCGAAGAGTTTCTGCGTCGGCCGCGAGCGCCAGATTGCCGTGCTCGTCGGAGGCGCCGACATAGGTGACGCCCGGGCGTTCCCAGACAAGCGGCAGTCCACTGTCGACCGCCACCGCCTTGTGCCCCGCATCCACAACGGCGAGGCCGGGGTGGGGCACGCTCATCACGGTGGCGCGCACGAAGAGCGCATTCCGAAAAGGCGGCGCCGGGGTGTTGCGCCCGTAGTCGGCGTCCATGAAGGCGTAGGAGCCGACCTGCAATTCGGTATAGACGCCGCTCGCCGCCTCTAGCGCAAAGGTGCCGGTGCCGGCGCCGCCGACAATGGCGCAGTCGAGCCCGACCCTTCTGAGATCCTCGACAAGGTCGCCAGTCTTTCGCGCGGCGGCGCTTATACTAGCGGTACGCTCCTCCGGCGTCCGCTGGTGCTGCGCCCTTCCATGGTAGGCCTGCAACCCGCCAAAATGAAGATGCGGGCTGTGGTCGATCCGCTGCGCCAGCGCCACGGCCGCCGGCCCCGGCGGCACGCCACAGCGGCCGGCACCGACATCGATCTCTACCAGCACCGTAATGCGGACGCCGGCGTCCCGGGCCGCCTCCTCGATCGCCTCGACGCCCCGCACATGGTCGGCGCAGATCGCGACCTTTGCGATTCGAGTGAGCGCCGCCAACCGCGCGAGCTTCCGCGGGCTGACCACCTCGTTACTGACCAGGATGTCGGGGACTCCACCCCAGGCCAGCACCTCGGCTTCGGCGATCTTCTGAACACACTGTCCCACCGCGCCATGCGCCATCTGCAGGTGCGCGACAACGGGTGACTTGTGAGTCTTAGCGTGAGGTCGGAGCTTGACGCCAGCCTCTGCGGCCAGCCGCGCCATGGTATCAAGGTTGTATTCGAAGGCGTCGAGGTCGACGACAAGGGCCGGTGTATCGATCTCATCAATCGGCATGCCGGGTTCGGCGGGCGGTGGTTGCAGCATGGATCAAGCCGCCATCGTACGCGAGGTGCCGGTCAAACGGTCGAAATTATCGCGGATGTAGCCTGCGGCCCGCAGTGCCAGGGCCGAGATCGTCGGCGTCGGATTGACGACGCCGCCGGTCGTCAAGACGCTGCCGTCGACGATGAAGAGGTTGGGCACATCCCAACTCTGGTTCCACTTGTTCACCACCGAAGAGCTCGCATCCTCGCCCATGCGGCAGGTGCCGATCATGTGCCAGGCCGGTGTGCGGTAGACGCCGTCCTTATCGCGATAGTCCGTCAGCTTCACCTCGAAGGCGCCGGCGGCATTGCCGATATCGGCCAGTCGGTCGAGCATGAAGTTCATCATGCGCCGATCGTTCTCACCGGGGGTATAGTGCAGCTTGGCGGCGGGAATGCCGTCGCTGTCGGTCGCGTTCGGGTCGAGCGTGACGCGGTTTTCGGGGTTGGGCAGGTCGTCACCGATGGCATGCACGCCGATGACGTGACCAAAGTGCCGCTCGAACCAGCCGTGATGGTCGTGGCCCCAAGGTGCCTTAGTATCCGTGACCCAGCCGGCCGCCGTCTCGCCGGCCGACGAGGTGCCGGTCAGGCAGTTGAACTGGAAGCCGTTGACGAACCCCCGGCTGATGTCCGTTTCGGCGAATTCGCGCCCGATCAGCGAGGCGACGTAGCCCATGTGGCTTTCGATGGGCTCTTCGACCCACATCTCGGAGCTGACCAGTGTATGGTGCAGTAGGTTGCGCCCGACCTGGTCGGAGCTGTTGGCGAGATTGCCGGACGCCAGCAGCAGGCGTGGCGTGCCCACACCGTTGGCCGCGACAATGACGATCTTGGCGCCCTGGAACTCGGTGAGGCCGGTATTGCGATCGATGAAGGTCGCGCCTTTCGCCCGCCCGTCTAATCCCTTCTCGATGCGCAGTACGCGGGCGTGGGTGCGCAGCTTCATGCCGGCGGCCAAAGCCTTCGGCACGATCGACAGGGAAAATTTGCTCATCGAGCCGCGCGGGCAGCCGTTGCAGATGCCGCAGCCGTTGCAGCCGGGTCGGCCGTCGTAGTTTTCCGAGATCACTCCGGCTTCGGCCGGCCACCAGTGCCAGCCCAGCTTGTCGAAGGACTCGGCCAAGCGCCCGGCCGCGCGAGTGAACGGTAGCGGTCCAGTGGGACACGGCTCGCGCGGTGGCATGGCGGGGTCACCAGCGAGACCGCTGGTGCCGATCAGCCGGTCGGCGGCCTCGTAGAAAGGTGCGAGGTCCTCGTAGGCGATGGGCCAATTTGGCTGCAGCCCGTGTTCGTCGCCCTTGCGGAAGTCGGACGGCCGGTACCGGGGCCAGATGGCACCATAGACGTTCGTGGAGCCGCCGACGCCGTTCCACATCAGCACCTGGGAGCTGTCGCTCTCGACCGGGTAGTCGTCGGGATGATGCCGCTTGTTGACGTCCGAGTTCCAGTTAGTGCGGCGCTGCCAGGTCCAGTCGGAGCTGTAGTGGGGGTGGTCGCCGGGCTCCACCCAGGCACCTTGTTCGAGGCAGACGACATCGAGGCCGGCTCGCGCCAGGACGGTGGCGGCGAGCGATCCGGTGGCGCCTGCGCCGATGATGAGGACGTCGCAGTCGGGGTTCGGTTTCATCGTTTCAGTCCCCAGGCTTGGGTGCGCTCGCCGGCGAGATCGAGGGCGGAGGTGTCGACGCGCTGCACGGCTGCGGTCGGCACGTAGCGCCCGCGCCCGTGTCGCGGTGTGTTGCGGGTCAGATCGAACCGCGGCACCGCGTAGCCCTTGTTGTGCGGGCGCAGTTCGTAGCTATTGCCCTTGGCGTTGATGACCTCGGCCACAAAGGGGTTCTCGTAATAGGTGACGTAGGCGGCATCTCGCAGCCAGCCGAAGAGCGCGGGCTCGTTTGTTTCGAAACGCTGGACGATGGCGACACGCTGCACCTCGTCGTGCCCCGCCAGCGGTCCGCCAGCGGCGAGGAGCGCCTCGGCTACCTTGGCGAACTCGCGCTTGCCCCTCTGTTCCAGAAGGCGGAGCGCGAGCAAAGACTGCACGCCGACCGCCGCGCCCGAGGGCCAGGATGGATCGCCGGGCAGCAGCACGTCGACGAGATCGGCCAGGAGGTCGGCGGCGGCCTTCGGGGTGATCCGCTCATTTGCAAGGGGCGTAGTGTCGAGCGGTGAGTTCGACGACATGAGGCTTTCTCCCTTCGCGTCGGCGATCACGCCGACCGTGTGATGGTGATCATCTTGAGTTCGGTCATCGCCTCGAGCGTCAGGCGGCCGCCGAG